>CAIORQ010000055.1 GCA_903860745.1 uncultured Actinomycetes bacterium | reverse complement strand
GACGTTTGATGGAGATGTCGCAGGAATGTCCCACCAATTGCTTAAGTTTGACCAGTCGCCGTCACCTAAGGCCCACGGAACCCCGCCAGTGGTCAACGCCTGAGATACGAAATTTGCACAGTCATCGGAACTAAATACCGGGTAAACAGTGTTGTACGAAAGCGACCAAGTATTTGCGTAGTTAACCGCTGCAGTACGGTTGTAGGAAAATGCTCCGGCTGTCGGGGAGTAAATCAGCGTGGATGCCAGAAGAATCGCAATGCCAATAGAAATTCTGAATGGCGACTTATTCCATCGATGTGAAGTCATTCTTTTGCGCTCCTCGTTGTATAACTCGTGATCAACTCTTACCAATTTCGTTGCGACACTCCAGAATGTTTGGCTATAAACTGAGTTATGCGGGAATCTTGTGTTTGATGCCGTGAAGTGCGGGTCCGACTGACTTCGTTGGTGGACTCGTGATCTGGTGCGTCAATGTCAACGGTGATCGTAGTGCTGAGTTGTGACACGAAGATGACCGTGTCGTCCATGGACGTGACGATGGTCGCCTGGTGGTCCCAGCGTCGGTCATCAGTTGGCGTTGACTACGCGGCGAGTTGCGCCACTCCGTCGATGAAGCGCACGCCCTCAATCAGTTCACCGAGTCGCTCGACGGCGGTGATGCGGTGCCAGCGTTTCTGGGCTTCGAGCGCGAGTTGCAGCATCATCGCGAGGGCACGGCGCCCGTCGACCACCACGGACGGACGTCGGGCGGTACACTCTCTGAAACGTTACAATTCTGACGTCGTCAGGAGTCGGCGCGGACCACGCCACTAACTAGTGTCGGAGCAACGCGACTGCTCGGTCGAAGAGAGGGTGCGAGACATGAAGGTGGCGCTCTTCATCACCTGCGTCAACGACGGACTGTTCCCCAACACCCCTCGCGCCGTGGTCGACGTCCTCGAACGCCTCGGGCACGAGGTCGTCTTCCCCACCCAGCAGACCTGCTGCGGACAGATGCACCTCAACGCCGGTTACCGCGAAGAGGGCCTGCACCTGGCGCAGCGATTCCGCGACGTCTTCAACGACTACGACGTCATCGTCTCGCCCTCGGCCTCGTGCGTCGGCACGGTCCGCGACCTCTACGCCACGTCGGCGAAATCGCTCGGCGACGCGACCCTGGCCGAGGACCTCGACGAGGTCGGACGGCGTACCTACGAGTTCTCGGAGTTCCTGAACGACGTGCTCAAGGTCACTGACGTCGGCGCGGTCTTCCCCCACCGAGTCGCCTACCACCCCACTTGCCACTCGCTGCGGGTGCTCGGCCTCGACGAGGCGCCCCGCACCCTGCTGCGCCACGTCGAGGGCCTGGACCTGGTGCCCTTCGTCCAGCCCGACTCCTGCTGCGGCTTCGGCGGCATGTTCTCGATCAAGAACGCCGACACGTCGAGCGCCATGGGTTCGGACAAGCTGGCCGCCGTGCGCGCGAGCGGCGCCGAGGTCCTGTGCGCGCTCGACAACTCTTGCCTGACCCACATCGGCGGTCTCGCGTCGCGGGCGCGCAGTCCCCTTCGCCTCATGCACCTGGCCGAGATCCTGGCCAGTCGCGACGGGAGCGGCCGTGTCTAGGGTCTTCGACACCAACCTGCCCTTCCCGACCCTGGCCCGGACGGCCCTGGCCGATGCCCAGCTGCGGGCCAACTTGAAGCACGCGACCACCACCATCCGCGAGAAGCGCCTTCGGGTCGTCGGCGAGCTCGACGACTGGGAGGAGTTGCGCAGTGCCGGCGCGGCGATCAAGGACTTCGCCCTCGGCCACCTCGACGAGCTCTGCGTCGAGTTCGAGAGGAACGTCCAGGCCCGCGGCGGCGTGGTGCACTGGGCGCGCGACGCCGCCGAGGCCAACGCCATCGTCGTGGGTCTCGTCCAGGCGACCGGCGTCGACTCGGTGGTCAAGGTCAAGTCCATGGCCACCGCCGAGATCGAGCTCAACACCGCCCTGGAGAGCCACGGCATCATCGCCTACGAGACGGACCTCGCCGAGCTCATCGTCCAGCTCGGCGACGACCTGCCCTCGCACATCCTGGTGCCCGCGATCCACAAGAACCGCGCCCAGATCCGCCGGATCTTCCTCGACGAGATGGGCAAGTCGGGCCTGGCGGCGCCCGCCGACCTGAGCGACGACCCGGCGGCGCTGGCCGGAGCGGCCCGCGCCCACCTGCGCCAGCGCTTCCTCTCGGCCAAGGTGGCGATCTCCGGGGCGAACTTCCTCGTGGCCGACACCGGGGCGGTCGTCGTGGTCGAGTCCGAGGGCAACGGCCGGATGTGCCTGACCCTGCCCGAGACGCTGATCTCGGTGGTCGGGGTGGAGAAGATCCTGCCGGACTGGCGGAGCCTCGAGGTCTTCTTGCAGCTCCTGCCGCGCTCGGCGACCGGCGAACGGATGAACCCCTATACCTCGATCTTCACCGGCGCCACGCCCGGCAACGGTCCCTCGAACTTCCACGTGGTGCTGATCGACAACGGGCGCTCGTCGGCGCTGGCCGAGGAGAGCGGCCGCGACGTGCTGCGCTGCATCAGGTGCTCGGCGTGCCTCAACGTCTGCCCCGTCTACGAGCGCACTGGCGGCCACTCCTACGGCAACCCCTATCCCGGACCGATCGGGGCGGTCCTCGTGCCCCAACTGCGTCGCGGCGTGCGCACACAGCTCGAGGACTCCCTGCCCTACGCGTCCTCACTCTGCGGCGCCTGCTACGTGGCCTGTCCGGTCAAGATCGACATCCCCAAGATCCTGGTGCGCCTGCGCTCGGAGGTCGTGGACGAGAAGCGCCGCGAGCACCCGCGCGACCCCGAGCTCGTGGCGATGAAGATGGTGGAGAAGGGCTTCTCGTCGGCGCGCGTGATGCGTCGCCTGGTGGCCGCCGGTCAGGTGCTGGGACGGCTCCGCGTCCGCCGACTTCGCTACCTGCCACCCCCGCTGTCGCGCTGGAGCGCCACGCGCGACGCCCCGCTACCCCCGGCCACGTCGTTTCGCGCCTGGTTCGCCCAGACCCATCCCGACGCCAACGTGGACCTCCCCCTCCCCCGCGACTTCTCCTCCTCGTTGGTGCACGACCACGGCGCCATCCATGACGCCACGCCCGGCCACGTCGGGCGAGACGTGCCCGGACGCGACGGCGTGCTGAGCTCCCTCGCGAGCGCCCTCGCGGCGCATCCCTCGCCACCCCCGCCGCCGCGCGCCTTCCGTCTCACGGGGTCGCGCGACGCCCGCGAGCGACGACAGCTCTTGAGGGAGCGGCTCGTCGACTACCGGGCCAACGTCGTCGAGTGCGACCCGGCCTCCCTCGCGGCGACGATCGCGTCGCTGCTCGCGGCCCACCACAGCACCTCCGTCGCGGTGCCGACGGACGTTCCCGACGAGTGGTTGCGCGAGGTGAGCGTCCGCGTGCACCGCGACGACGGCCCCCTCGCCACCGCCGAGCTCGACGCCATCGACTCCACCCTGACCGGTTGCGCGGTCGCCGTCGCCGAGACCGGGACCATCGTGCTGGACTCCGGCGAACGCCAGGGTCGCCGGGTCCTCTCCCTGGTCCCCGACCACCTCATCGTGGTCATCGACGACGCCCAGATCGTCGAAGTGGTCCCCGAAGCCGTGGCGCGGCTCACTCCCGACTCCAGCCAGACCTGGATCTCCGGCCCGTCGGCGACCTCGGACATCGAACTCGAACGCGTCGAAGGCGTCCACGGCCCCCGCAGGCTGGACGTGATCCTCGTGGCCGCCTCGCGCTAGGTGCAAAACGCGCGCGCCGGGCGCCGGGTCCGTTGGTTTGGGGACTGTCGAGAGAAATCAGGAGTCATGACGGGACGACGAACGAAGGTTGTGGCAGTGCTGGTGGTGGCCTCCCTCGGGCTGGCGGCGTGCGGAACGTCCGTCCAAAAGACGTTGAAGGGCGCCCTGGCTTCGGTCGGCGCCCAGCAGTACCTCCAGGTCCATCTCAGCGCGAGCGTCGCCGGCACGGGAGCCAGTGCGGCGCAGGCGGCGCAGGTGCAGAAGGTTCTCAGCCTCGTGTCGATGACGATGACCGAGCAGAACACCACGGGATCGGCGATCTCGGCGTCCGCCGGCAAGGTCAACGAGGAGGTGACGCTCGACGTCGGCTCGTCGCCGTTGCTCGACCTTGTCCAGGTCGGTCAGAACCTCTACGTGAAGGTCGACTTCTCGGCCGCGTCGTCGATTCCCGACCTGGGCTCGACGGCCTCGGAGCTGACTGGTCTGCAGCTCCTGCTGGGCGGACGGTGGTTCGAGGTGCCCTCCACGCTGCTCAGCTCCTACCTGCCGGCCAAGGACAAGTCCGCCTCCCAGACCGCCCGCCAGCACGCGATCGAGGAACGGGTCGTCGACGCGCTCACCGCCCTCGTCGAGAAGACGAAGTACACCACCGTCTCGGGAGGCTTCTCCCAGACCGGCACCCTCCAAGCGGTCGCCGACGCGCTCGCGCCGGTGATGGCGCAGGCCTCCTCGACGGCGGTCTCCTCGCCGGGCAAGGTGGCGGGCACCTACCACATCGCGCTGTCGCTGTCGGGTTCGACGGCGACCGGGGCCCAGATCGGCATCACCGCCCCCAACGCCAACAAGGGTGACATGTCGGTCTCGGTCAGTGCCACCATCGCCCACCAGTCCACGGCGGTCGTGGCGCCTTCCCCGGTGACCGTCATCACCCCCCAGCTGATCAAGAGCCTGTCGGGAGCCGCGGGCGGCTCGACGCTCTAGAGGCGACGCGGGTACCAGGTCGCCACCGCGGCACGGATCGGCGCGTCCCGACGCGGACCGCTCACTGCGGGGGTCTAGCCGAGGGCGGTGAGGAGCCGTTCCTCCGCCTTCGCCCACGCGCCTTCGTCGCCCGGGTGCGGGTCGAAGCCCTTCGTGGGGAAGGACGTCGCCACGAGGTCCCGCATCGCGGCCAGGTCGGGTTCCACCACGCCCAAGCCCTGGAACTGCATCAGGGCGTTGCCGAGCGCGGCGGCTTCGACGGGTCCGGCCTGCACGCTCACGCCACAGGCGTCGGCGGTGAGTTGGCACAGGAGCTCGTTGAGGGCCCCTCCACCCACGACGTGGACGACGTCGACGCGCACGCCGGTGACCCGGGAGATGCCGCGGATCGCCCGACGGTAGGCGAGGGCCAGTGAGTCGAGGATGCACCGCGTGAACTCGGCCGCCGTGACGGGCACGTCGGTGCCCAGGCGCCGACAGGAGGCCTGGAGGCGCCCGCGCATGTCGCCCGTGACGAGCAGCTCGTGGCTCTCGGCGTCCACCAGGAAACGCCGCGGGGCGACCTGCGCGGCCTGGGCCGTCAGGGCGGCCGCGTCGTGCTCCTCGCCCTCGGCGGCGAACTCACGGATGACCTCCTGGAGCAGCCAGAAGCCCATGATGTTGCGCAGGAAACGCGTCCGGCCGAAGGCCCCCAGCTCGTTGGTGAAACCCGCGTCGAAGGCGTCGCGGTCGATCAGGGGCTCGTCGAGCTCCACCCCCACGAGGGACCACGTGCCCGAGGAGATGTAGGCGAAGTTCCGGTCCCGCGCCGGAACGGCCAGGACCGCCGAGGCCGTGTCGTGCGAGGCCACCGCGATCACTCTGGTGTTGGGGGAGACGCCCGCGGCCAGTGCCGTCGGCGAGGTCACGGTGCCCAGTACCGTTCCCGGCTCGGTCAGCTCGCCCACCAGGTGGCGGGGCAGACCCAGGGTGTCGAAGAGTTCGTCGTCCCAGCGCCGCTGCCGGTTGAGCAGTTGGGTCGTCGACGCGTTGGTCCGCTCCCAGGCCTGCACGCCGCACAAGGCGTGGTTCACGAGGTCGGGGATCAGCAGCATCCGATGCGCCCGGCGGGCGAGGTCGCCGTCGGCGACCAGCTGGAACAGCGTGTTGAAGCTCAACAGGGCGATGCCGCTTCGCTGGTAGAGGGACCACGGGTCGATGAGACTGGTGACCGCGGCGAAGGCGGCGTCGGTGCGCGGGTCGCGATGGTGCGCGGGCAGTCGCACGAGACGGCCCTGGTCGTCGAGCAGTCCGTAGTCCACGGCCCAGGAGTCCACCCCCACCGCGTCCAGGGTCGTTCCCTGGTCGCGGGCCACGGCGGTGGCCTTCGCGAGGCCCCGTTCGATCTCGTCCACCAGGTGAGGAGTGTCCCAGGAGAACAGCCCGCGCGCGTCGTGTCCCCCGTTGGCGAAGCGAGCCACCGGCACCAACTCCAGACGCCCCTCGCGCAGCGTGGCCAGCAGCACCCGGCCGCTCGACGCGCCCAGGTCGACCGCCGCGACCGCCACGGGCGTCCTCGGCACGACTTATCGCAGGAAGGCGGCGGCGACGCCCGAGTCGACGGGGATGTGAGCTCCGGTGGTCAGGGCCAGGTCGCCGCCCAACAGGGCGAAGACCGCGCTGGCGATGCTCTCGGGCAGAACCTCGCGCTTCAAGAGCGTGCGACCCGCGTAGTAGGCGCCGAGCTCCTCCTCCTTCACGCCGTAGACGGCCGCGCGCTGCGCACCCCAGCCTCCCGCGAAGATCTTCGATCCCCGCACCACGCCGTCGGGGTTGACCCCGTTGACCCGGATGCCCAGTTCGCCCAGTTCAGCGGCGAGCAGGCGCACCTGGTGGGCCTGGTCGGCCTTGGCCGAGCCGTAGGCCACGTTGTTGGGGCCGGCGAAGACGGCGTTCTTCGAGACGATGTAGACGATGTCGCCGCCCATGGCCTGTTCCTTCATCACCCGGACCGCGGCCTGGGCGGTCAAGAAGGAGCCCTTGGCCATCACGTCGTGCTGGATGTCCCAGTCGCGCTCGGTGGTCTCGAGGAGCGACTTCGAGATGGAGAGGCCGGCGTTGTTGATCACGATGTCCACGCCACCGAAGGCCAGCACCGCCTCGTCCACGCAGCGCTGCACCGCGTCCTTGGACGACACGTCGATGGCCACGCCGCGCGCGACGTCGCGCGAACCGAGCTCGGCCGCCAGCGACGTCGCCGAGCCCTCGTCGAGGTCAGCCACGACCACGTGGGCGCCCTCGGCGGCCAGGCGCCGCGCGGTCGCCGCGCCGATGCCTGAGCCCCCGCCGGTCACCAGGGCCACCCGCGAGGCGAGCGCCTTGCCCTTGGGCATGCGGCGCAGCTTCTCCTCCTCCAGTTGCCAGTACTCGATGCGGAACTTCTCGGACTCCTCGATGGGCGCGTAGGTGGAGATGGCCTCCGCGCCGGTCATGACGTTGATGGCGTTGATGAAGAACTCCCCCGCCACCCGGGCGGTCTGGGCGTCCTTGCCGAAGGAGAACATCCCGACGCCCGGCACGAGCACGATGGCCGGGTCCGCCCCGCGCATCGCCGGCGACTCCGGCGTCGCGTAGGTCTCGTAGTAGGCCCGATAGGCCGCGCGGTACTCCTGGTGCAGCTCGCCGAGCCGAGCGATCTTGTCGGCCACCGGGCTGTGCGCGTCGAGGTCGAGGACCATGGGTCGGACCTTGGTGCGCAAGAAGTGGTCCGGGCACGAGCTCCCGCGCGCGGCGACCTCGGCGTGACGTTCCGATTCGAGGAAGCTCAACACGGTGTCGGTGTCGAAGAAGTGGCCCACCTGGGGACGGTCCACGCTGGCCATGCCGCGCAGGGTGGGAAAGAGGGCGATGGCCGCGGCGCGGCGCTCCTCGTCGCCCAGACGCGCGAAGCGTGCGAGCTTGGGACCCAGGGGGTCGCGGCGCCCGTGCTCGGCGATGTAGCGCTCCGCCGTGCGGATGATGAACAGGGCGTTGCGCTCGCACTTCTCGCTGGTGTCGCCCCAGGCGGTGATGCCGTGTCCGCCGAGGATCACGCCGATCGAATCCGGGTTGGCGTCACGGATCGCGGCGATGTCGAGCCCCAACTGGAAGCCGGGACGCCGCCAGGGCGTCCACAGGACCTGGTCGCCGAAGATGGTCCGCGTCAGGGCCTCGCCGTCGGCGGCGGTGGCCAGGGCGATGCCCGAGTCGGGGTGCAGGTGGTCGACGTGCGCGCAGCGCACGAGTCCGTGCATCGCGGTGTCGATCGACGGGGCCGCGCCGCCCTTGCCGAAGAGACAGAAGTCGAAGGCCGCCACCATCTCGTCCTCGAACTCGGGACCGCGGTAGACCTTGGTGAGGTTGCGCAGGGCGTCCAGTCGCAGGGCCGCGAGCCCGTTGAAGGACAGTGTCCCCAGGTCGCCGCCCGAGCCCTTCACCCACATCACGTCGATGTCGTCCCCACTGGCGGGGTCGAGCACGCGCGCCTTGGCGCTGGCGTTGCCGCCCGCGTAGTTCGTCACCGTGGGGTCCGCGCCCAGGCGATGAGCGCGCTCCAACAGTTCCTGCACCTCGGCGGGCACCACGTAGGAGAAATCGGCCATCACGCGCCCCAGCCGGCGGCCTGACCACCCACGCGCTCGGACTCGATGCGCTGCTGATACCCCGAACGCTGATAGGCCGCGATGGGGTCGGGGTCGAGACCCATGTCCTCTCGCAACTCCGCCAGGAGCGGGCGCACGTCGGTGTAGAAGGCGTCGGTGAACAGCGCGTTGGCGCCCAGGACGTCGCCCTGGGCCTGGCAGACGCTCAGGGCGTCGCGGTCCACCAACAGGGCCTTGGCGGTGGCCTCCTGGACGTTCATCACCGAACGGATCTCGGCTTGGACCTTGGGCTCGATGTTGTGGCACTGGTCGAGCATGAACGCGACGCCGCCGTCGGGGGTGACCACCCCGGCGTCGACGATCTCGAACATGATCCGGAAGAGCTGGTAGGGGTCGGCGGCCCCGACCATCAAGTCGTCGTCGCCGTAGAAGCGCGAGTTGAAGTGGAAGCCGCCCAGGCGACCAGCTCGCAGCAACACCGCGACGAGGAACTCGATGTTGGTCGCCACGGCGTGGTGCCCGGTGTCGACCAGCACCTTGGCCTGGGGGCCGAGCTCGAGGCACTGGACCAGCGAGGTTCCCCAGTCGGGCACGTCCATCGTGTAGAACGAGGGCTCGTAGAGCTTGTACTCCAGGAGCATCTCCACCCCGTCGCCCAACGCGGCGTAGGTCTCGGCCAGGGCCTCGTGTAGACGGTCCTGACGCGCCCGGATGTTGTCCTGACCCGGGTAGTTGGTACCGTCGGCGAACCACAGACTGATGGCGAAGGACTTCGTCTCGTGGGCGATGTCCACGCACTCGAGCAGGTGGTCGATCGCCTTGCGACGGATGCGCGGGTCGGGGTTGCAGACGCTGCCGAGACGGTAGTCGTCCTCCTGGAAGACGTTGGGGTTGATGGCGCCGATCTTGACGCCCAGGTCGCTCGCGTGCTTGGCGAGTTGGGAGTAGTCCTCGACCCTGTCCCAGGGGATGTGCAGCGCCACCGAGGGGGCGACACCCGTCAGGCGGTGGACCTGCGCGGCGTCCTCGATCTTCTCGAAGGGGCTGCGCGCGACGCCCTGCTGTCCGAAGACCTTGAAGCGGGTACCGGAGTTCCCGTAGGCCCACGACGGCGTCTCGATCCACTGGCGGCGCAGAACGTCCTTGATGTCACTTCGATTCAGCATCACAGTCCTCTTTCTCGTACCTCATCCGGTCTGGGGCCTTCGCCCCAGAGAACACCACCTACGCGAGGTGGAACACTTCTTCGAGGGGACGCATGCCTTCGTCAGGCGCCCCGTCGAGACCTACAAAGAACTCGCCCATCGAGGCCTGCCAGCGACCGTTCACCTCGGTGGCGGCCATGGCGTCGAGGCAGTGCGCGAAGCTCTCGCACTCGAGGTAGCCGATGAGCATCCCGTCGGGCGCGAGGAAGAGCGAATAGTTGGTCCAACCGGCCTCGGAGAGCGCCTGGAGCATGTCGGGCCACACCTCGGCGTGGCGGGCCTTGTACTCGTCCGCCTTCGTCGGGTCGATCCGCAACTGGAAGCACACTCGCTCCACCGCATCCCCCTCGTGACCGTTGACCTGGACAACTCCCTCGCGGTTGACGCCTTCGAGCGCACTCACGACGGAACCTCACCGACGAAGCGAGGCGCCCTCACTATAGCCCGGGTAATTGAAACGTGTCAAGTATCCCGGGTCCGGCAGTCTGGACCGACTAGGGCCTCGACGACGTGCGCACGACCAATTCCGGCTCGAAGCGGACCTCGCGGTGACGGTGGTCGGGGTTGCGCACCTCGTCGAGGAGCAACTCGGCGGCGGCCACCCCGAGCTCGAACGCGGGCTGGCGCACCGAGGTCAGGGCCGGTGACAGCATGGACCCGAAGATCAGGTCGTCGTACCCGGTCACCGCGAGGTCGTCGGGCACCCGGACGCCGCGCGACGCGAGTCCGCGCAGGACGCCCAGCGCCAACAGGTCGTTGGCGCACATGACCGCGGTGGGCCGCGGCGACATCGCCAGGATCCGCTCGACCACGTCCTCACCGTGGCGAACGGTGAGCGCACCCACCGAGACCTCGGTGACCTCCACCTTCTTCGTCTTGGACACGGACCGCACCGCCTTGCGCACACCCTGGCGACGGTCCCGGCACTGGCGAACCGACGACGGCCCGTTCACGAAGGCCAATTCCAGGTGTCCCGTCTCGAAGAGGTGCCGGGCCGCCAACTCGCCGCCGCGCACGTCGTCAACCGTGACCGAACAGAACTCGTCGGCGGTGGCCTTACGGTCGAGCAGGACCGTCGGCACCCCACGGGTGCGCAAGCCCGCCAGAGCACCCAATTCCGCCGCCGCGGGGGTGATCAACACGCCCTCGACCCGGTGCTCCTCCATCGCCCGGACGAAGTTCGCCTCGCGCTCCACCGAGCCGTCCGTGCTGGCGAGCATCAGGACGTATCCCTCCGTTTGCAGGCGACTCTCGGCGCCTCGGAACATCTCCGTGAAGAAGGGGTTGGCGACGTCGAGCACCACCACTCCCACGGTTTGGGACCGACCTCCGCGCAGCTGGTGCGCCTGCGTGTTGCGGATGAATCCCGTCGACTCGACCGCCTGGAGGACCCGCCGGCGGGTGGACTCGGCCACGATGTCGGGTCGGTTCAGGACGTTCGAGACCGTCCCGGTCGACACCCCGGCGACCTTGGCCACGTCGCGGATCGTCACGGGGACCCACGGGGCGGCTGGGGCGATGGGCTCGGGGCCGTTCTTCTTGGGACTCATGGGCCCCTGAAGTCTCCCATCTCGCCAATGGCAGTGCAAGGTTCCCGATCCCTGACGCGGCCCCGCGCACATCGAAGCAGCCCTCACACGGCGGCGAGGCGCAGGTCGGACGGACCTCGAGGTGACTACGCCGAGGGGGCGAGGCGCTGGCTGGTCTCGAGCGCCTGAATGACGGCGTCGGTCACGTCGCGGGTCCTGGCGTGGCCCCCGAGGTCCGGGGTGCGCCACGAGCCCTCCAGCAACACCGATTCGACGGCGTCGAGGATCCACCGCTCCCAGTGCGCGTAGCCCAGGTCGCTCAACATCATCCCCACCGCCCACAGTGAGGCGATGGGGTTGGCGGCGTGACGGCCCGCGATGTCCGGAGCGGAGCCGTGGACCGGCTCGAACATGGAGGGGAACTCCTTGCCGGGACACAGGTTGGCGCTGGCGGCGAATCCCAGTCCACCCGCCAGAGCAGCGCCCAGGTCAGTGAGGATGTCACCGAAGAGGTTGGACGCGACGACGACGCCGAAGCGCTCGGGCGTGCGCACCATGTGGTACGCGGCGGCGTCGACCAGGAGGTTCTCGGCCTCGACGTCGGGGTAGAGCTCGCAGGTCTCGGCGAAGATCCGGTCCCACAGCACCCCGCTGTAGTTCAGCGCGTTGCCCTTGGAGATGCTCTGCAGGGGCTGGTGACGCGCGCGCGCCATGTCGAAGGCGAAACGCATCACCCTCTCGATGCCCTTGCGCGAGAAGACGCTCGTCTGCAGCGCCACCTCGTCGGGGGTGCCCGCGTACTCGAGCGAGCCCACGCCGGAGTACTCACCCTCGCTGTTCTCGCGCACGAAGACCATGTCGATATCGCTCTCGGTCCTGTCCACCAGGGGCGTCGGGGCACCGCGCAGCAACTTGACCGGTCGCAGGTTCACGTACTGGTCGAATCCTTGGCGGATGGCGAAGATGAGTTGCCGCAGGGCGATGTGGTCGGGTACTCGCTTGTCGCCCACCGCACCGAGGAAGATGGCGTCGAACTCGCCGAGGATCTGCAGGCCATCGGGCGGCATCATCGTGCCGTGCTCGAGGAAGTAGTCGGCGTTCCACGCCAGGCGCTCGACCTCGAAGGTGATGGCCGGGTCCAAGCGCGACACCGCCCCCAGCAGTCGGGCCGCCTCGTCGGTCACCTCCGGACCGATTCCATCGCCCGGCAACAGCGCGATCCGGTACGGCAGCGGCGTCAACTTCTCCCCGAACTCTTCGGTCACGCGTCAGCCCTCCACTCGGAAGTCGGCGACGAAGGACCCCCGTCCGCGAAGCGACTAGTCGTACAAGCAACCCCGGAAGGGGAGTCGGGGGAAGCGACAACCGGGGTTACTTGTACGTCACGACTAGTCGGATTCCCAATCCCCTCACGCGCAGACGTGGGCGAAAGGTTGACGCCAACAACCCCCAAAGAGTAGCATCTTTGGATTCGATTGCAAGACTTTTGTTACAGTTTGATTGAGATTGTGTCCTCGTTGCCACCGCGGTGATCTTCACCCGCCAAGGTGGGCCAGCGGCCATACTGCAATCGGACGCGAAATGCGCTCGCGGGCGCGGGGGGGGCGAAGAGATGGTGTGGAGGCTCGACTCCGGTCTCGAGGACAAGGTGGTCATCGTCACCGGCGCCTGCGGGGGCATCGGCCGCGCCGTCGCTCGGGACTTCGCCGAAGCGGGCTCCCAGGTCCTCGCGACCGACCTCGACCAGGGCGCCCTCGACGAACTGGTGGCCTCGCTCCCCGGTGGTGGCCACCGCGGCCTGGCCCTCGACGTGGTCGACGACGTGGCGCGCGAGCAGTTGGTGGACGTCGCCACCCAGCAGATGGGCGGGATCTACGCGCTCGCGCACACCGCGGCGCTCCTGATTCGACGCCCCAGTCTCAACGAGGTGACCGAGGCCGACTGGGATTCGCAGATCGACACCAACCTGAAGGCCACCTTCTTCCTCAGCCGCCTCGTCGCCAACGCCATGACCGAGCGCGGCGAAGGTCGGATCATCCTCTTCACGTCGCAGAGCTGGTGGACGGGTGGCTTCGGCGGCTCGTCGGTGTACGCGGCCTCCAAGGGTGGCGTGGTCTCGCTGTCACGGAGCCTGGCGCGCAACTACGGACCCGCGGGCATCACCGTCAACACGGTCTCCCCCGGTCAGATCAACACCGCGATGCTGCTCACCGACCTCGACCCGGCGGTCTACGAGAAGATGCGCGCCGAGACACCGCTGGGCTACGTCGGCGAACCCGACGAGGTCTCGGGCGTCGTGGTCTTCCTCGCCAGCTCTCACGCGCGCTACGTGTCGGGGGCCACGATCAACGTCAGCGGTGGCTACCTCATGTACTGAGCAGGGCTTCGGCTTTCTTTCGCAGAATCTACTGATGAATAAAGGGAAATGGAGAGGATGACATGGCAAGACTGCCCATCGTTGACACGCACGTTCACTTCTACGACCTGCGTCGCAAGGACCTGGTCTATTCGTGGCTGCAACCCGACTACATCCATCCCCAACTCGGCAACATCAACGCCGTGAAGACGCTGGTCTACGACGCCGACGCCTACCTGGCCGAGTCTCGCTTCGCCAATGTCGCCAAGGTCGTCCACGTCCAGGCGGCACTGGGGGCCCCGGACCCGGTGGCCGAGACGGTGTGGCTCGAGGAGATGGCCCAGCGCACCGGTTGCCCCGACGCGATCATCGCGCACGCCCCCCTGGCCGACCCCGGGGTCGAGGAGACCCTGGTCCGTCACCTGGCGGCGTCAACGCGGGTCGTGGGTATCCGCGACTTCGGCGAGGGTGACTACCTCACCTCGCCCGAGTGGCACCGGGGCTACGCCCTCCTCGAGAAGTACGGACTCCTCTGCGACCTCGACTGCGTCTGGGAGAACATGGGCAAGGCCCGCGACGTCGCTCGAATGTTCCCGAACACGCCGATGGTGCTGGAGCACGCGGGGTACCCGCGTTCGCGCTCCGAGGAGTACTTCCGGGACTGGCGAGGGGGTCTGCAGCGGATGGCCGAAGCCGAGAACACGTGGTGCAAGATCTCGGGCCTGGGCATGTACGACCACCGGTGGACCGTCGAGAGTTGGCGACCCTGGGCGATGTCGTGCATCGAGATCTTCGGCGTGGAGCGGTGCTTCTTCGGGACCAACTGGCCCCTCGACCGACTCTTCAGCTCCTTCGACCCCGTCATCGACGCCTACGAGGTCCTCACCGCGGACCTGTCGGCCGATGAGCAGGTGGCCCTCTTCTCGGGGAACGCCACCAAGCTCTACCGCTTGGGCTAGCGCCGGGACGCGTCAGGGCGCCCGAGACCATTTGACAGGGCTCCCGCGACACCCTAGTGTTGGAATCGATTGTAAGCCTTCTCTGATCCCGATGGCGGACGGCGTCGACGCCGCCGTCGGGTCGCCGGGACGGTGCATTCTCAACATTCGACACGGGCGAGCGGGGACAGCAGATGAGACTGCGGATGAACCAGGCGATTTCTCTGGCCATTTCCGAGGAGATGGCCCGCGACGAGAACGTGATCGTCTTCGGCGAGGACGTCGCGGTGGCCGAAGGGCCCTTCAAGACCTCCGAGGGACTCCTGACCACCTTCGGCCCTGACCGGGTACGCGACACGCCGATCTCCGAGACCGCCTTCCTGGGCGCGGCGGTGGGCGCGGCGATGACCGGGCTTCGCCCGGTCGCCGAGATCATGTTCATCGAGTTCGTGGGCGTGGCCTTCGACCAGATGGTCACCGAGGCCGCCCTGATGCACTACATGTCCGGCGGACGATACGACGTGCCGATGGTGATGCGCGCCTCGGTGGGTTCGGGTCTGGGCTTCGGCTGTCAGCACTCCCAGACCCTCGAACGCTGGATGCTCGGCACGCCCGGGCTCAAACTGGCGGTCGCCTCGGGGGCCCGCTCGGCCTACGGCCTCACCAAAGCGGCCATCCGCGACAACAACCCGGTCGTCATCCTCGAGCCGCGGGCCCTCTACGGTCAGCGCGAGAACGTGGAGCCCGGCGAGGAGTCCATCATCGCTCTGGGGACGGCCCAGACGCCGCGCGCGGGTTCGGACGTGACCATCGTGGCCCTCGGTCAGACGGTGAACGTCGCCCTCGAGGCCGCCGACACCGCTCCCTGGTCTGCCGAGGTGATCGACCTGCTCTCGCTGATGCCCTGGGACCGGGCCACGGTCATCGACTCGGTCCGGCGCACGGGACACCTGGTCCTCGTTGAGGAGAACCAGCGCACCGGCGGCTGGGGGACCGAGATCGCGTCGGTCGTCGGCTCCGCGTGCTTCTCGGACCTGCGAGCACCGATCCACCGCATCACGGCGCCCGACGTCCCGGTGCCCTACGGCCCAGACCTGGAGAAGCGATTCCTGCCATCGGCCGACTACGTCCGGGAGCAGGTCGGCGCCCTGCTGACCACGAAGACGACGCCATCACCGTGGTGGGAGGAGTTCGTATGACCGAGTCCATGGCCGGTGTGCCCCGCAGCACCCAGCGTCGTCACGAGTTGAACGAGAGTCGCGTCGCGCGCCTCGAGCGGATGATGGAGATCCGTCTCGTCGAAGACCGCATCCAGGACCTGTTCGCTCAGGGGCTCGTCAGCGGCACGACGCACACCTCCCAGGGTCAAGAGGCGGTGGCGGTGGGTCTCGCCGCCGCCACGCGCGCCACCGACTTCGTCTGCTGCACCTACCGCGGACACGGTCACGCCCTCGCCTTGGGCATGACGCCCGACGTCGTCCTCGGCGAAGTCCTCGGTCGCCAGATCGGCTGCATGGGTGGTCTGGGCGGCTCGATGCACCTGAGCGACCCCGACGTGGGACTCCTACCGACCTTCGCCATCGTCGGCGCGGGCATCCCCGTCGCGGTGGGTGCCGCGCTGCAGTTCGCCACCCGCCGCAGCGACGGCGTGGCGCTCAGCCTCTTCGGCGATGGCGCCACCAACATCGGTGCGTTCCACGAGGGTCTCAACATGGCGGCCGTCTGGAACCTGCCGGTGGTCTTCGTCTGCGAGAACAACCTCTACGGCGAATACAGTCCCCTGGAGACCACGACAGCCGTCTCGGACATCGCGACGCGGGCCACCTCCTACGCCATGGCGGCCGACGTCGTCGACGGTCAAGATGTCGAGGCCGTGCAGGCCGCCGTCACCCGAGCGGTCGAGCGCGCCCGCGGTGGCGGCGGGCCGACCCTCGTCGAGGCCAAGACCTACCGCTACGTGGGGCACTCACGTTCGGACAAGGCGCCCTACCGCAAGGAGGGTGAACTCGACGAGTGGCTCGCGCGCGATCCCATCGAACTGTTCGCGCAGAAGCTGTTGGCCAGCGGCGAGCTCAGTGCGTCGGCCCTCGACGAGATGCGCCGACACCAGTCCCACCTGATCGACGAGGCCCAGGAACAGGTCCTGGCGAGTCCCACCGGCACCATCGCCCAGATGTTCGACAACGTCTTCGCCCCGACCCCTTCCTAAGCCGAGGAGATCCCATGAGAGTCACTATCCCACTGCCCGTCCTGGGTGACACCACGCAGACCGGAGTCATCAGCGAATGGGTGGTCGCCGTGGGCGAGCGGGTGCAGGAGGGCGAGACCCTGGTCGTCGTCGAGTCCGACAAGGCCGTGGTCGACGTGCCCTCCCCGGTCACCGGCGTCGTGGTCGAACATCTGGCCGCCGTCGAGGACGAACTCGAGATCGGCGCTCCCCTGGCCATCGTCGAAGATGGGATGGCCTAGGTCCGCCGGGGCACACGAGAGCGTCGAGAAGGAGTAGGGGGAAATGGCGAAATTGCGTCTAGGGGTCATCGGGGCGGGGTCGTGGACGGTGGCCTCACACCTCCCCGAGCTCGCCAAGCGTCGCGACGACGTCGAATTCGTGGCCGTGGCCCGCAAGGGGCCCGAGTTGTTGCACAAGATCCAGGCGGACTGGGGTTTCGAGGTGGCCAGCGAGGACTACCGCGACGTCCTCGACGCCGGGATCGACATCTGCCTGGTGGCGAGTCCCAGCGGTCTGCACCACGAACAGGCCAAGGCCGCCCTGGAATCCGGTGCCCACGTCTTGGTCGAGAAGCCGATGACGATCCTGCCCCAGGACGCGTGGGACCTGGCCGACACGGCCGACGCCCTCGGTCGCCACCTGGTGGTGAGCTTCGGCTGGAACTACAAGCCCATGACCCACACCGCCAAGCAACTGATGGTCGAACACGGCATCGGACGCATCGAGCAGCTGATGCTGCACATGGCCTCCCAGACCCGGGAGTTGTTCTTGGGCACCGGGGCCTATCCCGACGCCGCGCCCGACTCCATCCCCGAGACCCGGACCTGGAACGACCCCGCCCTCTCGGGCGGCGGCTACGCCCAGGCCCAGTTGAGCCACGCCCTGGCCATGGCCCTGTGGCTGACCGACCTTCGCGCGACCGAGGTCTTCGCCTTCATGTCCGCGCCCTACGGCTCGCCCGTCGAGTTCCACGACGCGGCCACCATCCGCTTCGAAGGCGGCGCCATCGGCACGATGAGTGGAGGGGCCGACCACCTCAACGCGGGCGACAACAAGCACCAACTGGAGATGCGCGCCATCGGCTCCGAAGGGCAGTTCCAGGTCGACTACGAGCGAGAGGCCCTCTGGCTGTTCCGCGCCCCCAACACCAACTACCGGCCGGCCCTCGAACCCAACGCGGGGCTCTACGACTGCGTCGGCCCACCCCACACGCTCGTCGACCTCGCCCTCGGCAAGGACGTGACCAACTGTTCGCCCGGATGGCTGGGTGCACGGACGGTCGAGATCCTCGACGCCTGCTACCGCAGCGCGGCCAGTGGAACGATCGCGACGATCGCCCCTCGCCCGAGCAAAGGAGAATGATGCAACGTCAATGCTTTTCGTTCCAGATCCGTCCCGGCACCCTGGCGGAGTACCAGAAGCGCCACGACGAGATCTGGCCGGAGCTCGTCGCCGAGCTCAAGGAAGCCGGCCTGTCGAACTACACCTTGTTCCGATACGACGACGAACACGTCATCGGCTACGTGGAGTGCGAGCCCGACGCCGCGACCTGCTTTGGCAGACTGGCCCACGCCGACGCCAACACGCGGTGGAGCAAGTGGTTCGAGGACATCATCATCTCGCTGACCGACGATGATGGGAACATGCATTCCATGCAAGAGCTGTGGCACCTGTCGTGAGGATCTCGCTATGACCATCGTCCGCGTCGACGCCATCCCGGTCGCCTACACCGAACCCAACGACTGCGGTTCCACGAGGTCACTCCTGCTCTGTCGGCTCGAGACCAGTGACGGCGTCGTCGGGTGGGGCGAGGCCATCACCCAGTTCCCCGAGGCGTCGAGGTCGGCGGCGGTCCTGATGGAGGGGATCGCCGATACCCTGATCGGACGCGACCCCCTCGACCACCTGGCGATCCTCGCCGACCTGCACAAGCGCTCGTGGTGGTACACCTACGGCGGGGGCATCGGCGCCTTCGTGGTCAGCGCCCTGGACATCGCCCTGTGGGACCTGCGGGGCAAGGTCCTCGGGGTGCCGGTCAGCACCTTGCTGGGTGGCGCCCTGCGGCGCGAGCTCCCCGTCATCGCGTCGACCCACGCCTTCAACGCGAGTCTGGACTTCGAGGTGCAGCGGCACGGGGCCTACGTCAAGAACGACGGGTACAAGGGCATCAAGATCGGCATGGGCAAGAGGGGTGAGGCCCACCTCGGCTACGAGATAGCCCGCGACGTGGCCTTCGTCGCCGACTTGCGCGAGGCCATCGGGCCCGACGCCATCTTGATCATGGATCGTGGCCAGAGCCTCGTGTGGAGCGTGGCCGACGCCATTCGCCGCACGCGGGCCTTCGACGAGTACCAACTCGCGTGGATGGAGGAGCCGCTCGAACCCTACGACGTCGAGGGCTTCCGCCGCCTGCGCTCGCAGGTCACCTGCCTCATCGGCACGGGCGAGCGGGAGTTCACCGTCCGGGGATACCAACGGCTCCTGGGCGAAGGCATCAGCGACGTCGTCGGCTTCGACCCGGCTCGGGCGGGGGGGATCACCGGGGGACTCGAGGTCATCAAGCTCGTCGAGGCGGCCAACGTCTGGTTCAACGCCCACGCGTGGAGCAGCGCGATCACCACCGCCGCCAGCATCGCGCTGTCGGCCTCCACGTCGCGCTGCCTCCTCTTCGAGATGAAGCCCCTGGCCAATCCGATGCAGAACGAGCTGGTCACGTCGCCCTTCGTCCAGCGAGACGGTTTCATGGAGGTGCCCACGGGTCCGGGCCTCGGCATCGAGGTCATCGAGTCCGTCGTCGAGCACTACCGACTGCGATGACGTCGAGACCCGGCCGACGGAGTCGCCCGCCCGGTCTCGGCGACTCCGTCGCCACCGCAGCCCCACTCCGTCCTGGTGATCGGCGAGGTGGCGCGTGACGATTGACCCCGAGTTGGCCGGCTTCCTCGAGACGCCCTTCCCCAACAACTTCGACGACCTTGAATGGTCCCGACGCGAGCAGCGCCGTCTCGCCGACGAGAACCCCTTGCCGCCGTCGACGACGGTGACCTGGGACGACCGCTCCATCGGCCGCTCCGCCTCGGGCGAGCTCACCGTTCGCGTCTATCGTCGACACGACTCGTCCGGGGTCTCCGGGGGCCTGTTGTTCTTCCACGGGGGTGCCTTCGTCTTCGGTGACCTGGAGTCGGAGCACGCTCGCTGCCTGCGTTACTGCGACGAGGCTGACTGCGTCGTCATCTCGGTCGACTACGCCCTCGCCCCCGAACACCCCTTCCCCGCCGCCTTCCACGACGCGGTCGCCGCTTTCGAGTGGATGGCGGCGAACACCTCCGCCCTCGGGATCGATCCCGCCCGGATCGCTGTCGGCGGCGTCAGCGCCGGCGGGGCCATCGCGTCGGGCCTGGTGTTGGCGCTGCGCGACCGCGGGGACCCGCCCCTGCGCGCACAGCTGCTGGTGTACCCCGTCACCGACTCGGCCACCGACACCCCGTCGATGAAGGAGTTCTTCCACGCCGAGCCCTTCGACGGCGAGCGGGCCCGTCGCATGTGGTCGCTCTACGTGCCCGACGGGGTCGTCCCCGCCTACGCCTCGGTGGCGCGCTCCGACGATCTGAGCGGGCTTCCCCCCACCTACATCGTCACCGCCGACCTCGATCCCCTGCGCGACGAGGCCCTCGACTACGCCCTCGCCCTGATCGACGCCGGCAACACGGTCGAGCTGCACCACTTCCCGCGGACCTACCACGGCTTCGACGCGGTGGCGCCGGGAGCGCGCGTCAGTCGCCGCGCACTCGGCGAGCAGTGCGCCTTCTTGCGCGACGAACTGCGTCCCTAGGGGGACCACCCCGCCGCGCGCTGACCGGCTCGGCCCACTGGAGTAGGGACACCCGATGGGGACCCCCGCAGGACCAGCGACGCTGACGCGACAAAGGGAACTGCCCGGGGCCTCACGGCCCCGGGCAGTTCCCGCAAGTCAGTACTGCGGACGTGGACTACTTAGAAGCCCGCGCTCGCAACGTTGGCCTTGGTGAACACCTCGGCGTTGCCCGCACTGACCGTCTGGCCCGGGAGGACAACCTCCTTGGTGCCGGCGCACATGAAGGACTGACCAGTCTTTCCGGTCAGCTTGCCCGCCAGGACCGCGCTCATCGCGCAGGCGGCAACCTTGCCCTCCTGCGTGAAGTTCCACAGCGCGAAGCTGTGCACGCAGTTGGAGTCAACGAAGGGCTTCATCTGGTCGGGGTCGCCGAGACCCGTCAGCACGTACTTCGAGCAGGTCTTGTTGGTGGTCAGGTACTGAGCCGCCGCCGCGATACCAACCGTGGTGGGCGAGATGATGCCCGTCACGCCCGGGTTGGCGGCCAAGGCCGCCTGCAGGCTCGACGTGGCGTCCGCGGCGGAGTCCGACGGCGGGTTCACGATCGACACCAAGGTCAGCTTGGAGTACTTGGGCATCTTGAGGTCCGCCTTGACCTGCGCGTTCCACGTGACCTGGTTGGAGTCAGTGGCCTGCGCCGACAAGATGATGAACTTGCCGTTGAAGGCCGGCTTCATCTGCGATCCCATCATGTTGAGCTCGGTCTGAGCGATTGACGCGGTGCTGGTGCCCTCGACGTAGACCGTGCGGCCCGACGGCAGAGCGTCGGAGTCGAACGTGACCACCTTCACGCCGTGCTTTTCGGCACGGACGAGAGCGGGGTTGGTCGTCGCCGCGTCGTCGTTGGAGATCAAGACTCCCTTGTCACCAGCGGCCACCGCGTTGTTAATGAAGTTGACCTGGTCGACGGCCGAGCCCGTGGTGGGACCGCCGTAGAGACAGTTCAAACCCAACTTGGCGCCCTGGGACTTGCAACCAGCGGCAGCCTGGGTGAAGGGTGCGATCCCCGTGAACTTGGGAATCATGTACACCTTCGTCATTCCCGACGCCCCCGCGCTGTTGGCGCTCATGAGAGCGACAGGCAGAACGGACGCGCAGGCGAGGACGACGCCGGCGACTGCCCTGATAACACTTCTCTGATTCTTCATCTATCCCCCTAAGGTTGAAACCGAAGTCAATCCTGAATTCGGTGATGATCCATTACTGGTGTTACTTTCCCTCCTCGCTACTACCTGAGACAGCATTAGCGAACGTGACCGGGCTGGCGTTGCGACGCCGCCTCCAGTCCTTGAACTTCTGCGACAGCGGCGGCAGGCCGATGGCGATGATCAAGAGGAATCCGATGGCCATCGTCTGGCCCTCACCGGAGAAGTTGTGGAGCCCCAGGGCGGATTGCAGGAGCGCCAGCAAGGCGGCCGCCAGGACGACTCCGGGGATCGTCCCGGTACCACCATAGGCGCTGACGCCCCCGAGGATGACGGCGGTCACGGCCGGGAGGAGCTCACTCGCCCCCATGCCGGCCTGGGCCGTCTCGTAGTTGCCCAGGAACAAGAGGCCCGCGATGCCCGCCATCAGTCCCGAGATGACGAAGGTCGTGATGCGCACGCGATTCACCGCGATTCCCGAGAAGAGCGCCGCCTTGCGGCTCCCGCCGATGGCGAAGACGGACTTGCCGAAGACCGTGCCGTGCATGACGAAGGACAAGATGGCGGCGAAGACCACCAGCAGGACCACGGCGAAGGGGATCTGCGTCCCGGTCACGTTCGAACTGCCCATCGACACGATGACGCTCGGAAAGGTGGAGATGGCCAGTCCCTTGAGGATGAGGAAGGAGAAACCCGTGTAGGCGCCCATCGTGCCCAGCGTGACCGCGAGCGCGGGGAGGTCGAAGAGGACCACGAGCAGTCCGTTGACCAGTCCGCAGACCAAGGAGATGGCCAAGCCGATGGCGATCGCCAACCAGGTGTTGGTCCCGTGGGCGGTGAGGTCACCGATCACCACGCCGACGAGGGCGAGCGTACCCACCACCGAGAGGTCGATGTCGCTCGTCATGATCACCGGGGCCAGACCCAGGGCGAGGCACAACAAGACGACGCTGTTGAGCGCCGTGGTCTGGAGGTTGAAGCTGGACATCAGGTCGCCGTCGGCCCACTGCCCCACGACCATGACGAGCACGATGAGCAGGACGAGCCCGGTCTCCCACCGCACCACGACGTTTCGCAGCCTATTCATGCTCACCGTCCCTGGGCGCCGTCACGCCAGAGGCGACCGTCGCGTCCCCGTGGGCGCCGGCCGCGGCCTCCACCATGGCTTGTCGTCGCACCGGACGGCGCAGTCGACGCGAGACCACCGCATACACGGCGACGGCCACGACGATGGCCACGCCCTGGAGGGTCTGTTCGGCGAACACCGAGATACGGGTCAGTTCCAGGATGTTCTGGATCTCACCGAGCAGCAGGGCCCCCAGCACGGCGTTGTAGGCGGTCCCCGACCCGCCGAAGAGGCTCACTCCACCGACGACTGCGGCGGCGATCACCGTCAGGTTCATGCCGCTGCCCGCGGTGGCGTCGACGTTGCCGAACTGCGACACGTAGAGCAGTCCACCCAATCCCGCCATGGCGCCGCAGAGGGCGAAGAGCTGGTAGGTGCGCAAGCGCACCTTCACGCCGAGGTACACCGCGGCCTCGGGGTTCGATCCGAGGGCGTAGACGTCGCGACCGAAGCGCGTGCGCCGAAGGATGAAGCTCACGACCAGCATGCAGATGGCGGCGATCCAGATGAAGGTCCCGATGCCGAACCAGGTGGCCCCACGAAGACCCGACAGCCACTTGGGCACCTGGGTCAGGTAGAGCTGGGAACCGTTGTTGACGAAGATCTGGACGCCGGTGTAGATGGACAGCGTCGCCAGTGTCGCGATGATGGCCGGCATCTTGAGCCCGTCGATGAGCAGGGCGTTGCCCAGGCCAAGGGCGCCGCCGAGGGCGAGCGCCATCACCACGCCGACCACGGGACCCAAGGGCCCCGAGACGTGCCCCGTCGCCTCGCCGACCAGGTAGGCGCAGATTCCCAGGATCGCCCCGACCGACAGGTCGATCTGACGAGCGAGGATGGTCACCGCCTCACCGATGGCGACGATCGCGATCAGCGCCACGGTGTTGAGGAGGTTCGAGATGTTGCTCCACGTCCGGAAGTCGGAGAGCGTCGCGGCGGCCACGAGGGTGACCACCACGATCAAGAAGAAGAGACTCGTGTCACTGCGCTTGAAGAACCCCGAACGCAAGGTGCGTCGCAGGGTCGACACGCTCGGGGCGCTGGTCGCGACGCTCGTCATGGGCCCACCTTCGACAAGACGCCCGATGCGGCCTCGAGGATCACGTGGGAATCGACGGGCGTGACGAATTCCGCCACGACCGAGCCTTCGCGCATGACCAGCAGGCGCGTGCTCATCGCGCGGACCTCTTCGAGCTCCGAGGAGATGATGATGACGGCCACCCCCGACTTCGCGAGTTCCGCGACCATGCCCAGGACCTCGGCCTTGGTCCCGACGTCGATGCCGTGGGTCGGCTCGTCGAGGATGAGGATCCGCGGCTCGGTGGCCAACCACTTGCCGAGCACCACCTTTTGCTGATTGCCGCCCGAGAGCGCGCTGGTCAACTGGTTGAGGCGACCCGCCTGGAGCTGCACGCGCTCGGCGAGGCCCTCGGCGCGACGGTACATCACCCGCATCCTGAAGCGACCGAAGCGGTTGGCGATGCTGCCCCACACCGACATCGTCATGTTGAAGGGCACCCGCATCCCCGAGACCAGTCCGTTGCCGAGTCGGTCCTCGGGGAGGTAGGCGATGCCGCAGCGAATGGCGTGCCGGGGCGACTGAGAGGTGTAGGGGTGCCCGTCGATCGTCATGGAACCCGACTCCGCCGGGGTGATGCCGAAGATGGCCTCGGCCAACTCGGTGCGGCCGGCCCCCACGAGTCCGGCGAGACCGAGGATCTCACCTCGGCGCAGTTCGAAGGACACGTTCTGGAAGTAGCCCGGACGCGTGAGTCCCTCGACCCGCAAGACGACGTCGCCGCTGTTGCGGGTGATCTCCGGGTACAGGTCACCGACGTCGCGCCCGCACATCATGCGCACCATCTCCGAGATGGTGAGCTCCGCCGTGGGCCGCTCGGTGATCAGCACGCCGTCGCGCAGCACGACGACGCGATCGGTCAGGGCGGTCACCTCATCGAGCTTGTGGCTGACGAAGACCAGTGAGATGCCGCGGTCGCGCAGCGACCTCAGCAAGGTGAACAGCGAATCGACCTCGCGGTTGGAGAGTACCGAGGTGGGCTCGTCCAAGATCAGGACCCGCGCCCCCGAGACCAGTGACTTGGCGATCTCGATGAGTTGACGATCGGCGATGCCCAGTTGGTAGACCGGGGCGCGGACGTCGAGTTCGATACCGATCTCCTCGAAGACCGCCGTCGCGCGCTCGTACATCTCGCCCCAGTCGACCAGTCCCTTGCGCATGGGCTGTCGACCGGCGAAGACGTTCTCGGCGACGTCCAGGTCGGGGAAGACGGCGGGCTCCTGGTAGGTGGCCGAGATGCCGAGGTCGCGCGCGACGCGGGGATTGGCGATGCGGTGGACCGTTCCGTCCACCAGGATCTGACCGCCATCGGGCTCGATGACGCCGGTGAGGATCTTGACCAGGGTCGACTTGCCCGCTCCGTTCTCACCGAGGAGTCCCACGATTTCGCCCGCGCGGAGGTTCAGGTTGACGCCCTTGAGGGCTTGGAGCCCTCCGAAGCTGCGGGTGATGCCGCGAAGTTCGACGACGGGCGCGGAGGGCGTGGCGTCACGAGACGTCGACATGGCGCTCTGGTCACCCCCCAATCCTGATTCGGTCACTTCACATCCCCCGCCCGTCTGACCAGCAAGTTGAAACAATTTAACACAAGAAATTGAAACAATTCAACGATTCTGGAAATTCGCAAAAACGTCGCCGACGACTCGGTTGTGCAACACCAGGATCGCTGACTTTGGAAACGATACCAACAAATGGTGGGGGACGCAAGCCAAAGGGCGCACTTTTCCGACACCTCAGTGAATTGTCGGAGAATCAAAGGGGTATTGGGGATACGTGAGCGAGGTTGTCCGGAGTCCGAGGAGTGATCCTCCACCACGACAGATAATTTCGCCAATTATTTGGAATCGATACCTCGTCTGCGTTATGGTCTTGAGGATTAGGGCGCCATCACGGCGGGGCTGAGGAGAACGGTGACAGTGCAAGCGGACCAGAACCAAGGAGCGGAGAGCCCATCGAGGCAATCCGACTCACCATTGAGGATCACGCGCATCGAGACCATCGCCGTGCGCGCACCCCTGGCCGCCGACTTCAAGGGCAGCCACTACCACATGACCCATCGCTCGACACTCATCACCCGGGTGCACACCGCCGACGGCATCGTCGGAGAGGCCTACGCCGGTGACGAGGACGCCAACCTGCTCGAAATCGAGCAGGTCGTGCACAACGAACTCGCGCCCTCGATCGTCGGTCTGGACGCGATGGCCACCGAGCAGTGCTGGCAGGCGGGCTACCACGTCACCTTCGACATTCTTCGCGATCGCCGCATCGGTCTGGTGGCCCTGGCCGGCGTCGACGCCGCCATCTGGGACGCGGTGGGCAAGGCCCTCGGCCAGCCCCTCTGGCGTCTGTGGGGTGGCTTTCGTCGACAGCTGCCCCTCATCGCCATCGGCGGCTACTACGACGACCCCCTCGGCACGATCGAGGAGGAGATGCAGTCCTACGTCGATTTCGGACTGGCTGGTGTCAAGTTCAAGGTGGGTGGACGCTCTCCCGAGGTCGACGCCGAACGGGTGATGCGCGCCCGGGCGGCCACCCCCGAGGGCTTCCTCATCTGCATCGACGCCAACCAGGGCTACACGGTGGCCCAGGCGCTGGACCTCGGCGCACGCATCGCCGACCAGAACATCATGTGGTTCGAGGAGCCCGTGGGATGGGACAACGATGCTCGCGGGATGCGCGACGTTCGCATGCGTGGACCCATCCCGGTGTGCGCCGGGCAGAGCGAGGTCTCCCCCGTCGGCTGTCGCAACCTGATGGAGGTCGGGGCCATCGACTTCTGCAACTTCGACGCCTCGTGGTCGGGCGGACCAACCGTCTGGCGTCGAACGGCGGCCGTCGCGGGGACCTACGGCGTCACCATCGGCCACCACGAGGAGCCCCAGGTGTCCACCCACCTGATCGCCAGCCAGGCCCACGGGTCGGTGGCCGAGTGCTTCCACCCCGATCGCGATCCCTTCTGGTGGAACCTCATCGCCAACCGCCCGCCACTGGTCAACGGGGAACTCCAGTTGTCGGATGAACCCGGACTAGGCTGGCAACTCAACACGGACTACATCGACCGATTTCGAGTCCGAACGGAGTAAGTGGAGTCATAGTGACCAAGCCTGGTTCTGTTGCGACCCAAACTGGTGGTGCGAACAGAATCAGCATGCAGGAGGTCGCCAAACGCGCTGGCGTGGCTCCGTCGTCGGTCTCGCGGGTCCTCTCGGGACATCCCAACGTCAGCGAGGTGATGAAGAATCGCGTCATCGACGCGGTGGCGGCGCTGGGGTACGAGCCCGACCTCCTCGCCCAGAGCCTTCGGCGCGGGGCCTCGATGACCATCGGCTTCGTCGTGGCCAGCATCTCCAACCCGTTGATCTCCGAGATCGCTCTGGGTGCCGAGACCTGCCTTCGAGCCTCGGGCTACTCCATGCTCCTGACCAACTCGATGAACAGCCCGACCCTCGACGCCGAACACATCAGACTGCTCACCCAGCGACGGGTGGACGGCCTCCTCCTGTCGGTCTCCAGCGAACAGGCTCCCGGCACCATCGACGCCGTGGAGAGGTCGGGTTGTCCCGTCGTGCTGGTCGACCGCGAGATGAGCGTCAACCGCCCGTTGTCGGCGGTGATCGCCGACCATGACGCGGGCGTCGCCGAGGCCGTGCGCCACCTCGCCTCGTTCGGGCACCGGCGCATCGCGCTGGTCAACGGGCCCTCGGACCTTCGACCGGCGCGCGACCGTGCCACCACCCTGCGACGCATCTCGCGCCAATTGGGATTGAGCGCCCTGGTGCGCTCGGGGGACTTCACCACCGAACACGGCGAGAGCGCCACCGAGGGTCTCCTGTCGGAGAGCTCGCCGCCCACCGCCATCGTCGCGGGAAGCAATCAGATCCTCGTGGGCGTCCTGCGCGCACTGCGTCGCCACGACGTTCGCATCCCCGACGACATCTCCCTGGTGACCTGCGACGAGGTCCCCCTCGCCGAGTTCCTCGTCCCGCCCCTGGCCACCATCGAGCGAGACCACCACCAGATGGGCGTGCTGGGCGCGCAACTGCTCCTCGAGTCCATCGCTGGCGCGGCGCCGAGCATCTTGAGCGTCCCGACGGTCTACGTCCCCACCGCGAGCGTCGGACCCGTGTCGACACGTGGTCACGTCCCGCGTCAGTAGAAGAGGAGCCATGGAATTCCTGATCGAAATCGAAGTGACCTTCCCCCAGGACATGCCCGACGATCGGCGCAGCGAGCTCATAGCCGCCGAACGGCTTCGTGGCGCCGAGCTCACCGAGGCGGGGGTCATCCGGGCGATATGGCGTGTTCCCGGGCGCTTCGCCAATCGCGCCATCTGGTCCGCGGTCGACGCCACCGAACTGCACGCCGCGATCAGCAGCCTGCCCCTGTGGCGCTACTGCTCCGTCGAGGTCACCGCGCTGGCCCAGCACGACCTCGGGGCACGCTGCCCCGGTCTTGCCGCGGGCCTCCGGGTCCCCGCACCGGTTCCCCAGTAGGCCACGGACCCGCCTCGCCACGAGCGTGGGGCCGGCGCGCCGTCGCCAAGTACATTTCCTACATGACCCTTGACCCCGACGTCGCCGCCCTCCTGGGCGGACCCGACGACTCCGACATGGACGACATCGCCGCCTCACGCGCGGTCGGTGCCGCCCTCAACGCCCAGAGCAACGCCCGACGACCTCCGCTCGCCCCGGGGATCCGCGTGCGCGACACCGCCGTGCCCGCGTCCGCCACGCACGCCGTCCCCATCAGGATCTACCAGCGAGACGGCGTCGAGACGCCCAGCGGAGCCCTCCTCTTCATCCACGGTGGCGGATTCATCTTCGGCGACCTCGACAGTGAGCACGACCGCCTCCTGACCTACCTCGACCTGGCCGACGTGACGATCGTGTCCGTCGACTACCGGCTGGCTCCCGAGCACCCCTTCCCCGCGGGTCTCGACGATTGTTGGACCGTCCTGACGTGGCTCGTCGAGAACGCCGTCTCCCTGGGCGTCGACCCCGCGCGTATCGGCGTCGGCGGGGCGAGCGCGGGCGGGGCGCTGGCGGCCGGACTGGCCCTGCGCTGCCGCGACGAGGGGCTCACGATCGCCGCGCAGATGCTCATCTATCCGGTGCTCGACGACCGGTGCGCCACGGCGTCGATGGCGACCTTCGACGAGTGCGACCCCTGGAGCGGGCGCAGGAATCGCCAGATGTGGCCGCTCTACTTGGGCCACGAGGGCGAGGCCCCGGTGTACGCCGCGCCCGCCAGGGCGCAGGATCTGACCGGTCTCCCGGCCACCTACCTCATGAGTTGCGAGGAGGACCCCCTGCGCGACGAGGAGCTCGCCTACGCCCAACGCCTCCTCGACGCCGGCGTCGGCGTGGAGCTCCACCACTATCCGGGCACCTATCACGCCTTCGACGTCATCGCTCCCGACGCGGCGGTGAGTCGCCGCGCCTTCGCCGAGCACGCGGGTTTCGTGCAACGCCGCCTCGGCGTCTCGCGCTGAGCGACCACCGGGTCCGCATCGTCCAACAGTCACCGGACGCGACGAGGGCGGCTGCCGAAGCAGCCGCCCTCGTCGTACCGAAGGGTTCGGTGAGTCTTACTTCGAGCAGATGGCGTACGCGGTCACCTGCGAGGTCGAGGTCGACCCCGCGTTGGTGAAGGTCACCGTCCAGCCCGTGGCCGGAGTGGAGCTCGAACCGCCGACCGGCTGCGACACCGACAGGACGTCGCCCGAACCAGCGCTCGAACCGCCGCCACCGATGGCGTAGGTGCCCGAGGCGCAGTTCGCCGAAGCCGTTCCGGCCGCCGCGGCGGAGGTCACGACCGAGTCAGTGCCGACCGCACCGGTGTCGCCCGTGGGGCCGACCGAGCCGGTGTCGCCCGTGGGGCCGACCGAGCCGGTGTTGCCGGTGGGACCCGTCGGGCCGGTGGGGCCAGTGGCGCCGGTGGCGCCGAGGACGCCGGTGTTGCCGGTCGGGCCCGTGGCGCCGGTGGCGCCGGTGGCGCCGCGAAAGCCGCGCGGACCGCGCAGGCCTTGCGGACCCGTCTTGCCGGCCGATCCCGTCTTGCCGGCGGGACCCTGGAGGGTGTTCACGTCGAGGGTCACCGAGTGGAAGTGCGCGGGGCACGCCCCGTCGATCTTGCTCGCGATCATTCCGGACTTGTCCTGGCAGACCTGAATGCGGCCAAGGTTCCCCGACGCGCCGGCCGTGGACACCACTGCGGCACCGCCAGCCACCAGCACCGCGATGAGCGCCGCGACACGCGCCTTCGACTTGATCGTCGAGAACTTCATGAGACCTCCCAGATAGAGAAAATTATGAAAGCGAACCGCCAGGAACGAGACGATAGGCAGGGAATCGCAACAGTTGGGTACTTCTAAGTGACACGGAGATTAAAAGTTGGTTCTCTTTCGGGTCATCAATTCGGACCCCCGGACCCGTTTAACGTGGCGGGGACGGGTACGCACCGGGCGCGATGCCCCACCCGTCGCGACTGAGGAGAAGACTGGGCAGTGACCACGACACCGAGCACGACTGAACGACCCGGCTGGACCGAACGGCTCCCGGTCGGGCTGCGCAGCGTGGTCGAGCGCGCCGCACGCCCGGCCAGCGCACTGGTCCCTCTCAGTTCCCAAGCGCGCGACGGGGCCGCGTGGCGACGCCTGCGCGGCCTGCACGGCCTCGTCGCCCTCGCCGTGGTCTTCAACCTGTGGTCGCTGCGTGGCGAACGCCTGGCCGTGGCCTACCCCAACGACAGCGGCATGCACCTGCAGATGACCGCCCTCGCCGCCCAGTTGCTGCGTCACGGCATCTCGCCCTTCGACCACTGGTATCCCCTGCTGTCGCTCGGCTCGCCCTTCTTCGTCCAGTACCAGAGCTTCTCGGCGGTGATCACCGGGGCCATCTCGATCCTCTTCGGGTCGACGACGGGCACCTTCGCCTGGAGCCTCTACTTGTTGCTCAGCCTCTGGCCCCTGTGCGTCTACTGGTCGGCCCGCCTCCTGTCGTGGGGCCGATGGGAGTCGGCGGTCGCCGCGGCGCTCTCACCGCTGCTGTTCACGGTGACCGGGCGCGGCTTCGGGCACCAGAGCTACATCTGGGTGGGCAGTGGACTGTGGTCGCAACTCTGGGCCATGTGGTCCCTGCCACTCGCGTGGGCCTTCTCGTGGCGCTACGTCTCCCAGCGCAAGTCCCTCTTCCCCGCGGTGGTGACGCTGTCGCTCACCATCGCCTTCCACTTCCTCACGGCCTACCTCGCCGGCCTCACCTTGGCCGTGTGGATCCTGCTTCGACCCAGCCAGCTCCTCACCCGCGCGCGGCGCGCTCTCACCCTGGGTCTGGCCGCGTTGGCCGCCACGGCCTGGGTCACCCTGCCTCTCTTCCTGCACTCCAAGTGGTTGGCGGTCAACCAGTTCCAGGTGGGCACCACCATCAACAACTCCTACGGTGCCCGACAGGTCCTCAGCTGGCTCGTCACCGGACAGATCTACGACTGGCACCGCCTCCCGCTCATCACCGTCTTCGCGGCCATCGGCTTCGCGGTGAGCCTGCGACGCTGGCACTTCGACGAACGTGGACGGGCCCTGGTGGGCGCCTGGCTGCTCAGCCTGCTGCTCTTCATCGGTCGACCGACGATGAGCGCGGTGATCAATCTGCTGCCGGGGAACCAGAGCCTGCTGCTGCAGCGCTACATCATGGGGCTGCACCTGGCCGGCCTCGTGCTGGCCGGAGTGGGCGTCGTGTCGAGCGCCACCTTCGTCGCGCGTCAGTGCGCGCAGCGACTCCCCGGGGCCACCGCCGCGACCCGCCGCTTCCTCTTCGGGGCCTCGCCCTGGCTGCGCACCCCCGTGGTCATCGCCCTGGTCGTGGCCGTGCTGACCCCCGCGTGGACCCAGATCGAGAACTACGACGCCGACTCGCGGAGCTGGATCACCTATCAGCGCAGCGTCGCCGCCACCCAGGGGGCGGACGTCAACACCCTCGTGGCGCTGGCCGAGGCGCGTGGTGGCGGACGGATCTACGCGGGGATGCCCTCGAACTGGGGACACCACTTCTACGTGGGTGCCGTGCCGGTGTACATCTACCTCGAGCAGCTGGGCGTCGACGCCGTGGGCTTCACCCTGCGCACCAGTGGCCTGATGACCGACCCGGAGGCCTACTTCGACGAGTTCAACGCGGGCGACTACTCCACCTTCGGCATCCACTACATGATCCTCCCGGTTGGTCACACGCCGCCCGTCTACGCCACCGAGCTGCGCACGATGGGGGCCTACCGTCTGTGGACGGTGGACAACCCACGTTGGACCACCCTCTTCCAGGTGGTCGACACCTACGGGGTCATCTTCGCCAACAACGCCAACCTGGGCACCCAGACGGAGAACTACCTGCGGTCGGCGCTGCCCGACCGTGCCGTCTACGCCACCGTCGCCTACGCCGGACAGGCGGCGGCCACGCCCACGCTCTCGTCACTCTCCGCCCAGCGCGGCGTCGCCGGCGTGGTGCTGAACCAGAACGCCGAACTCGTGAGGGCCCAGAGCGCGGAGGCCACCGTCGTGGCGCATCGCCGCTCCGTGGTGCTCTTGAAGGTCGCCTACGACCCGGGATGGCGCGCCACCGTGGACGGGCGAGCGGCCCCGGTCATCATGCTCTCGCCGGCCCTGATGGGTGTCGAGGTGTCGGCCGGTCGCCACAGTGTCGTCTTCACCTACCACGGCTTCGCCGAGTACCCCGAGCTCTACCTCGTCGCCCTTCTCGCCCTGGCGGGCGTGGGCCTGGGACCGTGGTGGTGGCGACGATCCCGTCGGAACCCGCGCTAGCGACGCAGCGCGGGCCCGAGGGCCGGTTCCCACTGGGGACCCGCCAGGACCACTTGCAGGTCGCTGATGTGGCGTTCGAGGAAGGCTCCCTCGCAGTAGCCGAGATACATGGCCCACATCCGGTGGAACTCCTCACCGAGTCCGAGCGCGCGCACCTCGGCGTCGTTCGCCGCCAGGTTGTCGCGCCACCTCGAGAGCGTCTCGGCGTAGTGTCGGCCGATGTCCTCCACGTCCACCACGCGCAGGTCCGCCGCCGAACTCGACCGCACCAGCACCTCGAGCGAGGGCAGGAAGCCGCCGGGGAAGATCATGGCCTTGATGAAGTCCTCGCGGTCCTTGGCCCGCTCGTAGCTGAAGTCGTTGATGGTGATGACCTGCAGACCCATGAGGCCCGAGGGCTTCAACAAGGAGGCGCAGGTGGCGAAATAGGTGTCCAGCTGACGCCACCCGACGGCCTCGATCATCTCGATGGACACCAGCTTGTCGAAGCGCCCGGTGACGTCCCGGTAGTCCTGGTTGCGCACCTCGATGAGGTGCTCGAGCCCCGCCGCGGCCACGCGCTGGCGCACGTAGTCGTACTGGGCGTCCGAGATCGTCACGGTGGTCACGGTGCAACCGTGGCGCGACGCCGCGTGCAGGGCGAAGCCGCCCCAGCCCGAACCGATCTCCAGGACGTGGTCCTGGGGGCCCAGGTCCAACTTCGCGCAGAGCTTCTCGAGCTTGGCCACCGAGGCGTCGTGCAGCGAGGTTCGCGCGTCGGCGAAGAAGGCGCAGGAGTACATCATCGTCTCGTCGAGCATGAGGGAGTAGAAGTCGTTGCCCAGGTCGTAGTGCGCGCGGATGTTGGAGCGGTCGCGCTCCTTGTCCACGCGCTCGAGGCGACGCCACTGACGCGTCAGCGGGGCGGCCGCGCGCGCCAGCCGGTCCAGGGGGCGCATGAGCGGGGCCAGGTTGCGGATGACGAAGCGCACGAGGGTCGCCAGGTCGTCGGTGTCCCACCAGCCGTCGGTGTAGCTCTCGCCGAAGCCCTTGGACCCGCCGCGGACGAGTGAGTGGTAGGTGCGCGGGTCGTGCACCGTGACGCTCACGACGGGTGCGCCGCGGCCGTAGCTGCGCGTCCCGTTGGCGTCGCTCAGTTCCAGCGTGCCGTAGCGGGCCTTGGACAGCAAGAGCCGAAGGACCACCTCCGAGGCGCGCTTGACGCGCGGCGCGCGGCGCGCGGCGATGCCCTTGACGGGCACGATGGACTCAGACACGACTGACTCCTTCGGGATCGCTGCTCGAGCCTCGACGCGGGTGCCCGTGGAAGGGCGCGTGTTTGCGAAAGAGGCGCAGCGCCTCGTAGTAGATGCCCGCGCTCACCCCGAGGGTCGCCCAGGGGTGGCGCCAGACCAGGTCTCCGAGCGACGCCCGGGAGATCTCGCGTCGCGTCAGCGAAAGACCAGCGTCGAAGATGCGCTCGTCGCCCCGGCGATTTCCCAGGTGCAGCGCGAGGTGCTCGCCGGGGGCTGAGAAGCTCAACACGTAGTCGTGGTCCATGCCCAAGAAGGGCGACACGTGCATCTCCTTGGCGAAGCGCTGGGGGCTCGACGCCTCCAGCGCGTAGAGGTGACGTTCGTGCCAGGGCGTGTTGCGCACTTCCAGTAGCAGCTGCTCCAGACCCCCCGTGGCGTCGAAGCAGTAGTAGACGCACAAGGGATTGAAGAGCCAGCCCCAGCGTCGCAGGTGACCCAGCATCGCGATGTCGCCCTCGGGACGACGGCCGGTCCGCTCGGCGACCAGGTCGCGCACCGCCTCGTCCAGGGACCCGTCGCCGCCGTCGAGGTAGTCGCGCCGGCGGAACCACGACGCGTCGAAGTGTCGGCTCGACCATCGCGGATGCATCGCCATCACCTGGTCGACCTCGTCGAGGAAGAGGAGGGGCAAGGTGAGGGGGTAGGAGAAGTCGTGGGCGACCTGGCCGGTCGCCGCCGTGGCGTGGCGCCGGTGGGTCACGGTCCCCTCGTAGAGCGCGCTCTTCACGCGCTGACCTCCGCGACCTCCACACCCAGGGCGCGGCAGACCTCGTAGGCGCTGCGCGCGCCGTCCTCGTGAAAGCCGTAGCCCCAGTAGGCGCCGGCGTACGAGATGCGGTCCACGCCGCTGATCTCGCGATGACGCCGCTGCGCGTCCATGGCCGCGAAGTCGAAGACCGGGTGGGCGAAGTTGAGCGTCGCCAGCACCTGCGTCGGGTCGACATCGTCGACCTGGTTGAGCGTGAGGTAGAGGGGCCGGGAGCTGTCCAGTCCCTGCAGTCGGCTGAGGTCGTAGGTCAAGGTGGGCGCCGCGACCCCCGGTCGACGCCGCCAGTTCCAACTCGCGCGGGCGCGTGGGCGCCGCGGCATCATCGCGACGTCGGTGTGGACGACCGCCGAGTTCTCCCGGTACTTGATCGCCGACAGGAGCTCCCGCTCCAGCCGTGTGGGAGCCTCCAAGAGGGCGAGGGCCTCGTCGCTGTGGCAGGCCATGACGACGTGGTCGAAGACCTCCACCCCCGCGTCGCTCTCGACGGCGACGCCCTCGTCGAGGCGAGAGACGCGCCGCACCGGGGTCGCGCGGCGCGCGCGCGCCCCCAGGGGCTCGACCAGCGCCTCGACGTAGCTCACCGAGCCGCCGACCACCGTGCGCCACTGTGGGCGGTTGCGCAGGGCGAGCAGGCCGTGGTTGGCGAAGAAGCGAGCGAGGGACGCGGCGGGGAAGTCGAGGAACTGCTCGGGATCGGCGGACCAGATGGCCGCTCCCATGGGCACGAGGTACCACTCGACGAAGCTCGAGCTGTAACCTCCGGCCCGCAGGAAGTCGCCAAGGCTGAACCCCAGGTTCTCGGTCTCGTCAAGGAGTGCGAGCGCGGCCCGGTTGAAGCGCACCACGTCGCGCAGCATCCTCCAAAAGGCGGGACGCACGACGTTGCGGACCTGGGCGAAGACCGTGGCGAGCGAGGAACCGCACCACTCGACGTCGGCTTCGTCGTCGGACATGGCGAAGCTCATGTCGCTGGGACGAGTCGAGACCTCGTTCTCGGCGAACAGGCGGGTGAGGATGGGGTAGTTGCGCTCGTTGTAGACCATGAAGCCGGTGTCGACGGCGTGGGCGGTCCCGTCCAGAGTGACGGTGATCGTGTGAGCGTGGCCGCCGAAGCCCTCGGCCGACTCGTACAGCACGACGTCGTGCCGCTCGGCCAGGAGATGGGCACAGACGAGGCCCGAGACCCCGCTTCCAACGATGGCGATGCGCACGCTGCTCTCCTCTGCCGTGTCCACCACTTCACGCGGCGAGTCGGTCCAACAAGGCGACTTTACCGGTAAGGTGACCGCGACTCGACAGGAGGGGCTGATGGCCCGATTTGAAACGACCGTGTCGTCCGCGTGGGATGTCCAGCGGGCCTTCGACTACATGGCGGACTTCGCCCACAGCGCCGTGTGGGACCCGGGCGTCGAGACAGCGGTCCAGGTCGGCACCGACCCGGTGGGACTGGGAACCCGTTTCGACCTGGTGACCACGTTCAACGGCCGATCGCTGCCGATGACCTACGAGATCACCGCCTACGAGGCCCCTCGGCGCGTGGTCCTCCGCGCCCAGACCCCCCTGGTCATGTCCCTCGACGAGATCACCTTCGTGCCCACCAGCACGGGCACTGACGTCACCTACGTCGCGGTCTTGAAGACCCGCGGCTGGTTGCGTCTCGCGGCCCCCCTGGTGGCTCGCGTGTTCCGCGGCGTCGGCGAACGCGCGCGCGCCGGTCTCCAGCGAGAACTCAACACGTGAAGAACCCGTTCGCCCTCGCGGTGGACGAACTGCTCGAAGCCACCGTGGTGGGCAGTTTCTCCCGCCTGGGCTACGTCGCCCGTTCGCGCCTGGCCGCCTGGGAGGACGCCCCCTCTCTCGAGGGTCGTCGCATCCTCGTCACCGGCGCGACCTCGGGACTGGGCCGCGACTGCACCCAGCGGCTCGCGTCACTCGGAGCGACGGTCACCTTCGTCGCGCGTGACGAGACTCGTGCGCGCTCGACGCTGTCGGAGCTCGTGGCCCACTCGGGTCACGACCGCATCGACTTCCTCATCGCCGACACCAGCGACCTCGCCGCGATCCGCCGCGTGGCCGAGACGATGAACGAGCGAGGGGCCCTCGACGTACTCATCCACAACGCGGGGGCGATCACTCCCGCGCGTACCCTGAGTGCCCAGGGGTACGAGATGACCGTGGCGGCACAATTGCTCGGCCCCTTCCACCTGACCCAACTCCTGCTCCCGTCGCTGCGGACGGCCTCCCCGGGGCGCGTGCTCACGGTCGCGTCGGGCGGCCTGTACTCCCAGCGCTTCGACCTCGTCGGGCTCGAGCCCGACGAGGCGCACTACGACGGCGTCACGGCCTACGCCCGCGTCAAGCGAGCCCAACTGGTGCTCGACCACGCCTGGGCCCACCGCGTCGATCGTCGCGAGGTCGTCTTCCACGCGATGCATCCGGGCTGGACGGACACGCCGGGCCTCGCGGCCTCGCTGCCACGCTTCCACTCGGTGATGGGGCCACTGCTGCGCACGCCCGCCCAGGGCGCCGACACCCTCGTCTGGCTGGCCAGCGACCCGCGGGCCACCGAGAGCACGGGCGGGTTCTGGCTGGACCGGCGCACCCGCCACGAGCACAAGGTCCCCTGGACGCGTTCGCGCGACCCCCGGGGTGACGAGGAACGACTGTGGAAGTGGTGCGTCGACAGAACCGCGCCCTACTGACCTTCCCGACGCCTGGTCGACGACGTTGACGCGAGTCGGACCTAGACCAGGGGCCGTCCGCGCGCGAGACGTCGTCGCGCGTCGTAGCGAACGAGGTTCCAGGGGAACCTGGCGAGGGCGCCGGGTGACAGACGGTCGCCGCGGCGGATCACCCGTCGAAGGACCTCGAAGCGCCGCTGGTCGCGGGGCGTCCACGTCAGCGCCAGCAGGTCGCGGAAGGCCGGCTCGAGGAAGCCGCCCACCAGCAGCCGGTGCAGGGGCCTCATGAGGGTCGCCACGGCCCCCGGGAGGAAGCGCAGCGCCACGAAGTCCGCCAGGTAACGCCGCGTGACCTCGTCGACCTCGAGCTCGGTGAGCGCCTCCGTCCAGTAGGCGTCGAAGGCCTCTCGATCCGCGGGCCAGCTCGAGAGGGGGACCTGGAGGGTCGTGGCCAGGCGCGAACAGCGCGCGTAGAGTCGGTCGGCGTCCGCGTCATCGAGCGGGCCGTAGAGCATCTCGTAGCCCTGGATCGAGCCGACGTACATGCAGGCCGCGACCCACAGCTGCAGCGAGGCGTCGAAGGCGTCGTAGGCGACCTCGTGGTCCGGGGCCGAGCGCACGCGCCGGTGTTGCGCGTCCACACCTCGACGCATCTCGATCCGCTCGTCCTCGTCGCCCCAGAGAGCCACCCAGATGTAGGTGAGGGTGGTGCGGGTGCGCCGCAGCGGGTGGCGCATCAGCGAGCCACTCGACGACGGACTCTCGGCCACGGCGCGGCCCACCGCGCGCCGCGACAGTTGCATGACGACGTTGGCCCCCGCGGGGGCCAACATGGCCCCGCGCGCCAGACGGTCCTCGAAGTGCTCTGGGGCACTCGCGCGGCGCGCAGGGGTCGGCGGGGTCATCGGGGTCACGCAGCCATCGTAGGGAGGTCCCGCCCGTGACGCCTGGTCGACCTCGCGGCGGCCGACCCCTTGAGCGGGTCACGGTCGCACGCCTAACATGGGCCCCGTCGAGGGGAAGGAGTCATCCATGTCCGTGGCGTCGGTGGTCGCCCAGCTCTTCGGCGGTACTCCGCCCTTTAGCGTCGAGGCCTTCGACGGTAGCGTCGTCACGCCCCCGGCGAACTCCCCGGCCGGCGAGATCACCCTCAAGATCCTCACCCCCGACGCCCTGGTCCGCGTGCTGCGCCGGCCCGGGGAGCTCGGACTGGTGCGGGCCTTCGTCGCGGGCGACATCGACCTCGACGGGGACCTCGACGCCCTCTTCGACCTCGAGGTCCCTCCCCTGGGCCAACTCTTCACGCCGACCAACGCCGGCGAGCTCCTGCGCCTGATCGGCGCGAAGGCGCTTCGCCCCCTGGCCCCGCCGCGCGTCGAGGCCCGCCAGCGTGGCGCACTGCACTCGCGCCGGCGCGACCGCGACGCCATCTCGCACCACTACGACGTCTCGAACCGCTTCTACGAGATGGTCCTGGGACCCTCGATGACCTATTCCTGCGCGGTCTTCGCCGACCCCGACGACAGCCTCGAGGTCGCGCAGCGGCGCAAGGTCGATCTCATCTGTCGCAAGCTCGACCTGCGCCCCGGCATGCGACTGCTCGACGTCGGCTGCGGCTGGGGCGCCATGGCGATACACGCCGCCACTCACTACGGGGTGTCGGTGGTGGGGGTGACCCTCTCGACCGCGCAGCAGGCCTACGCGACCGCGCGCGCACGCGAACTCGGGGTCGGCCAGCTGTGCGAGTTCCGCCTCCAGGACTTCCGTGACGTGCGCGACGGTCCCTTCGACGCCATCTCCTCGATCGGCATGAGCGAGCACGTCGGACGCCGCTCGCTGGCCCCCTACGCCCAGCAGATGTTCGACCTCCTGGCCCCGGGCGGGCGTTTCCTCAATCACGCCATCGGTCGGCCCATCTCGATGAAGGATGATCCGCGCCCCACGCGCCTGTCCGAAGCCTGGCGTCAGACCCAGGTGGCCTGGGGCCTGCGCGGACCGTCGCGGGTGCGCAGTGAGTTCATCGAGCGCTACGTCTTCCCCGACGGCGAGCTCCACGACGTGGGCGTGATGGTCTCGCTGTTCCAGGCCCACGGTCTCGAGGTGCGCCACCTGGAGAGCCTGCGCGAGCACTACGCCCTGACCCTGCGTCACTGGGTGGAGAACCTGATGAAGCGCTTCGACGAAGCGGCCGAGGAGGTCGGCGTCGAGCGCGCCCGCGTGTGGCGCCTCTACATGGCGGGCTCCGCGGTGAATTTCGAGCGCCATCACCTGGAGATCCACCAGATCCTGACGGTCAAGCCGGTTCGCGGCTCGGCGGCGGTGCCGCTGCGACCGCACTTCGAGCCCGAGTTCTGACCGGGCGCGTCGTCGGGTGTGCCACCATGGGGGATGACCAAGAGCACCCCCACGACCGCCTGGCAGAACCACTGGCACCGTCACCCCGGGGTGAGGTCGGGTGCGGAGTTGAGCCTGGGCGAGCGCGCGGCGGACAAGATGCGCAACGCCATGGGCTCGTGGCCCTTCGTGTTCGGGTTCTTCGCGGTGATGATCGCCTGGGCGCTCACCAACACCTGGTTGCTCGAGAGGGTGTTGCACCACAAGGCCTTCGACCCCTACCCCTACATCTTGTTGAACCTCTTCTTGTCCATGATGGCCGGTGTCCAGGCCGCGGCGCTGCTGATCGCCGCCAAGCGGTCCGACTCCATCGCCTCCGAGGTGGCGATGCACACGGCGAGCAACACCGACGACATCAAGGTGCTCATCAACGAGAACACCGAGCTGACCTCCGCGGTCAAGCGCAACACCGACCTGCTCGACGAGTTGCACCGACACGTGACTGCGATCGGCACCCACCTGGGGGCCCTGGCGGGTGAGTTCGAGCCCCCTCCGCCACCCGAGGCCGCCTCCGAGGGTTGAACGGACCCCGTCGCGGGATTTGTCGAACTTCGAACGCGAAATTTGACAAAAACTTACCTTGCCTCGGTACGGTCGAGGCCATGAGCACCGTCCCTCCCCCCACCCGCGCTTCGAGAACGAAGCGCACGAAGAAGGCGGACGTCGCGGCGCTCTGGCGCGCACCGCAGGTGGACCGGTCGCACCGACCCGGCCCCGCCCCGCTCCCGCGGGTGGTCCACGGCCTCGAACTGCTCTGCGGCCTGGGTTTCGGCGCCGTCGTCGCGCTGGCCCTCTCCGTCGAGAACCACGCCGCGCTGGCCAGCGCCGGCGGATGGCCGCTGGCGATCTCGCGAGTGGCGGCCTTCGCGGGCTCCTACCTGCTCCTCGTGATGGTGGTACTGGCCGCCCGCCTGCCCTGGCTCGAGCGCACGGTCGGCCAGGACGTGCTCGTGCGCTGGCACCGTCGGGTCGCCCCCTACGGCGTGTCGCTGGTCTCGCTGCACGTCCTCGCCGTGATCCTGGGCTACGCCCAGATGCTGAAGACCAACGTGGTCCACATGCTCTGGAGCTTCTGGGTCAACTACCCCGACATGTTGATGGCCAGCGTCGGGTACGGGCTCCTGCTCCTCGCCGCGTTCACGTCGATCCGCGCGGCGCGTTCGAAGATGAAGTACGAGACCTGGTGGGTGGTGCACCTCTACACCTACCTGGGCCTCGTCCTCGCCTTCATGCACCAGATCCGCACCGGCGTGATGTTCCTCGGTCACGAGCACACGATCGAGGCCTGGACCACCCTGTGGGTCGGCGTCGGCGTCCTCATCGCCCTCTCGCGCGTCGTGCCACCCCTCGTGCGCAACCAGCGCTACCGGTTGCGCGTGGCCGACGTGCGCGAAGAGGCGCCCAACGTGTACAGCGTCACCGTGACCGGCAAGAACCTCGAGAGGCTGGCCGTGTCCGGAGGCCAGTTCTTCCAGTGGCGCTTCCTCACTCGTGGCCTGTGGTCCCACAGCCATCCCTACTCACTCTCCGCCCTGCCGCGCCCCCCCTACCTGCGCGTCACCGTCAAGGGGCTGGGCGACCAGTCGCGCGCCGTGGCCCACCTGAAGCCCGGCACCCGCGTCTTCGTCGAAGGTCCCTATGGCGCTTTCACCCGCCACCTCGCCACCCGGGGCCGCGCCACGCTCCTGGCGGCCGGCGTCGGCGTCACCCCGATCCGCGCCCTCCTCGAGGACCTGCCCGCCGAGACCGACGTCACCGTCATCGTGCGCGCGTCCAGCGAGCGCGACGTGGTCCACGGTGACGAGATGAGGTCCCTGGTGGCGGCGCGGGAGGGGCGCTACCACGAGGTCCTGGGACGTCGTGACGAGGTCGCCTTCGACGACGCCGCTCTCGAACGCCTCGCACCCGACCTGGCGACGAGCGACGTCTTCATCTGCGGACCCTCGGGATTCACCGACGAAGTCCTCGCCTCGGCGAGGCGCCTGGGGACCCCGGACGGTCACCTCCACTACGAAGCCTTCACCTTTTAGGAAGCGAGACCATGAAACGCTCACCCATCGTCGCCGTCGGTACCGTGGTCGGACTCGCCTCCGTGCTGAGCTTCCACACCAGTCCGGTCAAGATCACCCTCAACCCCTCGCCGGGCACGACCACCGCCCCACCTTCGACGACCACGACGCGGCCGGCGAAGAAGCACGCTCCGGCGACCACGACCACGGTGCGTCCTGGCGCCACCACCACCACCGTCGCCGGGCAACCGCGCACGACGACGACCACGGCCCCCTCCACCACGACCACGGCGCGAGCCACGACCACCACCACGGTCGCGCCGACGACCACGACCGTCGCGCCGACCACCACGACCACGGCGGCACCCGCGACCGGCGTCCGCACGGTCACCGGTCCCCTGGTCAACTACTACTACGGGGAACTCTCCGTCAAGGTCACCGCCGACGGGTCGAAGATCACCAGCGTGACCATCGGCACGCTCACCGACGGCGGCAACCCACGCTCCCAGCAGATCGACCAGTACGCCATCCCCCTCCTCGAGCCCGAGGCGCTCGCCGCGCAGAGCTACAAGATCCAGAGCGTGTCGGGTGCGAGCTACACGAGCGCTGGTTTCGAGTTGTCGATGCAGTACGCGCTCAAGAAGCTCGGCCTGTGATGACCCGAGCCGTCACGTCGACCCGGCACCACATCGAGGTGATGGGGACGGTCGTCACCGTCGACCTCTTCGACAGCCGCGACGAGGACGCCGCCGCGGAGGCGATCACGCGGGTGCAGGAACTGTTGCGCGACGTCGACCGGACCTTCTCCACCTACAAGGAGGCGAGCCCCCTCAGCCGCCTGCGCCGCGGCGAAGTGAGCCTCGGTGAGTGCCCACCGGAGGTCGCCGAGGTCCTCGACCTGTGTCAGCGTGCCAAGGAGCTCACCGCTGGCTGGTTCGACCCCTGGGCCCTGCCCGGCGGCGTCGACCCCACCGGTTACGTCAAGGGCTGGGCGGCCCAACGGGCTCTCGACGAGCTACGCGGGCTCGACGTGTCAGGCGCCATCGTTAACGCCGCGGGCGACGTGGCCTCCTTCGGCGGGCCGACCGACGCAGAGCCCTTCCACAGCGGCATCGTTCACCCCGACGATGCCCAGCGTCTGGTGGCGGTCGTCGAGCTACGCGCCTGCCTGGCCACGTCGGGCGAGGCGCAACGCGGAGCCCATCTCTACAACCCCTTCACCGGCGACTTCGCCAGCGCCGTGGCGTCGGCCAGCGTGACCGGCGAGGACCTCGGCGTCTGCGACGCGCTGGCCACCGCGCTCAGTGTCGGTGGTCACGACGTCATGGTCCTGATCGATCGGCTCGACGGCTACGCGGCGATGACCTTGGACGCGGCGGGCGTCATGCGCGCCACCGCGGACTTCCCCCTGGTGCGCGACTGACCGCCAGGTCTCAACGTTGCACGTGGCGACCGTGCACCGGCGCCAGGAGGATGAGCGACAAGAAGGTGACCACGGCGATCGCCACGTGCATCCAGATCAGCACGAATACCGCGGTCGCCGACTGGCCCAGGTACCAGATCGCCACGTCGGGCAAGAAGAGCACCAGGGTCACGACGATGGCGGCGCGCAGGAAGAGCCACTTGGGCTGCGAGGAGATGCGGGCCACGATGGGCCAGCCCACGCAGGCGATCACCACGCCGATCACCGTGAGCTTGGAGTAGTCGGCGAACTGGAAGTGGGCATATCCACGGGTCTTGGGGAAGACCGCCACGCCGACCCTGACCAGGACGGCGTCGGCCGCGAGCGAGCCCGCGATGGCCACCACCGTCGCCACGAGCACCGCCGCCCACGAGGGAGGGGTCTTGGGGTTGAAATCGATGCGGAACCGCCGTAGCCAGGGCCGCAGGAACTCGGGGAAGGAGTCGAGGGACAGGCCGAAGGCCCGGTTCGAGGCGGCGCGCGTCATGCTCAGATTCTAGGAGACGTTCAGGTCGCTTCGGGGCTGGTCAGGCTGTCGTTCAGGTCCTCGAGGATGTGGCGGAGTTGACGTCCCATCTCGCGGGCTGAGCCCGAGATCTCGCCGATCACCTCGCCGTCGAGTTCGTAGTCGTCGCCAGGCCGGTACAGCGACACTCGCATACCCGCGCCGCGCGTGATGCCCATCACGGCCCAGGGCACGCCGATCACTCCCGAGTCCCTCGTCGCCATCACCGCACCCCCGCGGTCCAGTCCGAGGCTCCACTCCGGGGTGCGCGCCGCGTCGATGATTCGGTGTCGGACGTCGCGCGCGGAAAGGGCCATGAGCCACCCTAGGGCGCTCCTATGACGCCTCGCTGCTCACAGGTCGGCGAAGCGCGTCTCGCGCGCGGGTGCCAGATGGGCCCACAGGACCAGGCTCCACGAGTAGCCGAGTTCGAAGATCACCTCACCCTCGAGCATGTGGTTGAAACCCCAGTCCGGCAGCGAGAGGGCGGCCACGATCCCGCCGACCAGTTGCAGCAGGCAGGTGAGGGTGAGGGACCGGCGACGTTGACGCAGCATCAAGTAGAGGCTCGAGGCCATCTGCGACGCCCCGATGACGATGCCCACGAGCATGTGGGCCCAGTTGAAGAAGGCCCCGTGGTTGTAGGGCGTCAGGAGTTCCACCGGCAGCCCGATCGACACGACGCGCAGCACCGGCGCGACGACCGGAGCGTGCTCGAGGCGGTCGAGCTGGCCCGCGGTGCGCCACAGTCCCACCGAGGCCACCCCGTAGCCGATGATGATGAAGGGGATCGTGGGGGCGTGGACCCCGAAGTAGGAGATGCCCGACGACGCCGCACCGGGACCGTAGGCGATCGCCGAACAGATCGCCACGCAGATGAAGAAGACCACCTGGGTGGCTACGAGGAGCTGACGCGTCGACGCCGGAACGGGACTCACCGGAGCGCTTCTTTCACCCCTGGAATCGCACCCGGGACGCCGTGAGCTCTTGCAGGGCGGCGTCGCGGCCGACGTAGGACTCGACCTTGACCCACTTGCCCTCGTCGAGGTCCTTGTACACCGTGAAGAAGTGGCTGATGCGGTCGAGCGTGGCCTTGGGGACGTCGGTGATGTCCTGGGCCGTCTTCCAGGCCGGGTCGTAGGCGGGGACCGTGATGAGCTTGGCGTCCTCGCCCTTCTCGTCGGTCATGATGCACATCCCCAGGATGCGGGCCTCGATCAGGCAACCGGGGAAGGTGGGGTACGCCGTCAACACCAAGGCGTCCAGCGGGTCGCCGTCGCCCCCGAGGGTCTCGGGGATGAATCCGTACTCGGCGGGGTACCCCATCGAGACCACGAGGTGACGGTCCAGCTTCATCATGTTGGTCTCGTGGTCCAGCTCGTACTTGTTCTGACTGCCGGCGGGGATTTCTACGATGACGTTGATGGTCTCCATCGACGTCTCCTTTCGTTGTGGTGCCCATCGGCACTGCGATGCCCTCACTTTAGCCAGTCCCCTTGGCGCACCCCCCGACCCGCGGAAGCCCCGGGCCGGGGCGTAGACTTCGGCCCGCGGACGAGGCACGAGAGCGCGGAGAGCGAGGCCCCATGGACAAGGTAGGCGTCATCGGTTGTGGTTTGATGGGCTCGGGCATCGCCGAGGTCGCCGCTCGCAGCGGGCTCGACGTCGTGGTGGTCGAGCGCGACGCCGACGCGCTGCGCCGGGGCGAGGAGCGCGTCGCCGCCTCCCTCGAGAAGGCCGCCAGCGCGGGCAAGCTTGGCGACCTCGACGCGAGCACGGTCCTGTCGCGGGTGACCTTCACCCTTGATTACGTCGCCCTGGCCGACCTGTCCTTCGTCATCGAGGCCGTGGCCGAGGTCGAGGACCTCAAGCTGGACGTGTTCCGACGACTCGACGCCGTCGTCGCCGATCCGCACGCCATCCTCGCCTCGAACACCTCATCGATCCCGGTGGCCACCCTGGCCAGCGCCACCTCGCGGCCCGACCAGGTCGTGGGTCTGCACTTCTTCAACCCCGTTCCGGTGATGAAGCTGGTGGAGGTGACCCCGTCACTGCTCACCAGCGAGTCCACCATGGAGCGGGCCCGAGGCTTCGCGAGCGACGTGCTCGGCAAGACGCCCATCGCCTCACCCGACCGCGCCGGCTTCGTGGTCAACTTCCTCCTCGTCCCCTACCTCCTGTCGGCCATCCGGATGGTGGAGGCGGGCGTGGCGAGCGCCGAGGACATCGACACCGGCATGAAGTTGGGCTGCGCACACCCGATGGGCCCGCTCGCCCTCACCGACCTCATCGGCCTGGACACCACGGCGGCGGTCGCCGAGTCCCTCTACGCGGAGTTCCGCGAGACGCAGTACGCCACCCCGCCCCTCCTTTCGCGAATGATCGCAGCGGGTCACCTGGGCCGCAAGTCCGGCCAGGGCTTTTACTCCTATTCGCGATAGGACCCGCCGCGGCATCAGCCCGTCGCTCGAAAGTTTCGTCACGTCGCTAAGGTGAAGGGAAGGACGTCAAGGCTTCGCATCCTTCCAATCTGGCCACCGTGCCAGTCAAATGGAAGTTGACGCAACATGAGTAAATCGATCATGGCCTTCAGCGCGGCCTTCACCATCGGTGGACTAGCCACCTACTGGATCATGAACTACCACCGCACGGGTTTCGACATCGACCGCGCGGGCGTCGTCTGGTTGACCTTGGGGGTCCTCACCTTCGTGGTCTCCTGCGTCGTCGTCCTCACGTCACGGCGAGGATTCGAGACGTCCAGCACCGCCATCGAGCGCCAGATGCTCGAGCACCGTCAACCCCAGGGGAACGATCATGAACTCGCGCACTAGTGCTGCGGCACACAACTCGACTACCACAGAAGGCGGGCAGTAGCCATGCGGATATCCCTGGTCACCATCATCATCGTCGTCCTCATACTGGTCGTCTTCTTCGGCCTGAGGTTGGGATGACCCCGGTGGGTGCCGATCGGCCCGGACCGAGGGCGTCGATGCCGGTCCCGCTGCACCTAGCAATCACGTTCGACGAGGGTCGCAGCGGCCTCGGCCGCTCCGGCCACACTAAAGGAGACACCAATGACTACCGCTGACAAGGCCCGGAACCTCTTGCTGGTCGTGAAGGGCAAGGCCACGTCGGCCGCCGGGAAGCGACTGCACAACCCCCAGCTCGAATACGAGGGCGCCCTCGGTGAGTTCAGAGGGCACCTCAAGCAGGCGGGCGAGAAGGTCAAGGACGCGTTCAAGAAGTAGCGCGTTCGCCGCTCACGCTCACGCTCAACGTGCTCGGCGCCATCGACTACAACTGTGGGGAGCCGATTGCGGATGGGTGGCCGGACTCGCCTGAGCCGAACGCCTGGCCGCGGAGCTCGGTCGGCGCCACCCGACGCGTCGCCCCCGTCGCGAGGAGAAGAGAGTCAATGAGCATCTACGTGGTCACCCTGCTCTGTCACGACCGACCCGGCATCGTCCTGGCGACGTCCTCCGCGATCGTCGCCGTGGGGGGGAACATCCTGGAGAACGACCAGTTCACCGATCCCGTCACGGGTCAGTTCTGCATGCGCACCCGTTTCGAGACCGAGGCCGACGACCTCGCCGAGGTGCGCCGCTCACTGTCCGCGGCCCTGGAGTCCTTCGAGCCGGAATTGAGCGTCCGTCTCGAGTCCACCCGACGTCGCGCCCTGGTGATGGTGTCGCAGTACGACCACTGCCTGGCCGAGCTGCTGTATCGACGCGACTCGGGCGACTTGCCCCTCGACATCGTCGCGGTGGTGAGCAACCACCCGACCTGCCAGAGTCTCGCCGCCCGCCACGATGTCCCCTTCCACCTCGTGGAGGTCAGCACGTCGACCAAGGCGGCGGCCGAGGACGAGCTTCGCCGTCTCATCACCGAGTACCGGATGGACTTCGTGATCCTCGCTCGCTACATGCAGGTCCTCTCGGAGCGACTCTGCGCCGAACTGGCGGGCCGCGCGGTGAACATCCACCACTCCTTCCTGCCCGGATTCAAGGGAGCCCGCCCCTACCACCAGGCCTACGAACGAGGCGTCAAGCTCATCGGCGCAACGGCCCACTTCGTCACCGCCGAACTCGACGAGGGGCCCATCATCGACCAGGACGTGGTGCGCGTGTCGCACGCGCGGCTCCCCGCGGACCTGGTGACCCTGGGACGCGACGTCGAGCGCAACGTCCTGGCGCGAGCCGCACGCCTGCTGGCCGAGGACCGCGTAGCCCTCGTGGGTCGGCGCACCGTCGTCTTCTCGCAGTGACTCAGGTCACCGCGAGACGCACCGCGAAGCGTTCGTCGAGGTGGGCGCCGCTCATCATCACGTCGACCAGGATCTCGACCGCGTCGAAGACGTCGACGTAGCGCAGGTACAGCGGGGCGAATCCGAAGCGGCAGATGTCGGGCGCCCGGAAGTCGCCGATGACGCCCCGCTCGATCAGGGCCTGGACGACGCCGTAGCCCCGCTCGTGGCGCAGCGCCACCTGACTTCCTCGGCGGGTATGCTCACGCGGGGTCACCAACTCGAAGACACCGGGCAGGGCGTCCTCGACCAGTGTGATGAACAGGTCGGTGAGCGCCAGGCTCTTGACGCGGATCTCGGCCATCGAGGTGCGCTCGAAGGTCTCGAGGGCACCGCCGAGCGCCCCCAGGGCGATCACCGGGGGGGACGAGGTGATGAAGCCGCGCATGCCCGAGGCCGATTCGTAGTGTGACGCGAAGTCGAAGGGGCGCGCGTGACCCAACCAGCCGGGCAGGGGGTTGGTCAGTACGCCCTGCCAGCGCGGAGCCACGTACATGAAGCCGGGCGCCCCGGGACCGCCGTTCAGGTACTTGTAGGTGCACCCCGCGGCGAAGTCGACGCCCGCCTCCTCGACGTTCACGGGCACCGCCCCCGTCGAGTGCGCGAAGTCCCACAACATGAGCGCCCCGACCGCGTGGACGGCGGAGGTGATGCCTTGGAGGTCGAGCATCTCGCCGGTGCGAAAGTCCACGTGGGTGAGCATCACCAGGGCCACGTCGTCGTCGAGGTGCTCGTCCAAGGTGTTGCGGTCGATGGCCTTGACGGTGATCTCACGCCCGGCGCGGCGGGCCATGGCCTCCACGATGTACAGGTCGGAATGGAAATTGACCGCGTCGGTGATCACGACGTGGCGATCCGACTGGACGTCCAGGGCGCCACCGATGATCTTGGCGAGCAGGAAGGTCAGGGTGTCGGCGACCAACACGGCGCCCGAGGGTGCGCCGAGGAGAGCCGCCACCCGGTCACCCAGGTTGAGCGGCAGGTCGATCCACCCCGCCGTGTTGTTGGAGCGGATGAGGCCCCGGGCCCACTCGTGGTCCACGACTTCGTGGATCCGGCGTTGGGCCCCGCGGCTCACCGGACCCAAGGAGTTGCCGTCGAGGTAGATCTCGCCCTCGGTCAGCACGAACTCCTCGCGCAGCGACGCCAGGGGGTCTCTCGCGTCCAGGGCCAGGCACTCATCGCGGTTCACGGCACACTCCTCACATCCCACGCCACGGGGTTCGAGACACTCAAACGGCGTCGACTCACGATAGGCGATGGCGTCACGGCCTCAACGGGTCAGGGGCTTGTAACGAATGCGGTGCGGCTGGTCGGCGTCGGTGCCGAGCCGCTTGTGGCGCTCGACCTCGTAGTCCGAGAAGTTCCCCTCGAACCAGCGCACCACGGCGTCGCCCTCGAAGGCCAGCACGTGGGTGGCGATGCGGTCGAGGAACCAGCGGTCGTGGCTGATCACGACGGCGCAGCCCGGGAAGCTGAGTAGTCCGTCCTCGAGGGCGCGCAGGGTGTCCACGTCGAGGTCGTTGGTGGGCTCGTCGAGCAGCAGGACGTTGCCCCCGGTACGCAGGACCTTGGCCAACTGCACCCGGTTGCGCTCGCCGCCGGAGATCTCCCCCACCTTCTTCTGCTGGTCGGAACCCTTGAAGCCGAAGCTCGCGACGTAGGCGCGCGCGTGGACTTCGCGCGAGCCGACCACCATGTGCTCCTGACCGCCGCTGATCTCGTCGAAGACGGTCTTGGCCGGGTCCAGGTTGTCGCGCGACTGGTCCACGTAGGCGAAGGAGACCGTCGAGCCCACTTCGAGGCTGCCCGACGTGGGCTCCTCGAGACCCACCATCATCTTGAACAAGGTGGTCTTGCCGGCGCCGTTGGGGCCGATCACCCCGACGATGCCACCGGGGGGCAGCAGGAACTCGAGGTCCTCGATGAGCAGACGGTCGTCGAAGGCCTTGGTCAAGTGGTGGGCGTTCACCACCACGTCGCCCAGACGCGGCCCCGGCGGGATGGCGATCTCCAACTTGTCGGCGCGACGCTCGGCGGACTCCGACTCGGCGACGAGCTCGTTGAAAGCGCTCACGCGGGCCTTCCCCTTGCTGTGACGCGCCCGTGGCGACATGCGGATCCACTCGAGCTCGCGCTCCAGGGCGGCCTCGCGAGCCTTGTCGGCCTTCTCCTCGCGGGCGAGGCGCTCCTGCTTCTGGGCCAGCCACGAGGAGTAGTTGCCCTCCCAGGGGATGCCGTGGCCACGGTCGAGCTCGAGGATCCACGAGGCGACGTTGTCGAGGAAGTAGCGGTCGTGGGTGATGGCCACCACCGTGCCCGCGTAGTCCTTGAGCGTGCGCTCGAGCCAGGCCACCGACTCCGCGTCGAGGTGGTTGGTCGGCTCGTCGAGCAGCAGCAGGTCGGGTTGGGACAACAAGAGCCGACACAGGGCCACCCGGCGACGCTCGCCACCCGAGAGCGTGGTGACGTCCGCGTCGGCCGCCGGCAGACGCAGCGCGTCCATGGCGATCTCCAGGGTCCGCTCGAGGTCCCAGGCGCCCAGGGCGTCGATCCGGGTCTGCAGGCTGGCCTGCTCGGCCAGCAGGGCGTCGAAGTCGGCGTCGGGGTCGGCGAAACCCGCGCAGACCTCGTTGAACCGCACCAGGAGATCGCGCTGTTCGCCCACGCCGTCGGCCACGTTGCCCACCACGTCCTTGGTGGCGTCGAGCTGGGGCTCCTGGGACAGGTAGCCCACCGTGAAGCCGGGGGTCAGCCGCGCCTCACCGGTGAAGCCGTCGTCCAAACCCGCCATGATGCGCAGCAGCGACGACTTGCCCGACCCGTTCGAGCCGATCACGCCGATCTTCGCCCCGGGGTAGAAGGAGAGGTTGATGCCCTTGAGGACCTCGCGGTCCGGCGGGTAGAAGCGACGCAGGTCGCGCATGGTGAAGATGAACTGAGCAGCCATCCCACCAGTCTGGCATCGGGGCCGGGCGGGGGCGTTCGGGCGTTACGAACGACGGCGTCCACCCGTACACTGGCTCGCATGTCTCCCACCTCGAAACTGCACCGCCACGCCCCGGACTGGTTGATCCTCTCCATCGCCTGCGTGGCGCAGTTCATGGTCGTCCTGGACGTGTCGGTGGTCAACGTCGCGCTGCCCCACATGGGCCACGACCTCAAACTCAGCCAGACCCAGGCCCAGTGGATCATCAACGCCTACGTCTTGACCTTCGCCGGTTTCTTGCTGCTGGGTGGTCGCGCGGCCGACCTCTTCGGCCGGCGCAAGATCTACCTGCTGGGCGTCGGCGTCTTCACCCTCGCCAGCGTGGCGGCGGGCTTCGCGGCCACCGGGCCCCAGATGATCGCGGCGCGCGCCATCCAGGGCATCGGCGGCGCCATCCTCTCGCCGGCCACCCTCACCATCATCGTCACCACCTTCCACGGACCCCGCCTGCCCAAGGCCATCGGTGCCTGGAGCGCCGTCGCGGGCGCGGGCGGCGCCGTCGGCGGCCTGGCCGGCGGCCTGCTGACCGGATGGGCCAACTGGCGCTGGGTCTTCTTCATCAACGTGCCCTTCGGCATCGCGGCGGCCGTCGCCGCTGGTCTGTACCTTCGCGAGAAGCGCAACCGCGACGCCACCGTCAAGCTCGACGTCACCGGAGCGGTCCTCGTCACCGCCGGCCTCACGGCCCTGATCTACGGCGTCGTGAACACCACCACGTCGAGTTGGACCTCGCAGTCCACCCTCTCGTGGCTCTTCGCGGCCGCGGCGACACTGATCGGCTTCATCTTCTGGGAGGCGCGCGTGGCCTCGCACCCGCTGGTGCCCTTTCGCATCTTCCACTCGCGCCCGCTCAGCGTGGCCAACATCGTCATGCTGCTGGCCGGCGGCGCCTTCTTCGCGATGTGGTACTTCCTCACCTACTACTTCCAGAACATCCTGGGCTACGGGGCCGTGAAGGCGGGCTTCTCCTTCTTGCCCATGGCCATCGGCATCATCGTGGGTGCGCAACTCAGTTCGCGCCTGCTCGTCAAGGTCGGCGTGCGTCCCCTGTTGCTGGTCGGCGCGGCCCTGGCCACGCTGGGCTTCCTCTGGCTGAGTCGGATCACGCCGACCAGCACCTACCTCCGGGACCTGCTCGCGCCGGCCTTCTTGTGCTCCTTCGCGATGGGTCTGCTCTTCGCACCCCTGGCGACGGCGGCGACCTCCAAGGTGGACCGTGCCGACGCCGGACTGGCCTCGGGGATCTTGAACACCGCCCGCCAGGTCGGTGGCTCGCTCTCGCTGGCCGTCCTGGGCACCGTGTCCTACGACCGCTTCTCGCAGTTCCTGCGCGCGTCGGGGCAACACCCGACCGGCGCGGTCGTCAAGTTGGCCTACGTCTCGGGCTACACCCGCGCCTTCGAGGTCTCGGCGGCGGTGACCCTGGCCGCGTTCCTCGTGAGCCTGGCCCTGCCGTCGAAGGTCGGCCACCACTCCAGCCACGGCACTAAGGCCGACCCCGCCGCCTCCGCCGCGGCCAGCGCGCACTAGGGCGCCGCCTCGCCGACCCCGTGGTCCAGGGGACCCCGGGGTCGGCCGCCGGAGAAGTTCACCCGGTGACCTGGACGGATCCCCAACAGCCGCGAACCCGGCCGAGTCGAGGCTCGCCACTTCCGGGCCGACGTGGCTCAACCTTCCTTGCTATGCTCACGCCTTAACGGAAGTCGGCCCCGTCACACACGGGCCTCGACCTCGCAAGAGCCGTTTACAGAATCCAAAAGGGGAGTGCAATGAAATCCATCCGAACAAGTCGTTTTGGACGCGTCGCCGTCGTGGCTGGCGCCGCCAGCCTGTTGTTGACGGGACTGACGATCAGCACGACGGGCGCGGTCGCCGGGGCGGGCGCGATGTACCACAAGACCCTGGCCTGCGAGGTCACCGACACCGGTGGTGTCAACGACCGTTCGTTCAACGCCTCGGCCTACCAGGGACTGCTGGCCGCGAAGAAGGTCGCTCCGACCTTCATCACGACGAAGGTCCAGTCGACCCCCTCGTCCGGCACCGAGCCGACCTACCAGAACGAGATCTCGTCCTTCGTGTCGCAGAACTGCAACATCATCATCACGGTCGGTTTCTTGATGTCGGACGCGACGTGGAACGCCGCGCACCAGAACCCGATGGACCACTTCGCCCAGGTCGACAACTCCAACTCCAGCCCCGGTAAGGACGGCGTCGCGGTGAAGCCCTACAAGGGCACGGCCAAGAACATCCTCGGTCTGACCTACGAGACCCAGCAGGACGCCTTCCTCGGTGGCTACGAGGCCGCGGCCTACGCCGCCGCGCACAACGCCTCGGCGCCCAAGGTGGCCACCTACGGCGGTGAGCAGTTCAGCTCGGTGACCTACTACATGGACGGCTTCTACGACGGTGTGCAGTACTACAACAAGCACATGGCGCCCAAGGTCCCCGTGACCGTCCTGGGTTGGAACGAGAAGACCCAGAAGGGCACCTTCATCGGCTCCTTCACCGACCAGACGACCTCCGCCACCGACACCACCGCCTTCTTGTCCGAAGGCGCCACGACGATCTTCCCGGTCGCCGGAGCCGACGGCCTCGGGACGACGTCCGCGGTGAAGACTTGGAACGCCTCGCACTCGCTCAAGGCCAACGTGGAGTGGGTCGACACCGACGGCTGCGTCAACGACCCGGCGAACTGCAACCTGTTCCTGAGCTCAGTGACCAAGGGTGTCGCGGCGTCGGTGAAGGCCGCCGTCTTGCTGCAGGCCGAGGGCAAGTTCGCCGGCGGTGACTACGTCGGCACGCTGAAGAACGGTGGCGCGGCCTTCATCGAGGACCACGGCACGGCGGGCAAGCAGAACAGCATGGCGACCCTCGCGGAGATCGCCAAGCTCACCACCGGCATCGAGAACGGAAGCATCTCCATCCCCGTCGCCGGAAAATAGTTCCACTGCATCACACCTGGCTAGCAAGGGCCGAATCTCCGGATTCGGCCCTTGCGCCGTTTCTCATCCCATGTAGATTTGAGGCTCGTGAGACTGGAACTGCGCGCGATCACCAAACGCTTTGGTTCACTCGCCGCCAATAACGACGTCAGCCTCGTCGTGGAACCGGGCCAGATCCACTGCTTGCTCGGCGAGAACGGGGCGGGCAAGAGCACCCTGATGAACGTGCTCTACGGCATGATCACCCCCGACAGCGGGCAGATCCTCATCAACGACCAGGTCGTCACGATCCGCGACCCCAAGGACGCCGTCGCGCAGGGCATCGGCATGGTGCACCAGCACTTCATGCTGATCCCGGTCTTCAGCGTCGCCGACAACATCATCCTCGGCAGCGAGCCCCTCAAGCCCTGGCCCTTCATCGACCACCGCAGCGCCACCGAGCGCATCGTCGCCCTCGCCGACGAGTACAACTTCGACATCGACCCCTCGGCCACGATCGAGAACCTCCCGATCGGCCAGCAACAGCGCGTGGAGATCCTCAAGGCGCTCAGCCACAACGCCGAGATCCTCATCCTCGACGAGCCGACCGCCGTGCTCACTCCTCAAGAGGCGGACGCCTTGATGGTGGTCATGCGCTCCTTGAAGGACCAGGGCAAGTCGATCATCTTCATCACGCACAAGTTGAAGGAGGTCCTCGAGATCGCCGACGTCATCACCGTCATGCGCCTCGGCGAGGTCGTCGGCACCACCACCCCCGAGGAGTCCGACGAGGCCGCCCTGGCCACCATGATGGTGGGCCGCGACGTGAGCCTGGTCGTCGACAAGCCGCCCGCGCAGGTCGGTGAGGTCGTGCTCGACGTGAAGAACCTCTTCGTCCAGGACGATCGGGGCCTCACGGCGGTCAAGGGCGTGTCCTTCGAGGTCCGCGCGGGCGAGATCCTGGCCTTCGCCGGCGTCCAGGGCAACGGCCAGACCGAACTGGTCGAGGCGCTCACCGGCATGCGCGCCGTCATGGCGGGGACCATGGAGCTCAACGGGAAGAACCTGGTGGGGTCCTCCGTTCGCGACGTGCTCGACGCGGGCGTGGGCCACGTTCCCGAGGACCGTCAGCGCCACGGCCTCGTGCTCTCGCTGTCCATCGCGGACAACCTCGTCCTGGACCAGTTGGGCAGTCCCGAGTACAAGGCGTGGTGGGGTCGCAAGCTCAAGGCCATCGAGGAGAACGGCAAGGCCCGCATCGCCGAGTACGACATTCGCGCCCAGGACGAGAGCGAACCCCTGAGCGCCCTCTCGGGCGGCAACCAGCAAAAGGTCGTCATGGCGCGCGAGCTCTCGCGCGAGCTCAAAGTCCTCATCTGCGCCCAGCCCACCCGTGGTCTCGACGTGGGGTCCATCGAGTTCATGCACCGCCAGATCGTGGCCATCCGCGACGAGGGCGTCGCCGTGGTCATCGTCTCGAGCGAACTCGACGAGGTCGTGGCCCTCGGGGACCGGGTGGCCGTGCTCTTCGACGGGATGATCCAGGACATCGTGGCGCCCACCACCAGCCGCGAGGACCTGGGGCTCCTGATGGCGGGATCGCGGCCGGCCCTGAACAGCGAGCCCCGCTCGTGAGCGTCGACGTGGCCACCACGAAGCGACCGCCGAGTCGCCTGCTCATGCTGGCGGTGCGGGTCCGGCGCGCCAACATGTTCCTGGTCCTGTTGTTCGCGCTCCTGGTGGGGCTCAGTGTGGGGGCGATCATGATCATCGTCACCACGCCCACCCTTCTCAACTCCTGGGGCTCGTTCTTCTCGCACCCGGGCGGCACCATCTCGGAGAACTTCAACACCCTGTGGTTCGCCTACGAACAGATCTTCGAGGGCTCCCTGGTCAACTTCCACGCCCTGCGCGTGGTCATCGACCACCCGAGCCAGGCCAACCTGGCGGTCGTGCTGGGACCGATCTCGCTGACCCTCCAGTACGCCACGCCCCTCATCGTCGCCGCGCTCGGCCTGGCCATCGGCTTTCGCAGCAACCTCTTCGACATCGGCGGTCAGGGTCAGGTCATCGCCGGGGGGCTCCTCGCGGGACTCATCGGCTTCAGCCTCCACCTGAACCCGCTCCTGCAGATCTCCCTCGAGTTGGTCGGCGCCATGGTGGCCGGCGCCCTGCTCGCCTCGGTGGCCGGCGTGCTCAAGGCCTACACCGGCGCCCACGAGGTCATCGTCACCATGATGTGCAACTACATCATGGTCCTGTTCATGGGCTACCTGCTCATCACCAACCTCTACGCCCGACCCGGGGTCAAGGACGGCGCCTCCAAGGCGGTCACGCCCAGCGGGCAGCTCCCCTTCTTCTTCTCGCACCTGAGCCCCAACCTGCTCGTCAACTACGGCTTCGTCATCGCCCTGGCGATGGTCTTCGTGGTGCAGTGGTTCTTCAACCGATCCAAGACCGGCTTCGAACTGCTGATGGTGGGCCAGAACGGCGAGGCGGCGCGCACCGCGGGCATCAACGCCAAGCGCACCACGATCATCACCCTGTGCCTGGCCGGCGCGTTCTGCGGTCTCGCCGGCATGCTGGAGCTGACCGGCGTCGACCACTTCCTCTCGCCGAACTTCGGCGGCTCCTACGGCTTCGACGCGATCACCGTGGCCCTGCTCGGGCGCAACAAGCCCTGGGGCGTCTTCTTCGGGGCGATCTTCTTCGGGGCGATGTACGCCGGCGGTGAGGCCATGCAGGCCTTCACCCCGACCAACATCCAGTACTCCCTCGCCCAGGTCATCCAGGCGGTGGTCGTCTTCTGCGTCGCGACCCCGGCGCTGATCATCGAGATCTTCCGCCTCACCGACAACGAGCGGTTCCGCGCCTCGGGCGCCGCCGGGGGCTGGGCGAAATGAGCACCACCGCCCCGCTCAACGTCCCCGAGATCGTCACCCTGGAGAACCTGCGCCGCATCTCGCGCCAGCGCGCCCTCGGCTACGGCATCACGCTCATGATCATCGGCGTGCTCGAGGTCCTCTGGTTCGGCGGAGCGAACTCCTCTCTCGAGACCACGCTCGAACTGGGCTACAACAGCGCGACGGTGATGCCCTCGATCGCCGCTGGACTGCGCGTCGTCGCCCTGCTCGTCGGGCTCGTGCTCCTCGCCCCCGTGGCGTCCGGTCGCGTGCGCGCGCTCGTCGCCTCGCGCCTGAGGTTCACCACGGGCCTGCGCGGGCTGTTGGCCATCGTCGGTGGCTACCTCGTCGTCTGGCCCCTCGCCCTCTGGGGCGGCGTCAACCACAGCGGCGCGCTGCGCACGATGACGATCCCGGTCTGGACGACCGGCTACGTCCTCGGGGCTCTCTCGATCGCCGCGGGCGCCCTGCTCGCCTGGCGGCGCTTCGACCGCAGCGCCTCCCCGCTGCTCCTCACCGGCATGATGCTCTTCATCCTGGGGTTCCTGGTGTGGGTGGCGCGCGGCTCCAACGTGTCGGGTCTGCAACTGCAGATCACCGGGATCCTCGCCGCCGCCGTCTCGGCGGCCACCTTCCTCATCTTCGGGTCCCTCTCGGGAACCCTCTGCGAGCGCTCCGGCGTGGTCAACATCGCCATCGAGGGTCAGTTCATGACGGGGGCGATCTCCTCGGTCATGATCGTCAGCGCCATGAACGGCAGTGGGATCTCCAAGTTGCTCGGCGTCCTCGTGGCCGGCCTCCTGGGAGCGCTCCTCGGCTGGGTGTTGGCGATCATGTCACTGCGCTACCAGGCGAACCAGATCATCGTCGGCATCGTCATCGTCGCGTTCTGCACCGCGGTCACCCAATTCCTCATGTTCCAGGTCCTCGACACGCACGAGAACCTGAACGGCGCCTACGCGCTGCCGGTCTGGGCCATCCCCTTCCTCTCGCACGTCCCCATCGTCGGTCCCGTCCTCTTCGACCAGAACGTCCTGGTCTACGTCGCGATCCTCGGGGTCATCATCGCCAACGTCGCGCTCTTTCGCACCCGTTGGGGCCTGCGGGTGCGCTCCGTGGGTGAGAAGCCGATCGCCTCGGAGACCGTCGGCGTCAGCGTGCTGCAGATGCGCTACAGCGCCGTCATCCTCGGCGGGTTCATCGCGGGCGTCGGCGGCGCCGCGTTCACCATCGGACCGGGGACGAACTTCACCTTCGGCATGACCAGCGGCTACGGCTACATCGCGCTGGCCATCATGATCTTCGGTCGCTGGCGTCCCTACGGGGCGCTCATGGCCTCGCTGCTCTTCGGCTTCACCATCGCGCTGAGCGCGAACCTCAACATCTACCTCAGCCAGTTGGTGATCCCCCAGCAGTTCATCTCCATGCTGCCCTACTTCATCACCATCGCCGCGGTGGCCGGACTGGTCGGACGGATCCGCCCGCCCGCCGCCGACGGCGTTCCCTTCAGCCGCGAATAAGCCAGCCCGGGCCCCCAGCCGGGTCCAGGGGCGGGCCGGGACGGGGCGAAGGCCGTGCGGCGACCGGCTCGGTACCGCTCCGCCTCGAACTAGAGACGCGACTGGCCGCGGCTGCCCAGGCCCTCCACGACGAGCGCGGCGGCCCTCATGGCCCGCTTCAGCGACGTCGACAGCTCGGCGCCGCCGAGACGGGCCGCGAGGTAGGTCCCCGTCGCGCAGTCCCCCGCCCCGGTGGTGTCGACGGCGTCCCCGGCGACGGCCGGCTCGCTGATGGTCGTCTCGCCACGGCGCACCATAGCCCCGCGGGCCCCGCGCGTCACCACCACCTCGTCCCACTGGCCCGCCAGGTCCGCGAGCGCCCGCTCGACCTCGCGGCAGCCACTGAGCTCGAGGGCCTCCTCCTCGTTGGCGAAGAGCATCGTCGCCGCGCTCGCCGCCTCCACGAAGACGCTCGCTCCGACCTCGCGCAGGGGACCCGCCGAGCAGACGTCGACCGACGTCGTGGCGCCGCGGCGCCGCGCCTGTCCCAACAGCTCGGGCACCAGCCCTCGCGAGGCCTCGTCGAGCACCGTGTAGCCCGAGACGTGCAGGTGGTCGACGCCCTCGTCCAGGACCGCCCGGACGTGTTCGAGGCTCAACTGGGCGTTCACCCCCCGGTCGGTCATCATCGAGCGCTCCCCGTCGGCGCCCACCAGGGCCACGACGACCCCGGTGTCCCCGCGGCGCAGCTCGAGGCGCGACGAGACGCCCGATTCGTCGAGCTCGCGGCGGAACATCTCCCCGGCGGCGTCGTCGCCGACAGCCGCCACGTAGACGACGTCCAGGCCGGGATCGGCCGTCACGATCGCCACCGCCAGGTTCGCGGCGGCGCCGCCGCGCCCGACGCGCACCCGCGACGGCGTGTCGCTGGCCGGCGCGAGCGGGGCCAGCGCCCGGACCACGACGTCCAACATGGCGTCGCCCACGACCACGACGCGCCGCGTCACGACCCGAGCTGCGCCAGGGCCACCGCGATGCGTCCGGCCACCGAGGCGTTGGAGACCACCAGGTCACGGTTCACCGCCACGCTCGCGCCGCCGGTGTGGCGCGCGAACTCCGACAGCACCGCCGGCGTCACGTCCTTGCCCGAGACGCCCAGGGCCTCGGCGTGGGCCAGGGCGGCGGCCAGGGCCTCGTCGTGGACCGCGGCGTCGAGCTGGCGGTCCTCGTCCACCGGATTGGCGACGAGGAAGCCCGTGGGCGACCAGTGGCGGTGCGCGGCGAAGGCCGCGGCGGCCTGCTCGGGCGAGTCGAGTCGCCAGTCGAGCCCGAAGCCGGAGTCGCTGCGGTAGAAGCCGGGGAATCGATCGGTCCCGAAGCCGGCCACGGGCACGCCCAGGGAGTCGAGGCGTTCGAGGGTGGCCCCGATGTCGAGGATCGACTTGACCCCCGAGGCCACCACCACCACCGGCGTGCGCGACAGGGCCGTGAGGTCGGCCGACTCGTCGAAGCTGGCCTGGGCTCCGCGATGCACGCCGCCGAGTCCGCCGGTGGCCATCACGGCGATGCGCGCGTAGTGGGCCGCGGCGATGGTCCCCGCCACGGTGGTCGCCCCGTCGCCACGCGTCGCCACCGCGAGGCCCAGGTCCCGGGCCGAGAGCTTGGCGCTGTGACGCTCGGGATCGGCGAGGCGCTCGAGGGTCGGCGCGTCGAGCCCGACGCGCAGCGTCCCCTGCACCACGGCGATGGTGGCGGGCACCGCGCCGGCGGCCCGGATGACCCTCTCGCACTCGGCGGCGACCTCGAGATTGATCGGCACGGGCAGTCCGTGCACCACGATCGTGGTCTCCAGGGCGACCACCGCGCGACCTTCGGCGAGGGCGCTGGACACCTCGTCGCTGACCAGAAGATGGGGTGCGGGGGAACGAGTCATGATGGCCGAAGTGTACTTCGGCCGGGCTCTTCGTCACCGGGGTGAGGGACCTCTCTAGGCTGGTCGCGTGGACCAGGACAGCCAGGCCGCGCGCACCGTGGTGCGCCTGGAGTACGCGACCATCGCGCTCGCCGCCCTCGAGGCGGCGGCTGCCCTGGTGAGCGGCGTCTGGGCGGGTTCCGTCGCCCTGGTCGCCTTCGGCGGGGACTCCCTCGTCGAGATGCTCAGCGGACTCGTCGTGCTGGGACAACTCTCCGCCCTGGTCCACGCCCGCGGCGGGCGCATCACCGAGCACCGCTCGCACCGCATCCTCGCGGTCCTCTTCTACGCCCTGGCCCTCTACGTCACCGTCAACGCCGCCGCCGCCCTGCTCAGCGTGCACCGCCCCCACGAGAACGCCCTGGGCGTGGTCGTGAGCGCCGCCTCCACCGTCGTGATGCCGCTGCTGGCGTGGCGCAAGCGTCGTGGCGCGGCGAGGTTGAGGGCGCGGGGTCTGACCGCGGTGGCGCGCCTCGTGGCCGCCGACGCCGCCGAGACCGCCCTGTGCGCCACCCTGGCCGTGAGCACCCTGGTCGGCGTCGTGCTGGCGTCACTGCACTGGTGGTGGGCGGACCCGCTCGCGAGCCTGGCGGTCGTGTACTTCGCCATGCGCGAGGGCCGCGAGGCCTGGGAGTGCGACCCGGACTGACGACGGCGGTCCCCCGGGGCCGAGGGGTACTGTTTGGGGGTGAACGAGCGTGACGAGATCCCCTGGGCCGAACTGCGTCGACTCGCCCGTGAGGCGACCAGCCGCTCCTACGCCCCCTATTCCCACGTGCGTGTCGGAGCGGCCGCCCTGAGCGACGCCGGCGCGATCGTGGTGGGCTCGAACGTCGAGAACGCCAGCTACGGCCTCACGCTGTGCGCGGAATGCTCCCTGGTCAGTGACCTCATCCGCCACGGCGGGGGCCGATTGGTCGCGCTCAGCGTCGTGGCCGGTGACGGCGAGCCCATCGCCCCGTGCGGACGCTGCCGTCAGGTGTTGTTCGAGCACGGCGGTGCCGCGCTCGTCATCGACCAGGGAGACGGCGAGCCCCTCACCCTCGCCGACCTGCTCCCGCGGGCCTTCGGCCCGGACGACCTACCGACCAGGAGCACCCCGTGACCTTCTCCGCCGTTGACATCATCACCACCAAGCGCGACGGGGGTGAACTGACCGACGAGGCCATCGAGTGGATGCTGAACGCCTACGTCGCGGGCAGCGTGGCCGACGAACAGGTCTCGGCCCTCTTGATGGCGATCTTCTTCCAGGGTCTCACCCCGCGAGAGCTCGCGCACTGGACCGACGTCATGATCGCCTCGGGCGAGCGGCTCGACCTCTCGAGCCTGTCGCGGCCCACCGTCGACAAGCACTCCACCGGCGGCGTGGGGGACAAGATCTCGCTCATCCTCACGCCCCTCGTGGCGGCCTGCGGTGCGGCCATGCCCCAGCTCTCGGGTCGGGGCCTGGGCCACACCGGAGGAACCCTGGACAAGCTCGAGTCCATCCCGGGCTGGCGCGCCCAGCTCTCCAACGAGGAGGCCCTCGCCCAGCTCGAGGAGATCGGAGCGGTCATCTGCGCGGCGGGGCCCGGCCTCGCCCCGGTGGACCGCAAGCTCTACGCCCTGCGCGACGTGACCGGCACCGTGGAGTCGATCCCGCTGATCTCGTCGTCGATCATGTCCAAGAAGATCGCCGAGGGCACCCAGGCCCTGGTGCTCGACGTCAAGGTGGGACGCGGGGCCTTCATCAAGACCATCGAGCGCGCCCGCGAGCTGGCCACCACCATGGTCGCCCTGGGCACCTCGCACGGCGTGGCCACGGTCGCCCAGCTCACCTCGATGAACCAACCCCTGGGCGTGGCGGTGGGCAACGCCCTCGAGGTCCTCGAGTCGGTGGACGTCCTGCGCGGCGCCGGGCCCGAGGACGTGCGCGAGCTCACCTTGTCGCTGGCGCGCACCATGCTCGGACTCGTCGGCATCGACGTGGACCCGGCGACCAAGCTCGACGACGGCACGGCCTACGAGGTCTACTGCGCCATGATCGCCGCCCAGGGCGGCGACCCCGGAGCCGACCTCTTCCCCGCCGCGCACCACCACGTGGTCACCGCCCCCCACGACGGCATCGTCCAGTCCGTCGACGCCCTGGGCGTGGGCGTGGCGGCCTGGCGACTGGGCGCGGGCCGCGCCCGCAAGGAGGACCCGGTCAGCGCGGGCGCCGGCGTCAAGTGCCTGGTGCGCGAGGGCGACTACGTGGTCGCCCACCAGCCGATCTTCGAGCTCTACGCCGACGACGAGGAGCACCTCGAGCGCGGCATGGCCACCATCGCCAACGCCGTCACCCTGGGCGAGCACCCGGCCCCGGTGGAGCCGATCCTGATCGAGCGCATCGGCGCCTGAGCCCTCCGAGACGACCACGGGCTTGACTAGCCTTGCGCTATGTCAACGACGCCCCTCACCCCCGCGCGTATCGCGGCCGCGCCCAAGGTCCTGCTGCACGACCATCTCGACGGCGGCGTGCGGCCGGCCACCGTGCTGGAACTGGCCCAGGAGATCGGCTACCGGGGCCTGCCCACCAGTGACGTCGACGAGCTCGCGCGCTGGTTCGTGGCCGACGCCCCGGGCAGCGACCTGGTGCGCTACCTGGAGGGCTTCGCCCACACGACCGCGGTCATGCAGACCAAGGACCAGCTCGAGCGCGTGGCCAGCGAGACCGCCTTCGACCTGGCCCTCGACGGCGTCGTCTACGCCGAGATCCGCTTCGCGCCCGAACTGCACCAGGCCGGCGGGCTGCTCCTCGACGAGGTCGTCGAGGCCGTGCTGGCCGGTTTCGCCCAGGGCACGGCCCAGGCGCGCGCGCGCGGCAAGACCATCATCGTGCGCACCCTGGTCTCGGCGATGCGCCAGGCGCACCGCAGCGAGGAGATGGCCGCCCTGGCGGTGAGGTACCGCGACGCGGGCGTGTGCGGCTTCGACATCGCCGGGCCCGAGGACGGCTTCCCGCCGACCGAGCACCTCGCGGCCTTCCACCTCATCCAGCGCGAGAACTTCCACATGACCATCCACGCCGGCGAGGCCTTCGGTCTGCCCTCGATCTGGGAGGCCGTGCAGTTCTGCGACGCCGAGCGCCTCGGACACGGCGTGCGCATCGTCGACGACATCGTGCGCGTCGGCGACGAGTACCGACTCGGTCGACTGGCCAGCTTCGTGCGCGACCGGCGCATCCCCCTCGAGGTCTGCCCGACCTCGAACGTGCACACCGGCGCCGCGCCCACCCTCGCCGAGCACCCCATCGAGTTGCTGCGCCAGCTGCGCTTTCGCGTGACCCTCAACACCGACAACCGCCTGATGAGCGGCATCACCCTCTCGAGCGAGTTCGAGGCCTGCGCCCAGGCCTTCGGCTGGACCCTCGAGGACATGGAGTGGTTGACCCTCAACGCGGCCAAGAGCTCCTTCTTCCAGTTCGACCAGCGCCTGGCCCTGATCAACCAGGTCATCAAGCCCGGCTACGCCGCGCTGCGCGCCGAGGCCGCTAGCTAGTCGCCGTAGACGACCTCGCCCGCCACCAGGGTGTGCGTGACGAAGGTCTCGAGCAGCTGCGAGGGGGTGAGGGCCTCGAGGTCGTCGCTCAGGACGATGAGGTCGCCCTGGTAGCCCACGCGCAGCATGCCGCGGTCGTGGTCGTGGAAGTTGGCCCAGGCCCCGCCCCGGCAGTAGGCGCGCAGCGCCTGGTCCAGGGTCACCGTCTCGTCGAGGTTCCACGCGCCGCGACCCTCGAGGTCGGCGCGCGTCAGCGCGCTGTAGAGACCGATCATCGGGTCCATCTCGGCGACGTTCCAGTCGCTGGAGAAGGCGACGGGCGCACCCGCCTCGAGCAGCGAGCGCATGGCCCAGGCGTAGCGTTCGCGCTCGGCTCCCACGTTCTCGCGCCACTCGGCGCTGATGTCGGGCGCGCAGTGTCGCGGCTGCACGCAGGCGACCACCCCCAGGTCCGCGAAGCGGGGCAGGTCGTCGGGGTCCAGGCACTCCACGTGGACGATCTGGTGGCGCGTGTCGCGTTCGCCGTGACGGCGGCGCGCCTCGGCGAAGGCGTCCAGGGCGGTGCGGATGCCCCGGTCGCCCGTGGCGTGGACGAAGGCCTGCAGACCGCGGTCCTCGAGCGCGACGATGAGCTCGGCGAAGTCGCCGGGGTCCCAGAAGGTCGATCCGACGCCCGGGAAGTTGGCGTAGGGGGCGAGCATCGCGGCGGTGTGCGGCTCCACCACGTCGTCGATGTAGAGCTTGACGGGGCCCAGGGCCACCCGGGGGTGCTGGTAGGAGGCCACCGCGGCGGCGATGTCGTCGAGGGCGTCGCCGTCGCCGTCGCCGTCGGGAGTGTGGATGACCGCGGCGATGAGCCGCGAGCGCAGGACGCCCTCGCGAGCGGCCCGCTCGAAGAGCGCCAGGTCGCGCAGCCCGTTCTGGGGCTCGACGATGGTGGTGATGCCGTAGCGCACGGCGTCGCGCAGGTTGGTGGCCAGCCGCTCGTACTGCGCATCGAGAGAGTAACCCGGCAGCACGCCCTCGAGGTAGGCCTGGCCCCGCGGGTGGATCCCCCGCACGGCGAAGTCGTGCACCCAGCCCGTGAGCCGGCCGTCGCGGACCTCGGCGTGTCCGAAGGGCAGCGTCGGCGACGTGGCGCTCACGCGCAGTCGCTCCAGCGCGGCGGTGTTGAGCCACACGGTGTGGACGTCGTAGGAGAAGAGCCACGCCGGCCGTCCCGCGCAGACCTCGTCGATGAGTTCGGCGTGGGGACGCCCCTCGGGCAGGGCGGCGTAGTTCCACCCCTCGCCCTCGATCCAGTCGCCCCCGGGGGTCGCGGCGACGAAGGCCTCGAGGCGACGGCGGATCTCCTCGAGGGAGTCGGCGCCGAAGAGCGAGACGGCCCCGGGGTTGGCGCCGAGACGCACGTGGTTGTGCGAATCGATGATGCCGGGCAGCACCGTGGCACCACGCGCGTCGACGACCCGCGTCGAGGGCCCGATCCACTCACCCGGCTCCTCGCCGAGGGCCGCGACGAGCCCGCCACGCAGGGCCACCGCGCCCGCGCGCGGTCGCTCGGCGTCGAGGGTCAACACCCGCGCGTTGACGACGACGAGGTCGGCCTCGTCCTGCACGGATCAGGCCTTCGCGGCGATCTCGCGACGGGTCTCGGCACCCATGCGGTACCAGACGACCCCGAGGGCCACGATGACGATCAGCGGGATCGCCTGGGTGAATTCGAAGGTGAGGCGCTGACCCGTCCACCCCGACGGCAGCGAGGCGTCAGGGTCGGAGGTGCCGACCCCGGGGTAGAGCAGGGCCACGGTGGCCACCAGGGCCCACAGGGTGGTCAAGACGCCGACCGCCCAGACCACGGCCTTGCCGCCGGGGACGGCGAAGGGTCGGGGGATGTGGCTGTGCGAGTAGCGCAGCTTGATCAGGGCCGGGAAGATCGCCAGGTACGACACGGCCGAGGTGGAGATGGTCACGCCCAGCACGACGCTGAAGTACTTCGCGGTGTTGCCGCTCGACAACCAGAAGGCCGTCAACATCGTCACCGTCGCCACCACGCCGGCGATGACGTCCACCATGATCGGCGTGCCGAACTTCTCGGAGATGATGCCGAAGGACTTGGGCGCCGCCCCGTCGAGACCGGCCACCGCCAGACCGCGGTTGCCGCCCATGATCCACGACGACGCGGAGCTGAGCAGCGCCAGGATGAAGCCCAGGGCCGCCAGGTCACCGAAGAGCTTGCCCACCCCGGTGAGGACCGATCCGGTCGCGGTGGCGTGCCCCCCGTAGACGGTGAAGATCAGCTTCACCGAGGCGAGGAACCCCCCGAGGCTGGTCTGCTGGCTGGGGGGCAGGATCACCAGGATCGCGAAGATCGGCAGCGCGTACATCAGCACCGTGCCGACGGCGCCGCGCAGGATGTTGACGGGGACGTCGCGCTTGACGTTGAGCATCTCCTCACCCGCCTCGCTGGGCAGCTCGAAGCCCTCGAAGCTGAAGAACAAGACGGGCACCGCCGCGAGGAACACCGCCTGGGTCGGGGAGAAGGCGCCGGCGCCGAAGCCGTGCACCCCGTGCTTGGCGGCGTAGACCACGGCGGTGATCGTGAAGAAGGAGAGCAGGATGACCCGCGCCCACGCGCCCACGAAGAGGACGATCTTGCCGACGTTGAAGGAGAAGATGGTGGCGCCGACGGCGATCCAGATGAACACCAGCGCGAAGAGCAGCTTCCAGACGCCGTGCAGGGGTGTGAAGAACTCCCCGAAGGCGGCGATCGCGGTGATGGTGAGCGTGCCGCCCAGCCAGATCGGGTTCGTGATCCAGTACAGCAGGGTCGTGATGCCCGCGGGCAGGCGACCGAAGGCCAGCTTCACCCACACGTAGGGCCCGCCCTCCTCGGGGAAGGTCGTGCCCAGCTCCGAGCAGAGCAGGGCGTAGGGGACGAAGAAGAAGATCGCCATGAACAGCAGCCAGGTGATCGCCTGGGCGCCGTCGCTCGAGACCGCACCGACCGTGTCCAGGCCGACCAGCGCGCACAGCATCATCACCAGGGCGTCCATGCGCCCGATGAGCACCCGCAGCTTGCTCTTCTCGCGAAGCGCGAGCTTCGTCTCGTCGTGGAGGGTGGCCTCCTCGGCCGCCCTCGCGTCGATCTCACTCATCCTGACCCCCCTCAGTCGTTCGTCGCGACGTCCCCCGTCAACCACCCTCGTCAGGGACGTCGCGTCGAAAGAAATCAGTGTAGGTCTCGCGACGCACCCGCAACTGGGAGCGTCCGCCCCCCACGAAGACCAGCGGGGGGCGCAGGGCGCCGTTGTAGTTGTTCTGCATCGTGTAGGTGTAGGCACCCGTCGCCGCGACCACCACCACGTCGCCGACCCTCGGCGAGCGCATCGCCACCCCGCGGATCAGGGTGTCGCCGGACTCGCAGTGTCGGCCCACCAGCGTCACGAGCTCGCCGCCGCCCACCCGATCCACCACGCTGGCCTCGAAGCGCTCGCCGTAGAGGGAGACGTCGAGGTTGTCGGCCATGCCCCCGTCGACGGCCACGAAGGTGCTCGATCCGCGCTTGACCGTGGTCACGCGGTAGAGCGTGAAGCCCGAGCGCGCCACCATCGAACGTCCGGGTTCGACGATCAGGCGGGCGCTCGAGGGCAGGTGGCGGCGCGCCGCGGAGGTCACCGCGGCGCACCACTCCTCGGGGCTGGGCGGGTCCTGGTGGTAGGTGTAGCGCACCCCCAGTCCGCCACCGAGGTCGTAGACGTCGAAGTCGCCGTACTCCGCCAGGGCCGCCACCTCGAGCGCGAAGGGTCCGGTGTCGAGGATCTGCGAGCCGATGTGGGCGTGCAGGCCGTCGAGGCGGAGGTGCTCCGAGGCCCTCACGCGCGCGATGGCCTCGAGCGCCTGCTCGCCGTCGAGGCCGAACTTCGAACCGACCTGTCCCGTCGCGATCGCCTCGTGGGTGTCCGCACTCACCCGCGGCAGCACGCGGATCAGCACCCCCTGCTCACGCCGCGCCAGCTGCTCCAGGCGATCGATGTCGTCGAAGTTGTCGATGACGATGGTGCCCACCTGCGCCTCGAGGGCCATGGACAGCTCCTCGGTCGTCTTGGCGTTGCCGTGCACGATGATCTTCGAGGGGCTCACCCCACCGGCCAGGGCCATCACGAGCTCGCCGCCCCCGGCCACGTCGACACCGACGCCTTCTTGGGCCATCACCTCGTACATGGCCGTGCAGGGGAAGGCCTTGGAGGCGAAGACCACCCGCGAGTTCGCCCAGCCCTCGCGCATCGACGCGTCGAAGCGCCGGACCTGGGAGCGCACGCTGGCCTCGTCGACCACCAGCACCGGTGTGCCGTACTGGTCAGCCAGGTCGACCAGTCGGCAACCGCCCACCACCAGCTGCCCCTCGTCGTCCACGAAGGACCCCTCGGGCAGGAGGCTCACGAACTCGGCGGCGCTCGGCGTCATCGCAGAGACTCTACGCCCCGTCGAGCGCCAGGATCCGGGCCAGGTCCGCGCGGATCGCCACCAGGAGCGCCGCGCAGCGCGCCCGCTCCGCGGCGAGGTCCGCGGCGCCGGGCGACCCGACGACCTCGAGATAGGCCTTGAGCTTGGGTTCGGTCCCCGAGGGCCGCACCACGACGCGGCCCGTCTCGCCCAGGCGCCAGATCAGTCCTTCCGTGGGTGCGAGGCCGTTCCAGCCCGTCTCGAGGTCCACGACCTCGGTGAGCGCGAGCGCGCCCAGGCGTTCGGGTGGGTTCTCGCGCACCCGCGCCATCACCGCGCTCAGCACCTCACGACCGTGCGGCGGGGTCACCCGCAAGGAGAGCTGGGCGCCGGCGTGCACGCCGTAGCGGGCCTCGAGCTCGTCGAGGCGGTCCACCAGGGTCAGCCCGTGGTGAGCGAGCTCGTCGGCCAGGTGCGCCAACGCGAGGGCCGCCGAGACCCCGTCCTTGTCGGCCACGCAGGGATCGACCGCGAAGCCCAGGGCCTCCTCGTAGCCGAAGGCCAGACGCCGGCCCGGCGCGGCCTTGGTGATCCACTTGAAGCCCGTCAGGGTCGTCCGGTAGGTCACGCCCGCGCGAGCGGCCATCTTCTCGAGCATGGTGGACGAGACGACGGTCGTGGCCACCACGTCGTCGTCGCCGGCCTGCGCGAGGGCCACCGAGCCCAGGAGCCAACCGATCTCGTCGCCGCGCAACACGCGCCAGCCACCGTCGGCCTGCGCCACGGCCGCCCCCAGGCGATCGGCGTCGGGGTCGTTGGCGAGCAGCAGCGCGGCGCCGCTCGCCGCCGCGAGAGCCAGTCCCGCGTCCAGCACCCCGGGCTCCTCGGGGTTGGGGAAGGGCAGACCCGGGAACTCGGGGTTGGGCCGGAACTGCTCGGTCACGACCGAGACCCGCGAGAAGCCCGCGCGCGCGAAGAGGTCGAGCGCGAACTCCCCACCCACGCCGTGCAGGGGGGTGTAGGCGATGCCCAGGGCGCTCGAGGTCACGCCGTATCGAGAGGTCATGTGCGCCCGGTACGACTCGAGCACGCCCTCGTCGACGACGTGGTGCAGGGGCGAGGAGCGGTCCCCCAGGGTCGCGCGGGTGGCCTCGTTGGCGTGACGCTCGACGATGGCGTCGTGGGGGGCGATGATCTGCGATCCGTCGGGTCCGTAGAGCTTGTAGCCGTTGTCCGCCGGCGGGTTGTGGCTGGCGGTGATCATGACGCCCGCGCCGGCCCCCAGGACGCGCAACGCGTAGGCGGTGAGCGGAGTGGGCAGTGGTCGGGGCATCTCGTAGACGGGGACGCCGGCGCCCAACAGGACCGCCACGACCTCGTCGTTGAAGGTCTCCGAGCCATGGCGGGCGTCGCGGCCCACCACCACTCCGCGCGAGACGTCGACACCGGTCTCGCGCAGCCAGGCGACGACCCCCTGGGTGGCGCGGCGCACGGTGGCGCGGTTCATGCCGGCGGGGCCGGCCATCTCGGGGCCCCGCAATCCCGCGGTGCCGAAGCTCAGGGGCTGGTCGAAGCGACGACGCAGTTCGGCCACGTCGCCCTCGGCGAGGAGGCCCATGATGGTGGCCCGGTCCGTCGGATCGGGATCGACCACCAGCCACGCCCCCACCCGGGCGACGAGATCATCGCTCATATCACCGGGAGCAGTCGCGCCAGCAGCTCACCGAGCGAACCAGCGGCCTGTTGGCCGGCCTCGAGGACCTCGAGGTGGTTCAGGGGCGTCTGCGCGACGCCCGCGGCGAGGTTCGACACGAGGCCCAGCCCGAGCACCTCGGCGCCCATGTGGCGCGCGGCGATGGCCTCGAGAACGGTGGACATCCCCACCAGGGTGGCCCCCATGGTTCGCGCCATCGCCACCTCGGCGGGTGTCTCGTAGTGCGGACCGCGGAAGCCCGCGTAGACGCCCTCGGTGAGTTCGGGAGCCGCCGCTCGCGCGGCCGCGCGAAGGCGTGCGCTGTAGAGGTCGGTCAGGTCGACGAAGCGCGAGCCGTAGGGCTCGGGCGGCGCGGCACCCTCCATCGGCGAGGTGGCGGTCAGGTTGATGTGGTCGCGGATGAGCACCACCGAACCCGCGGCGACGGACGGGTCGATCCCGCCGCAGGCGTTGGTGAGCACCACCGTCCGGGCGCCGGCGGCGATGACGGTGCGCACGGGGTGGGCCACCTGGTCGGCGGTGTTGCCCTCGTAGAGGTGCACGCGGCCCGAGACCAGGGCGACGGTCTTGGCGGCCACCTTGAGCGAGAGGATCTGGCCGGCGTGGCCGACCACCGTGGGCGCCACGAAGCCCCGCAACGTCCCGGTCGCCACCTCCGCGAAGGGCGCGCCCAGGGCGGCGGCGCCCTCCTTCCAGCCCGAGCCCAGCACGATCGCGACGTCGTAGGAGTCGACCCCCGAGCGAACGCGCAGTTCGTCGGCGGCCTCGTTGGCGAGTTGGTAGGGGTTCGTCATCATTGTCCAATCGTGTGCCAGACCGTGGAGGTCTCGACAAAGGTCCGTAGTCGGCGCAGAGGGTTCTCGGCGCCCTTGTCTCGCTCGCGGTAGACCCGCTTGATCGAAGCGGCCGCGAGACGGGCCAGCTCGTCGCCCCGATCCGCGCAGCCGCTCAGGTCGAGACCGTCGACGTCCTCGTGCGAGGCGAGGTGGGGGGCCAGCTCCGCGGTGAGGCCCGTGAGGACGTTGAGGACGCCGCCGGGGAAGTCCGCGGTCGCGGTCATCTCGGCGAGGACCACCGCGGGGGTCGGCCGGCGCTCACTGGCCAGCGCGACCACGGCGTTGCCCACGCACAAGGGCGCGGCGACCACTTCGACGAAGCCCTCGAGCGACGACTCCTGGGGTGCCACCACGCCCACCACGCCACTGGGCACCGGCAGCGAGAAGTTGAAGAACGGCCCCGCCACGGGATTGGCGCCGCCGAGCACCTGGGTCACCTTGTCGGTCCAGCCCGCGTACCAGACGATGCGGTCGATGGCGCGCGACACCGAGGCCTGGGCCTCGCGCTTCTTCAGCCCCTCGGCGAGCTGCAGGTGTTCGACCAGCTCGGCCGCCCGCGCCTCGGCCATCTCGGCCCAGCGATAGAGCACCTGTCCGCGGTTGTAGGCGGTGGAGGCCCACCACTTGGCCTGGCCGGCGCGGGCGGCGACCACCGCGTCACGCAGGTCCTTTCGCGAGGCCTGGGCCACGTTGGCCACGAAGGCTCCGGTCGAGGTGGTGACCTCGTAGCTGCGTCCGGACTCCGAACGCGCGAAGGCCCCGTTCACCACCAGCTTGTAGGTCTTCTTGACGTCGAGTCGCTCAGACATTGAGGTAGGCCTCCAGTCCGTGACGCCCGCCCTCGCGACCGAAGCCCGATTCGCGCACCCCGCCGAAGGGGCTGGTCGGATCGAACTTGTTGTAGGTGTTGGCCCAGATCACTCCGGCGCGCAGGCGCTGGGCGACCCACAGGGTCCGGCTGCCCTTCTCGCTCCACACCCCGCAGGCCAGGCCGTAGTTGGAGTTATTGGCCTTGGCCACGGCCTCCTCGGGCGTGCGAAAGGTGAGCACCGACAAGACCGGACCGAAGATCTCCTCGCGCGCGATGCGGTGGCTCTGGGCGACGTCGGCGAAGACCGTCGGCGCGAACCAGTAGCCGCGGTCGGGCAGCGCGCAGGCGCCGGTGTAGCGCACCGCTCCCTCGCGCTCGCCCGCGTCGGCCAGTTCGGTGATGCGCGCGAGCTGGGCGGCGGAGTTGATCGCCCCCACGTCGGTGTTCTTGTCCAGGGGATCACCCACGCGCAGCTGGTCCACCCGGCGCAGCAGCCGGCGCAGGACCTCGTCGGCGACGGACTCCTGGACCAGCAGGCGCGACCCGGCGCAGCACACGTGGCCCTGGTTGAAGAAGATGCCGTCGATGATGCCCTCGATGACCTCGTCGATCGGGGCGTCCTCGAAGACGATGTTGGCCCCCTTGCCGCCGAGCTCCAGGGTGAGACGGGTGGGCGTGGCCGCCAGCCGTTCCTGGATCAGTCGCCCCACCTCCGTCGACCCGGTGAAGGCGATCTTGTCGACGCCCTCGTGGGCGACCAGGGCCTCGCCCGTCGCCCCGTCGCCGGTGACGATGTTGACCACGCCCTCGGGCAGGCCGGCCTGCTGGAGGATCTCGGCGAGCACCAGCGCCGTCAGCGGCGTGGTCTCGGCGGGCTTCAAGACGCAGGTGTTACCGGCGGCCAGCGCGGGGGCCAGCTTCCAGGCGGCCATCAGGAGCGGGAAGTTCCACGGGATGATCTGGCCCGCCACGCCCACCGGCGCCGGGTTGGCGCCGAAGCCCGCGTAGTCGAGCTTGTCGGCCCAGCCCGCGTAGTAGAAGAAGTAGGCCGCGGCCAGGGGGACGTCCACGTCGCGCGACTCGCGGATCGGCTTGCCGTTGTCGAGGGTCTCGACGACCGCGAGCTCCCTCGAGCGCTCCTGGATCAGCCGGGCGATACGAAAGAGGTACTTGGCCCGCTCGGCGCCACTGGTCTTGGACCATGTCCTGTCGTACGCGCGTCGCGCGCTGGCCACGGCCCGGTCCACGTCGCGGGCGCCCGCCTGGGCCACCGTCGCCAGGACCTCCTCGGTGGCCGGGTTCAGGGTCGCGAACTGTTCGTGCGACTCCGGCGCGCTGAAGTCGCCGTCGATGAAGAGGCCGTAACTCTCCCGCAGCCGCGCGATGGACGACGATTCGGGAGCCGGGTCGTAGGCCAACGCGCCGAGGTCGGAGGTGAGTGCGTCGTCCGTCATGTCAGTCCCCTGAGAACTCGTCGGGCCGCACGTAGGCGCCCGTGCGTTGCTTGAGGCGCTGCATCAAGAGGTCGTTGAGCAGCGACGAGGCTCCGAAGCGGAAGTACTCGGGGCTCAGCCACGCGGACCCCGCGGTCTCGTTGACCACCACCAGGTACTTGAGCGCGTCCTTGGTAGTGCGGATCCCGCCGGCCACCTTCACCCCCACCAGCCGTCCCGTCTGTTCGGCGAAGTCGCGCGCGGCCTCGAGCATCACCAGGGCGACCGGCAGGGTCGCGTTGACCCCGACCTTGCCCGTCGAGGTCTTGATGAAGTCGGCGCCCGCGAGCATCGCGATCCAACTGGCCCGCTTCACGTTGTCGTAGGTCACCAGCTCGCCGGTCTCCAAGATGACCTTGAGGTGCGCCTCGCCGCAGGCCGCCCTGACCGCCACGATCTCGTCGAAGACCTGCCCCCAGCGACCCGATAAGTAGGCCCCGCGGTCGATCACCATGTCGATCTCGTGGGCGCCCGCGGCCACCGCGTCGGCCACGTCGAGCAGCTTGACGTTGAGCGAGGCCCGTCCCGAGGGGATGGCGTTGGCCACCGCGCCCACCGCGACGTCGGAGCCCTCGAGCACGCGGCGGGCGTGGGCCACCAGGTCCGGGTAGACGCACACCGCGGCGACCGCGGGCACCTGGGGATCGCCCGGGTCGGGACGCCGGGCCTTGGTGCACAGTGAGGTCACTCGCCCCGGCGTGTCCGCCCCCTCCAGGGTGGTGAGGTCGACCATGGAGATCGCCAGGTCGATGGCGCGTCGCTTGGTCGAGGTCTTGAGCGAGCGCGTCCCCAGCTTGGCGACACGACTCTCCACGCCCACCTGGTCCACGCCGCTGAGCGCGCTCACGAAGACCCGCAGCTCGGCCTCGTTCGCGATGGCCGGAACCGAGATGACCGCCGGCACCAAGACGCCGCGGTCGCGTACACCGATCAATCGAAGGGGAGCGAGACTCACTCGTGTCAGGCTATCAACGCCCGCGGTCGCGGGCCCAGTCGGGGCTAGCGGTACGAGGGGAGCTGGCCCGCGGCCCGGCGCTCGGCCAGCGTGGGGGCGGCGGCGTCCTTCTCGCTCAAGATGGCCTCACCGCTCAGGGCCCAGGGGACGTCGATCGCGGGATCCATCGGGTGGATCTCGAGCTCGTGGGGGGCGTCGTAGGGCGACGACAGGAGGTACGACAGCGCCGCCGTCTCCGAGGTCACGCAAAAACCGTGGGCCACGCCCGCCGGCAGCACCACCGTGGTGCCCGCGTCGGCCGACAGCGACACCGTCACCACGGCCCCGAAGGTGGGCGAGCCCTCGCGGATGTCGACGATCACGTCGTCGAGCGCACCGTAGACGCAGGTGACGACCTTGGCCTGGCCGCGTGGCGCGAGCGAGTAGTGCAGACCGCGCACCACGTTACGCACCGACACCGACAAGTTGGACTGTTCGGTGCTGAAGTTCAAGCCCACGGCTTCGAAGTCGCTCAACTTGAACCACTCGCGAAAGAAGCCGCGGTCGTCACCGAAGACCCGCGACTCGGCCACGTAGAGACCGACGATGTCGAGTTCGCGCAGGTTCACATCGACTCCTTGATCGGACGCCACCACGACTCGTTGTCGTGGTACCACTGCACCACGGCCGCCAGACCCTCCTCGAAGGGGACCTGGGGCACGTAGCCCAGTTCCTGGCGGATCTTGGAGCAGTCGACCGAGTAGCGACGGTCGTGACCCAGGCGGTCGGCCACGGGCTCGATACTGGTCTCGTCCTTGCCGCACAGCGCCAGGAGCCGCGAGGTGAGTTCGCGGTTGGTCAGCTCGGTGCCGCCACCGATGTTGTAGATCTCCCCCGCGCGTCCACCCTGGAGGACGAGCAGGATGCCGCGGCAGTGGTCGTCGACGTGCAGCCAGTCGCGCACGTTGAGCCCGTCGCCGTAGAGGGGGACCTTCAGGTCGTCCATCAGGTTCGACACGAAGAGCGGGATGACCTTCTCGGGGAACTGGCGGGGACCGTAGTTGTTCGAGCAGCGCGTCACGTTCACGTGCAGGCCGTAGGTGCGGTGGTACGCCAGCGCGGCCAGGTCCGAGCCGGCCTTGGAGGAGGAGTAGGGCGAATTCGGTTCGAGGATGTGGTCCTCACGCCACGACCCCTCGGGGATCGTGCCGTAGACCTCGTCGGTCGACACGTGCACGAAGCGCTCCACCCCGTGGCGTCGCGCGCTCTCCAGCAGGGTCTGGGTGCCGATGACGTTGGTCTCGAAGAAGGTCCGCGCACCGGTGATGGAACGGTCCACGTGGCTCTCGGCGGCCAGGTGCACCACGGCGCGCGCACCCGCGAGCACCGCCTCGGTGACCCCGGGGTCGGTGATCGAGCCCTGGACGAAGCTCACCCGCGGGTCGGTCAGGGCGAGCTCGAGGTTCTCCAGGCGACCCGAGTAGGTCAAGGCGTCCAGGACGACGACCTCGTCGTAGCCCAGGTCCGCCTCCAGCAGCATCTCGACGAAGCGCGAACCGATGAATCCGGCCGCTCCGGTGATCACAATACGCATGGCGATACCTCGGCCTTACCTAGGGGGTTGACGGACTTCTATACTAATGGAGTGAAGGGAATCATCCTGGCCGGGGGTAGCGGCACGCGTCTGTACCCCATTACCCGTGCGACCTCCAAGCAGTTGCTTCCGGTCTACGACAAGCCGATGATCTACTACCCGCTGAGCACCCTGATGCTGGCCGGTCTGCGCGAGATCCTCTTGATCACCACGCCCCACGACCAGGCGGCCTTCCAACGCCTGCTCGGTGACGGTTCGCAACTGGGTCTGTCGATCTCCTGGGTCATCCAGGACCAGCCCAACGGCCTGGCCCAGGCGCTCATCTTGGGCGAGGAGTTCCTCGCGGGCGACAAGTGCGCCCTCATCTTGGGTGACAACCTGTTCTACGGACCCGGTCTGGGCACGCACCTGAGCCTCAACACCGAGGTCGAGGGCGCGCTGATCTACGCCTACGAGGTCTCGGATCCCACGTCCTACGGCGTCGTGGAGTTCGCCGAGGACGGACGCGTCTTGTCCATCGAGGAGAAGCCCGCCGAGCCCCGGAGCCGCTACGCCATCCCCGGCCTGTACTTCTACGACGAGAAGGCCTCGGAGATGGCCAAGACCCTCACGCCCAGCGCCCGCGGCGAGCTCGAGATCACCGCCCTCAACAACGCCTATCTCGAGCGAGGCGAGTTGCGCGTGCAGGTGCTCTCGCGCGCCACCACCTGGCTCGACACCGGCACCCACGAATCGCTCTACGAGGCCGGTGGCCTCATCCGCGCGTTGCAGCACCGCACGGGCCTGCGCATCGGTGACCCCGAGCAGATCGCCCGCGACCACGGGTGGATTCCGGCCTAACGGCCCGCCGTCGCGCCGATGCGTGGCGCGTGACCTGACCTACAGTGGAGGCACGAGCCCGTAAAGGAGTCTTCATGTCAACCGTCGCCGTCTCCCAGCCACGTCCCGTCCTCGCCGACGTCGTGTCGCGCTCACTGCTCGCCGACGCCGTCCTGGTCGTCGGGGCCGCGGTCTTCGTCGGCCTGCTCGCGCAGATCTCGTTCTACATCCATCCCTTCGTCGTCCCCTTCACCGGTCAGACGCTGGGCGTGTTGCTCGTCGGCTCCACGCTGGGCGTGCGCCGCGCCGTCGCCGCCATGGGCCTGTACATGGCGGCCGGCCTGGCGGGCCTGCCCTGGTTCGCCGGCGGCGCCAGCGGCTACTCCTCCCTCCTCTTCGGCTACCTGGTCGGCTTCATCGTCGCGGTCGCCCTCATGAGCTGGCTCGCCGCCAAGGGCAACGACCGCCACGTGGTCAGCGCCGTCGGCCTCTTCGTCATCGGTGAACTGGCCATCTACGCCTTCGGCGTGCCGTGGCTGGCCGTGGACCTGCACGTCTCGCTCGCCAAGGCCGTGACCCTGGGCATGACGCCCTACCTGATCTTCGACATCGCCAAGGCCGTGGTCGCGGGCGTGCTGTTGCCCTCCACCTGGCGACTGGTGGAGCGCACCAAGGCCTAGGCCCCCCCTCGCGTCGCCCTGACGGTAAGTTGGGGTGATGAGCGACGCGCACATCCCTGAATCCGACGTCTCCGAGGAGTCGCCGGTCTCCGAACACTGGGTCTGGGCCGGTTACCACCGCCCAGCCATCCCCCGGGTCCTCGTCGACCACATGACCACGCAGTGGGCTCCCGCCCACCCCGAGCACGAGACCCACCCGGCCGCCGAGCGTTTCGCGCGACGTCGCGAGGAGCTGGGCCGGCGCTTCCCCGGGGCCACCCTCGTCGTGGCGACCGGACCGCTCAAGGTGCGCGCCAACGACACGGACTACAACTTCCGAGCCGGCACCGACTTCTTCTACCTCACCGGCTGCCAGGACCCCGACGCGGTCCTGGTCATCGCGCCCGGTGCCGCGGGAGCGCGCGCCACGCTCTACGTCGCCGCGCGCCGCGACCACAGCTCCCACGAGTTCTTCACCGACGCGCGCTACGGCGAGCTCTGGGTGGGACCGCGCCGCGGCGTGGAGGAGAGCGCCGTGTACTACGGCGTCGAAGCCGCCCCCCTCGAACACCTCGAGAAGGACCTGTCCTCCCTGGCGGCGACCCGCGTGCTCAGCGTGCGCGGCCTCGACCCCGCTCTGGACGCGCGCCTCGAGGCCACCGAGGAGGACGCCCGACTCGCCCAGGAGCTCTCCGAGATGCGTCTGGTGAAGGACGACTACGAGGTCGACCAGTTGCGCGAGGCCGTCGCCCACACCGTCAAGGGCTTCGAGGACGTCGTGCGCGCCCTGCCCGAGGCGGTCGGCCGCGGCGAGCGGGTCATCGAAGGCGTCTTCAACCTGCGCGCGCGCGTCGAGGGCAACGACGTCGGCTACAACACCATCGCCGCCACCGGCGCCCACGCCACGATCCTGCACTGGATGCGCAACGACGGCGAGGTGCGCGAAGGCGACCTGCTGCTGCTCGACGCCGGTGTCGAGTGCCACCAGCTCTACACGGCCGACGTCACCCGCACCATGCCGGTGAACGGACGCTTCAGCCCGGCGCAGCGGCGCATCTACGAACTCGTCCTGGCCGCCCAGCAGGCGGCGCTCGACGTCGTGCGTCCCGGGGTCGCCTTCCTCGACCCCCACCGCGCGGCCATGCGGGTCCTCGCCCAGGGTCTCTACGACCTCGGCATCCTGCGTGAGACCCCCGAGGAGGCGCTGCGCGCCGACCGCCAGCTGCACCGGCGCTACACCCTGCACGGGACCAGCCACATGCTCGGCATCGACGTCCACGACTGCGCCAACGCGCGCAACGAGCACTACCACGGGGAACTTCGCGAGGGCTACGTGCTCACCGTCGAGCCCGGCCTGTACTTCCAGCCCAACGACCTGACGGTCCCCGAGGAGTACCGCGGCATCGGCGTGCGCATCGAGGACGACGTGCTGGTCACCGCCGAGGGCTGCGAGAACCTCTCGGCGGCGCTGCCGCGCGACCCCGACGCCATCGAGGCCTGGATGGCCGACCTCTGGTCGAGTGGGACCACCGCCCTGCGTCTGGGCTAGTCAGTCGGTCTCGATCTCCTCGCGGCTGATGCCGAGGAAGTACAGGACCGCGTCGAGGTAGGGCACCGACAGCGCCGCGTCGGCGTGCTCGCGCACCACCGCCTTCGCGTTGAAGGCGATGCCGAGTCCCGCCGCCGAGATCATGTCGATGTCGTTGGCGCCGTCGCCGACCGCCACCGTCTGGCTGAGCGGCACGCCCACCTCGGCGGCGAAGCGCTCCAGCGCCCGCGCCTTGCCGGCGCGATCGACGATCTCGCCCACCAGTCGCCCGGTCAGCACGCCGTCGACGATCTCGAGGCGGTTGGCCTCGAGATACGCCACGTTCAAGTCGGCGAGCAGGGGCGCGAGCACCTCGACGAAGCCGCCCGAGACGACGGCGGGCACGTAGCCCAGACGGTGCAGGGTGCGCAGCAGGGTGCGCGCACCCGGCGTGAGTCGAAGACGTCGGCGCACTCGATCGAGCGCGCTCGCGTCGAGTCCCTCGAGGAGGGCGACGCGCTGGCGCAACGACTCGGCGAAGTCGAGCTGGCCGGCCATGGAGGCCCCGGTGATCGCCACGACCTGGTCGGCGCAACCGGCCTCCTCGGCCAGGAGGTCGATGACCTCGTCTTGGAGGAGTGTCGAATCGGCGTCCATCACCACCAGGTGCTTGGCGCGCCGGTGAAGACCCGCGCGCTGGATCGCCATGTCCACCCCCCTGGCCTGGGCGACGACGGTGAGCGACTCGCGCAACGTCGCGTGGTCCGAACCCCGAACGACCAGTTCGTAGCAGTCGACGGGGTAGGTCGCCAGGTGCACGATCCGTTCGCAGGTGGCGTGCGCGCCCGCGATGGCCCCGAACACCGCCTCCAGCTGCGCCGCCGCGATGTGCGGGGCCAGCAGGGTCACGAGGAGTCGCCCGCCCTCCTGGGCGGGGTCGGGCGTCACGCTCTCGACGACCGAGGTGATCCCGTCGCGGTCGATGTCGCGCGTCGCGAGCGCCGCCCGCACGTCGTCCTCGCCCACGTCGTCCTCGGTGGTCACCTCGGCGCACAGGACGAGGTAGCCGCGGATGGTGATCTGGGCGACGTCCGAGAGCTGGCCGCCGCCCTCGCTCAGGCGGGCCAGGGCCGCGAAGAGCTCGGCGCCGACGCCGACGCGGTCGGGGCCGGACACGGTGACGAGGTAGCTGTGGGACACGGCTAAATGCTACGGGCTTTCGCCGCGCTCACCCGTCCTCAGCGGCGCGCAGTTCGCGCACCCGTGCGACGTTGACGTCGTGGCGCGCGTCGAACTTCCACAGCGAGGGCAGTGCGGCGGCCACCACGCCCACCGACCCCGTGCAGGCGAGTCCGCCCACCGTCAGCGAGAAGCGCAGACTGGTCCACGCCGCCATGACGCCGGCGCGGAACTGTCCCGCGGTGGGTCCCAGCGAGTAGGAGATCATCTCCATGCCGGCCATGCGTCCTCGGACCTCGGGGGGGATCGACTCGTTCCACATCGTGGACCGGAAGATCCCCGACAGGGAATCGGCCCCGCCCGCCACGGCCAGACCCGCCAGCACCAGCCACAGGGAGGTCGAGAAGCCGAAGAGCGCGATACCCAGGCCCCACAGCGCCGCCGAGGCCACCACCGCGCGCCCGTAGTGGTGCACGTGCCGCGTCCAACCCGAGACCAGGGTGAAGACCAGCGCTCCCGCCGGCAGACCGCAGTAGAGCAGGGAGAGGGCGTAGGACTCGGGGAAGCGCGCGGCCACGAAGGGCAGCATGGCCACCGGGAAGGCGAAGGTCATGGCCAGCAGGTCGATGACGTAGGTGCCCACGATGTCGGGTCGTGCGCGCAAGAACGCCACGCCGGCGCGCAGTGCCGCCCGGTCGCTCTCGTCGCTCGAGGTGGGAGCCAGCTGACGAGCGAGGCCCGACAACAAGTAGAGCGAGACCGCGAAGGTCACCAGGTTGGCCCCGTAGACGAAGCCGGGTCCCGCGGCCACCGCGACCAGTCCGCCGAGGGCGGGTCCGATGATGGAGGCCGTGGTGTAGCGGATGTTGACCAATGCGGAAGCGGCTCGTTGGAGTTCGTGGGGCACGAAGGTCTGGTTCAGAGCCTCGATGCTCGGTCGCTGCAGGCTCGACACCGCCGCCGCCACGACGGCGTCGGCGTAGAGGACCCACACCTGGGGATGGGCTAGGAGGGCGTTCACCAGCACCACCGCGGTGGCCAGCATCAAGAGGAGCTCCATCGCGATGATCAGGCGACGCCGGTTCATCCGGTCCGCGAGGACGCCTCCGTAGAGGCCGAAGACGACCAGTGGGACAAGTTCGAAGAGGCCGAGCGCTCCGACGTCCAGGGGCGAATGGGTGAGTTCCTTGAGTTGGAAGGGGATCGTGACGTAGGTCGCCTGAGAGCCCAGGGAGGTGATCAGGCCCGCGACGTAGAGCTTGCGATACTCCTTGGAGATCCGCAACGGGGTGAGGTCGACACCGACGTGACGTCTCACGCGGGAGGCCCCGGCTGCCAGCCCGTCACGCCGTTGTAGTGGCGCAGCACCTTGGCCGGCACCCCCCCGAGCACCACGTGGCCCGGAAAGCTTCCTCGCACCACCGCCCCCGCCGCCACGGTGGTGTTGACACCCAGGTGCGTGCCAGGCAGGATGACCACGTTGGTGCCCAGCCAACTGCCCGAGCCGATCGAGACCGCCGACTCCTCGGGAGCCTGCCAACCGACCGGCGTGTCGGGGTCGAGGTAGCCGTGGTTCTGGTCGGTGATGTAGACGTAGGGACCGATCTGGATCTCGTCACCCAGGGTGATCGACCAGTGACCGATGATGTGCGATCCACGGCCGATCCGACACCCCCGACCGATGCTCACCACCGGAGCGTGCAGCATCTCTTGACCCGGGTCCATCCCGGCGGTGAGACATACGTTCTCACCCACGAGTGTGCCTTCACCGATCGAGAGATAGCGCTCGTTGTAGATGATTCCCTGGGGGGCCATGAGGCCAGCGCCCTCCCCGAAGTGGAAGAAGCGCCGGGCGTAGTCGTCGCGCGGACCGACCGTCGCGACCTCGTCGAGGTAGCGGCGCGTGGCGCGGATCCGTGCACCCAACCATCGCCGATACCCAAGCCGCCAACTCACCAGGACCACGCTACCGGTGAGACCAGGTGCTCACGGGCAAGGGTGCGCCAGTGCTCGTTGCCCCGTCGGTCCGTGCGTGAACGATCGCTCGTGTCAGGCCGACGACGTCGTTGACGCCCCCGTGAGCCAGCAGACCGCAGGGCGACGACGGGGAAATCGCGTCTGCCCACCTCTCACTCGGGGGCGCCGATCTCGCCGGACCCCCGCACGTCGCCCCTGGCCGATTCGATGGCGTCATTCAACGATGGCACCATGACGACGCCCCCGGAGTCTTCTCCAAGGGTGTCGTCATGGTGCGCTACCGGGACTAGTCGAGCGTCAGCGGCGAATCGACGTCGATCTCGGCGCCCACCACGTCGGGTAGTAGGGCCGTCGCCAAGTGCTCACGCACCCGACCGTCAATCTCGGCCATGGTCTGGGGGTTCTCTCGCAGGAAGGTCTTGACGTTCTCACGACCCTGACCCATCTGCTCGCCCTCGTAGGTGAACCAGGCGCCCGCCTTCTTGACGAAGCCCAGCTCGACGGCGACGTCGAGCACCGAGCCCTCTCGGCTGATGCCCTGGCCGTACATGATGTCGAACTCGGCCTGCTTGAATGGCGCGGCGCACTTGTTCTTGACGACCTTGACCCGAGTGCGGTTGCCCACCACCTCGGTGCCGTCCTTGATCGACTCGATGCGGCGGATGTCGAGGCGCACGCTCGAGTAGAACTTGAGCGCCCGGCCACCGGGGGTCACCTCGGGCGAGCCGTACATGACGCCGATCTTCTCGCGCAACTGGTTGATGAAGACCGCCACGGTGTTGGACTTGGAGAGCCCGCCGGTAAGCTTGCGCAGGGCCTGGCTCATCAGTCGGGCCTGCAGACCGACGTGGGAGTCACCCATGTCGCCCTCGATCTCCGCGCGCGGGGTCAAGGCGGCCACCGAGTCGATGACGATGACGTCGAGCGCGCCCGAGCGGATAAGCATGTCGCAGATCTCCAGCGCCTGCTCGCCGGTGTCGGGCTGGGAGATGAGCAGGTCGTCCACGTTGACGCCGATGGCGCGGGCGTAGACCGGGTCCATGGCGTGCTCGGCGTCGATGTAGGCGCACACGCCGCCGTTGCGCTGCGCCTCGGCGACCACGTGCATGGCCAGCGTCGACTTGCCCGAGGACTCGGGACCGTAGAGTTCGACGATGCGTCCGCGCGGCAGGCCGCCGATGCCCAACGCCATGTCGAGGGCCAGCGCACCGGTGGGGATGGATTCGATGTTCATGTGCAGGTTCTCGCCCATGCGCATGATCGATCCCTTGCCAAACTGCTTCTCGATCTGGCCGAGCGCCGATTCGAGGGCCTTGGCGCGGTCGTCGGTTGCCATTGATGTCTCCTTGTTCTTCGTCACCCGGGGCACGTTAGAAGCCCCTAGTCACATCGGTCGCTCTCCGCTGAAGAGTACCGTACTACGAACAAGTGTTCGTATCGAGGATTTCCTCGGAAATTTCTCTAGGGGAGGTGGTCGAGGGCGCGTCGCAGGGCGTCGAGGGACCCGATGGCACTGAAGGCCCGCACACGGTCGCGGTCGCCCGGCACGCGCAGCGCCACGTGACTGACCTCGTCACCGAGGGCCAGGCCGACGAACACCGTTCCGGGCGCCTGACCGTCCTGCTGGTCGGGTCCGGCCACGCCGGTGACCGAGAGGGCGACGTCGCAGGCGAGCAGCTTGCGCGCACCCCGGGCCATCTCCTCGGCCGCCCCCGCGCTCACCACTGGTCCCGGCGTCACGCCGAGCAGGTCGAACTTCACCTCGGAAGCGTAGCTCACGAGTCCGCCACGGAACCACGTCGAGGCGCCGACCACGTTGACCAGTCGACTGGCGATCAGTCCCCCGGTGAGCGACTCGGCCAGGCCCAGGCTCAGACCGCGGGCCAGCAGACGGCTGGCCACGGCGAACTCCATCGTCTCGTCGTCGACGCCGAAGATGATGTCGCCGAAGGCCGAGGCGATGAGGGCCCGTACCAACTGCTCCTCCTCGTCCAGCAGCGCCAGGGCGTGCTCGCGATCGTTGCCGCGCGCCGTGATGCGCACCTTGATCCCCTCGATGCCCGAAGCGAGGAAGGCGATCGTGACGCGATCGGAGTCGATGAGGGCGTCGAATCGTTCGGCGACCGCCTCGGCGAGCCCCGACTCGCTGGCCCCCCAGGTGCGGATCACCCGTGAGACGATCACCGAGGTCTGACCACGACGACGCTGGCGCTCGAGGAGGTCGGGCAGGATGGCCCGCTCGAACATGTCGCTCATCTCGTAGGGGACCCCGGGCACCGCGTACATCACCTGGTCACCGACCGGACAGATGAGCCCCGGGGCCGTGCCGCGGACCTGCTCGATCACCCTCGCCCCCACCGGCACGTCGGCCTGGAGGAGGTTGTTGTCACTCATGGTGCGACCACGCGCCACGAAGAAGCCACGGATCCGTTCGACGATCTCCTCGTGGCGCACGAGTTCGACGCCCATGACCTCGGCCAGCGCGGCGCGGGTGATGTCGTCCTGCGTCGGACCGAGGCCCCCACAGACGATCACGGCGTCACTGCGGCTCAAGGCCACGCGGAACGCCGCCACGATGCGTTCGTGGTTGTCGCCCACGTGCTGGTGGAAGTGCGAGGCGATGCCGTGGGCGGCCAGACGCTCGCCCAGCCACTGGGAGTTGGTGTCGGGGATCTGTCCCAGCAACAACTCGGTGCCGACCGCGACGACCTCAACGCGCACGAGCGAACATCTCCCGACCGTCGAGGTAGTAGCGCCACCCGGTGTAGACGGTCATCGCGACGGCCACCCAGATGGTGACCTCGGCGATCCACAGGTGGTGGGCGGTGAGGGGGATCACGCAGAAGGCGATCGCCCAGTCCTGCACGAAGGTCTTCCACTTGGCGATCTTCACCGCCGGGATCGAGAAACCCCGCTTGGCCGCGCGAGAGCGGTGCACGCTCATCCAGACCTCGCGCAGCGTGATGATGATCGCGGGGACGATGAAGGCCGTGATGCCGTGGGGGCGCGAGACGATCAGGGCGTAGAGCCCGCCCAGGACCACGACCTTGTCGGCCAGGGGGTCGAGGAAGGCACCCGACGTGGTCGTCCCGTGACGACGGGCCACGATGCCGTCGAAGTAGTCCGACGCGGCGGCCAGGGCCCCCACCCCCGAGGTCCACCACGAGATGCGGTGCTCGATGATCATGTACATGAAGAGGGGGGCGACGGCCAGGCGGAAGATGGTCATCAGGTTGGCCGGGGTGAGCAGGGCCGATTCGCCGTAGATTCGCTCGCGCGTCGTCACCTCACCACCCCCTCCACATCCGTCCCGTGGCTCGCCACGATCTCCACCTCCACCAACGACCCGACCGTCAGGTCCGGGTCGACCATCACGATGCCGTCAATCTCGGGGCACTCTCGTACACTACGACCCACTCCCGGGGAATCGATCAAAACCTGCTGACGGGTACCCACCAGCGAATCGCGACGCGCGGCGGTGATGTCGTCTTGGAGGGCCGAGGCCTCGCGAAGACGCTCGAGCGCCAGTTCGTGGGGCACGGGGGAGCCCAGGGTGTGGGCGTAGGTGCCCTCCTCGTCGGAGAAGGTGAAGAAGCCCGCCCAGTCGAGTTGCGCCGCCTCGAGGAACTCGAGGAGGTCCTCCTGGTCCTCCTCGGTCTCACCGGGGTAGCCCAGGATGAACGAGGAGCGGAAGGTCGCCTCGGGATCGGCCGCGCGGATCGCGGCGATGCGCTCCAAGAAGCGGTCCGCGTCGCCCCAGCGGCGCATGGCGCGCAGCATCTTGCGCGAGCTGTGCTGGAGGGAGAGGTCGAAGTAGGGCACGCCGGTGTCCAAGATGGCGTCGATCAGTCCGGTGGTGAGGCCCGAGGGGTAGAGGTACAGGAGGCGGACTCGCTCCACCTCGTTCGACAGCGCGCGGGTCAGCTCGATCAGCGGCTGGCTGCCACCCTCGTCGAGGACCTCCACGGCCTCGCCCAGCGCACCGCGGCGCCGATCGTGACCCCACGAGGCGAGGTCCTGGGCGATGAGGACGATCTCACGGACGCCGCCCGCGGTCAAGGCGCGCGCCTCGGAGAGGATCTCGTCGGTGGTGCGCGAGCGCTGGTCGCCGCGAAAGGAGGGGATCGCGCAGAACCCGCAACGCCGGTCGCACCCCTCGGCGATCTTGACGTAGGCCCATGGCGCCGACGTCGCCGGACGCGGCAGATTGAGCAAGTCGAAGGCCGGCGTGGGTCGCGCGCGCAACGCGACCGGCGTCGAGGCCACCGTGAGGCTCTCGTTGAAGCGAGCGACCAGGTCCACCTCGGGCAGGGCCTCGGCGAGCTCGTCGCCGTAGCGTTCGGCCATGCACCCGGTCACGACCAGGCGCGCGCCGTCGCGCTTGGCGTCGGCCAGTTCGAGGACCGTCTCGATCGACTCCTCGCGGGCGGCTTCGATGAAGGCGCAGGTGTTGGCGACCACCAGGTCGGCGTCGCTCGCCGAGTCGGCCGGTCCGTAGCCCTGGGACACGAGCAGACCCGCCAGCTTCTCGGAGTCCACGTGGTTCTTGGGGCAACCCAGCGTCTCGATCCAGTAACGCATGGGCCTCTCCTCGTACATGGCGACACCGAGCGCTGGGCGCTCGGTGTCGGTGGCGGAGAGGGAGGGATTTGAACCCTCGGGCCCACTTTCGCAGGCCGCATTCTTAGCAGGAATGTGGTTTAAACCGAACTCACCCACCTCTCCAGGTGGATTCATCATATCCGGGTGGCACAAGAGCCTCAATCCCCCCATTTTCAATGGCGTTACACTCGATACCACTACTTGACCCTCCGGGAGATGCCATGCGCCACGTTCGCCTCTTGCTCGCCACAGTCCTCAGCTCTTCGGTGCTCACGGTCGCCAGCGGCGTCGGCGCCGTCGCCCACGCGTCCACGACCCCCTCCCTCGCCTCGTGCAAGACCTCGATCGACTCACAGGAGTACGTCAAGGGCACGCTCACCGTCGCCACCGACAGCCCGGGCTACACGCCCTGGTTCGTGAACAACAAGCCCTCCAACGGCCAGGGCTACGAGTCGGCCGTGGTCTACGCGATCGCCAACGAACTCGGCGTGGCCAAGAACAAGGTGAAGTGGACCGTCGAGCCCTTCGACTCGAGCTACATCCCCGGACCCAAGCACTTCGACTTCGACATCAACGAGATCTCCTACACCGCCGACCGCGCCAAGGCCGTCACCTTCTCGGTGAGCTACTACGACGTCAACCAATCGATCGTCTCGTTGAAGACCAACCCCATCGTGAAGAAGCACAGTCCCGCCGAGCTCAAGACCTACCTCTACGGTGACCAGATCGGCACGACGGGTCTGGCCTACATCGACAACTACATCAAGCCCACGCGCGCACCGCGGGTCTTCTCGACGCTGGCCGACGCCGTGCTGGCGCTGCAGACCAAGCAGATCGACGCCATCGTCATCGACACTCCGACGGGCCAGTACATGGCCACCTCCCAGGTCGTCAACTCCAAGCAGCAGGCCATCGGTGACCAGGTCGGCCAGTTCCCCACGGTCGGTGAGCACTACGGACTGCTCTTCCAGAAGGGCAATCCGCTGGCCGTCTGCGTCAACGTCGCGATCAACGCGCTGAAGTCCTCGGGGCAGCTCAAGAAG
>CAIORQ010000054.1 GCA_903860745.1 uncultured Actinomycetes bacterium | reverse complement strand
TGAGGTCCGTCTGCGACTCGTCGCGCCCGGCGCGCTTCCGCCCCACCTTCGACGCGCTCGAGCCGTCGCTGCGGACGGTCTGTGGCTTCATCCCGTACTCGCGGCTCTTCGCCGAGGCCGAGGTCGTGGTGGGACAGGCTCCGCCCACCGGGGTGGAGGCCGCGGCGGTGAAGGCCGTGCGGTTGGAGTCGGCGTCCAGGGTGTAGCTCCGTGTGGTGCAGGCGCCCTCGAAGTTGTCGCCCACCCCCACCAGGCGTCCGGCCCCGTCGTAGGAGAAGACCTGGGAGGACTCGGGCGAGGAGGCCGTGGCCACCTGGCCGAAGGGGTTGTAGCCCTGGGCGAAGGTCATCAGCGCCGAGGCGTAACCCGAGCCCACCCCCGTCGTCCCCCCGCTCGCGGCGTAGGTGTAGGCCAGCTGGGTCGCCTCACCGGCGGGGTCGTAGGTGGTCGAGGCCACCATGGCGTTGGGGTAGAGCAAGGTCGTCGCGTTGCCGTCGGCGTCGTAGGCCGCCTGGTAGGTCAGGCCGTTCGCGCCCGAACACGAACTTCCCGCCACCACGGTCTCGGAGGTCACTAGGGGTCGGTACTCGACGGCGCCCCGGGCGTCGGTGCCGCCGTATGCGTCGCAGATGGAGATGCCCGCACTGGTGCTCGTGACCGGCTCGACGCTCTGGACCACCTCGGCGTCGACGTTGTAGACGTAGGACGTGGTGGCGCCGTTGGCGTCGGTGCTGGAGCTCACGCGCCCGTCGGTGTCAATTCAACTTGCGCTTCACCTCATCAACAGCGTGACTCAGTGATGGCGCATCCAGAGGTTCGGTTCGATGTAGATGCCGATGTCGCGCTCGCGGTCGACCACGACGAGGTCCAGCGCTTCGGGCACGACGTAGGCACCGCTCGCCGGGAAGCGCATCGCGCTCCAGCGCTCCCACTCCTCGACGGTCCCCGAGACGATCATCGACTTCTCGGCGGGGCCGAGGATGGTGGCCCCCAGCCGCTCGTGGACGCGGATCCACGGGTCCAGGTGGCTCCCATCCTCGCGGCGCCATCGGGCGAACTCGGCCATCGAGGTCAGGGGGTAGCGCGCCTTCAAAGTGGGGCGCACCGGCACGATCACGCGAGCGAGGCCACTCCTCAGCGCGCGGGTGCGCAACTCCTCGAGCACCAGCGCCGCCAGGCCCCGGCCCTGGTAGCCCTGGCGCACGGCGGCGGCCATCACCACCAGCGTGTCGTGGACGCGTCCCAGTCCGGCGAAGGCGCGCACCAGGGCGTCGTCGTAGCCACCGGGCAGGTCGTCGATGCTGGCGTCCCAGCCCAGGGTGACGCCCCAGGCGCCGGCGACCACCACTCCCTCGTGCACGACGGTGACGTCGTAGTCGGGGAACTGCGTGGCGACGCGCGGGAAGAGTTCGTTCGACACCGGGTCGTGGAAGATGAACTCGGGCCACAGCCCCCGGAAGGCCTCGTCGAACTGGGCGTGCAGGTCGGGCCGGTCGCGCGTGGTGACGATCTCGTAGCTCGACATCGGCCAATGATACGGGGCGCCGAAGTGACTGGGGAGCCCGCCCGGGGCCATAAGTTGGGGGAATGGATACCCCTCTCGTCCCCGACTCCCTCCCCACCACCCTGGGCGCGCTGCGCGCCGCGGGCTACGTGCAGCGCAGCGTGCGCGAGGAGATCCGCGTCAATCTAGAGGAGCGTCTGAAGTCGGGCGAGGCGTTGACGTCGGCGGTGCTCGGATACGAGGACACCGTCCTGCCCCAGCTCGAGACCGCGCTGCTGGCTGGCCACGACGTCATCCTGCTGGGCGAGCGCGGGCAGGCCAAGACCCGCATGATCCGCTCCCTGGTGGACCTGCTCGATGAGTGGCTGCCCATCGTCGAGGGATCCGAGGTCCGCGACGACCCCTTCGCCCCGCTGTCGGTCTACGCGCGTGAACTCATCGCCGAGCGCGGCGAGGACACGCCGATCGCC
>CAIORQ010000053.1 GCA_903860745.1 uncultured Actinomycetes bacterium | reverse complement strand
GGATCCGAGACCAGCGATCAACGCCACACTCGTTAAGGAGGTTGCCATCGATCTCACCGCGGCATAGAGTTCACCACGAAGAGGTTGGCACGGCGAACGTCGACGCCCACGAACTCTTACACCACTCGTTGGGACTTAACCACACCCTCAAGGTTCCGGTGCTTTTCTCCCCTCGCACTGACCCCCCTTTTTGTCATGTCTAATGTGCCACTACCCCCTCCCTTTTGTCATGTCTAATATGCCATTACCCCCTCCCTTTTGTTATATATGCGAGTAAAGTAGATGGCATGAGAGATGATGAGCTTCGTCGCAATCTCACGACAGCAAATCCTTGGTGGGGAGCCGCCGCAACTCACAAAGATCCTGCAGCCGCGATACAGGACCGGCGTCTACTGCGCGACCGGGCACAATACGACCTTGGCTACCGCTCACCGATCCTTGCCGACATTGCTCGCCTACCCGTCGGTGGATCTCTTGTCTTGCTTACTGGCCCCAGGCGCGTCGGCAAGAGCGTGGCTCTCCTCGATCTGGCAAGTGCACTGTGTGAGCGCGAGGATGTGAGCCCGTTCCAAGTGATTTACGTGCCATGCGATGGCATGCAGGGCCGAGATTTACGCCGATCACTCACGCTGGCACGCGAGTTGACCCGTCCTGCAGATTTTGTGTCCTCACGTCCCCGAGTCTGGCTACTGGACGAAGTGAGCAATGTATCCGGGTGGACTTCAATCATCAAGGTTGCCCGCGATGGAACCGACCTCGGTGATGACACAGTCATTGTGACTGGGAGTCGGTGGCGAGATGGAGAAGACGTCGAGGGCAACCTGATGGCTGGCCGGGCTGGTTCCACTGGAGTTCGAAGAAATCGGCACTTGCTCCCGATGACCTTTCGAGACTTCCTTGTCGCCACACGATCTTCTCTTGCACTGCCAGAGTCAGTGCACCCTAGCGATCTTCAGTCTGTCCATGCCAGAGCTGCCCTTGAGGGCATTCAGTTCCAAGTCGACGACTACGACCTTGCGTGGCAGGACTTCCTCACTTGCGGGGGTTTTCCCCGAGCAGTGGCCGAGCACCGCAGGGATGGCGCGGTATCAGATGACTTTCTTCGTGACATCGCTGCTTCGCTGCGTGGGGACATTCAGCTGGATGGCGCACCACAATCCCTGCCTCTTATGTTGGGTCAACTTGAAACTCGATCGTCAAGTCCTCTCAACATCGCGAACTTGGCGTTGTCACTCTCCTGGACGAGGGCCACGACGGACGGGCGACTTAATCGTCTAGTTTCAAGTTTTGGTGCCATTTGGTGTCGGCAACACGGCGACTCAGGACAAATCGTCCAGGGATCGCAATCGAAACTGTATCTTGTAGACCCCGTTTTATCCTTGTTGCCTAGCCGACTTCGAGCGGGACTGCCACCGCCCGACGTGACTCGTCTCACTGAGGCAATGTTGGGAGTCTCGCTCGCGAGAGCCATTGATTCTCTTGACGAAGGAAGGTGGGTCGCGGCCGACACCATCGGATATGTCAAAACAGATTCTGGAAACGAGATCGATTTATGCCCAGTCGATGTGCAATCGCCCGGTGGACCTCGAAGGTCAACACCTATTGAGGGCAAATGGGTAGATCACGGCTGGCGAGCAGAAGCGAAGGTGTTGACAAACAAGTACGGTGTCGGTGTTCTGGCGACCAAAAGTATCTTCAATCTTGACCATGAGGTGTGGGCTGTTCCAGCGCCCCTGGTCGCCCTGCTACTCGCGTAAGAGCCGCTCCGGGTCTGTCGTCGGGCAGTGACGGCGGCTTAAAATAGTAATCATCGTCCGAAAGAGAACTACGTCAGCCATTCGACGCTGAATGCTTCAAACTATCCGAATAATTGATCGATTTTGCTAAGCCGATTGATTGTCCACGAGCGCTCAATGTCGGCACCCGGTCTGCAAATATTTCGGGCGCTTCGTGGGCGCTTCGTGGGCGCTAACGGGCGCGTAACACGGGACATTGTCGGTACGCGGTGGACTCTACTGGTCAATCGAAAGCCCTTGTAATCATTGGGTTCTGCACCAAAATCCTTGGAGCGGGCGACGGGAATCGAACCCGCGTTCTCAGCTTGGGAAGCTGATGTTCTGCCGCTGAACTACGCCCGCATGACGAACAGGTTATCAAGATTGCCGTTGAGGCCCTCCGGGCGGCTTGGTCCGGCGGATACCGTGGCCAGGTGGCATTGTTGCGTCGTGGACGTCATCGTCGAAGTGGGGATTGGGGTCGACTCCTAGACGTCTACGGCGCGCTCGCCCTGGTGGTCCTTCTGGTGCTGGCGGCTGTTTCATCCGTAGTGAGCCACTTCGAGCCGTCCACGGGGAGCGTGAATGACGGGGCACCGCCCCTGGAGAAAGTGCTTCACGGCACCCCGATTGACACTCGCCGTCTCCAAGAGTTGAGTCCCTACAGTTCCGACACGATCTCTCCAGAGTCGGTGCTCGCCCTCGGTGACGGCCTGGTGGTGGCGGACAATTCGATCGTTCACCACACCCTGTCAATCTTCGACTCGCGCACGGGTGCGCTGAGGCGCACGGTGACCACGGCCCTCAGGTTCACCGATCTCGGCTTTTCCAAACCCACCGGTGTGGTTGAGGGCGCCCCGGTCCAGGGGGCGGTGACGCCCGATGGCCAGTACTACTGGTTCACGAACTATTCGATGTTTGGACCCCACATGGGACCAGCAGGCGTGGATACCTGCACTCCCCGCAGTGCCATCGCGTCCGGAGACACCCCGGAGTACGTCGAACGCCTGAACCTGGGGACACTGTCGATCGACCGAGCGATCCAAGTGGGTTTGGTGCCCAAGTACGACGTCATCTCCCCGAACGGCAAGTGGCTGTTGGTGACCAACTGGTGCTCTTGGACCTTGAACATCATCAAGGTGAGTGAGAATCGGGTGGCGGCGACCCTCCCCCTGGAGGCGCTACCGCTCGGCATCGCGATAGGGCCCCATTCGCGCTACGCCTACGTGGCGCTGGCGGGGAAGGAGGACCTCGTGAAGGTCGACATCCTCACCGCCAAGGTCGTGGGTTACATCTTCGTCGGGCGCAATCCCAGCACCGTGGTGCTGAGCCCATCGGGTCGCTACGCCTTCGTCACCCTGGATCAGCCGGGCGACGTGGTGAAGGTCGATCTCAAGACGAACCGAGTGGTCGCGGTGAAGCACACCGGCGTGGGATGCCGCGACGTGGCCATCTCGAGGGACGGCACCGCCATCTTCGTCATCAACTCGGGCTCCGACACGATGACGATGTTGCGCGCTTCGGACCTAGCCATCGAAGCAAGCGTGCCCGTACCTCCGGATTCCGTCGGTGTCTCCTTCGACGCGACGACCGATGACGTCTGGGTGTCGAGCTACGCGGGCCATATTTCGCGTTTCGCACTGGTCGACGCAGCGTAAGGCGCATCGCACGCCGGCGACGCGGTCGCAACCATTCCGTCTTGTCGATGTGCTCCAGACGTTGGCGCCCTCCCGTCGCGACGGGGACACGGACTGGTGCCCGCCCCTGCTGTCGGCGGTGCACATTGTCAAGGGGTAACCTCTACTCACTATGGTGCTTTCGGACCGGTCCATCAAAGAGGCGATCGATTCGGGGCGCATCATTATCGACCCTCTCGGGGACGAGTGCATCCAGCCCTCATCAGTGGATCTTCACATCGACCAGCTCTTCCGAGTCTTCCGCAACCATTCCCAGCGGGTCATCGACGTGAAGTTGGCCCAAGAAGACTTGACCGAACTCATCGACACCGGTCCCGACACCCCGATGATTCTGCACCCGGGTGAGTTCATGCTGGGGTCCACGTTGGAGCGTGTGGCGATCCCTGACGACCTGGTGGCGCGGTTGGAGGGGAAGAGCTCCCTGGGTCGGCTCGGGCTGGTGATCCACTCGACCGCTGGTTTCATCGACGCGGGCTGGGATGGGCACATCACCCTCGAATTGGCCAATTTGGCGAACTTGCCCATCACCTTGTACCCGGGGATGAAGATCGGACAGATCAGCTTCTTCGAGATGACGACGCCCGCCGACCGTCCCTACGGGGCGAGTGGACTGGGTTCGAAATACCGAGGCCAGCGTGGGCCGACGCCGAGTCGGTACTACGAGAACTTCAAGAAGTAGTTGAGGGGTGCCGTTGTGCCCCGAAGGAGGAAATGATGCTGTTCCGCGTCATCGCCGGACTCGTCATCACCGTCGTCTGTTTCGCCGTCGCTGGTCGCCGGTTCTGGTGGCTCTCTCGTCTGATTCGTAGCGGGCAGGACGCGCCACGGCGCTGGCAGGGTCTGCGCAAGGCCGGTGGGGCCGAACTGATCGAAGTCGCCGGCCAGAGGAAGATCCTGGCCTGGACGGTGCCGGGCCTCGCGCACTTCTTCACCATGTGGGGCTTCACGGTCCTCATGACCACCATCGTCGAGGCCTACGGCGCCCTCTTCAGCCGCTCCTTTCACATCCCCGTCATCGGCCAGAGCAACTGGCTGGCCTTCGTCGAGGACTTCTTCGCCACCGCCGTGCTGGCCTCCCTGGTGGTCTTCTCGGTGATCCGCCTGGTGCAGGCCCCCTCACGGCGCGAGCGCCAGTCGCGCTTCTACGGCTCGCACACCCGGGCGGCGTGGGCGGTGCTGGGCATGATCGCGGCGGTCATCGTCACGCTGCTCCTCTATCGCGGCGCGCAGATCGACACCGGGCACTTCCCCTTCCCCCAGCACGGCGTCTACGACCAGGTGTCCTACTCGCGCGAGGGTTACCTCCAGGTCACCTCCTCGCACTGGGCCTTCGCCTCCCAGCTCGTCGCCCGGCTCCTCGGGCCCTTAGGCTTCGGCGTCAACTCGGTCCTGGAGGCGGTCTTCCTGCTCGCCAACATCGCCGTCATCACCGGCTTCTTGGTCTTCGTCGCGTATTCGAAGCACCTGCACATCTTCCTCGCGCCCATCAACATCGGGGTGTCTCGGCGTCCCCGGGCCCTGGGGGCCCTCGACAAGACCCCCGACATGGACATGGAGAAGGTCACCGAGGACACCGTCTTCGGCGTCGGCCACGTCGAGGACTTCACCTGGAAGCAGATGCTGGACTTCGCGACCTGCACCGAGTGCGGGAGGTGCCAGTCGGTGTGCCCGGCCTGGAACACGGGCAAACCCTTGAGCCCCAAGCTCCTCGTCATGGGGCTGCGCGACAACATGTTCGCCTCGGCCGACCGTCTGCTCTCTGGCAGCCGCGACGGGGACGTGGCCACCCTGGTGCCCACGGTGATCGACCCCGACGTGCTCTGGAGCTGCACGACCTGTGGGTCCTGCGTCGAGCAGTGCCCCGTCGACATCGAGCACGTCGACGCCATCATCGACATGCGCCGCTACGAGGTGCTGATGGAGAGCCGCTTCCCCAGCGAGGCGGCACTCCTCCTGCGCAACCTGGAGAACCAGGGGGACCCCTGGGGCCTGGGATCGTCCAAGCGCCTGGAGTGGACCAAGGACCTCGGTTTCGAGGTGAGGGTCGTCGAGGGGACGATTCCCCCGGACGTCGAGTACCTCTACTGGATCGGCTGCACCGGGGCGCTCGACGAGCGCGCCCGCAAGACCGTCCAGTCGACGGCGCGCATGCTCGAGCGCGCCGGCGTCGCCTTCGCGGTGCTGGGTCCGCGCGAGAGTTGCAGCGGCGACCCCGCACGCCGTCTGGGCAACGAGTACCTGTTCCAGGAGATGGCCAAGGCCAACATCGCCACCCTGGACGAGGTGGGCGCCAAGAAGGTCGTGGCGAGTTGCCCGCACTGCTTCAACACCATCAAGAACGAGTACCCCGAACTCGGCGGGAACTACGAGGTGATCCACCACTCGGAACTCCTGAGCCACCTGGTCGCCACGGGCCGCCTGGTGCCCGGCAACTCGTATTCGGGCACGGTCACCTTCCACGACTCGTGCTACCTGGGACGCCACAACCGGGTCTTCGACGCCCCGCGCGACGTGCTGAACGCCATGCCCGAGGCCGTCACGGTCGAGATGGGCCGCAACCGCGAGACGGGCTTCTGCTGCGGGGCGGGGGGCGCGCGCATGTGGATGGAGGAGAACATCGGCAAGCGGGTCAACGCCGAGCGCGCCCAGGAGGCCCTGGCGACGGGCGCCGACGTGGTGGGCACCGCCTGCCCCTTCTGCATGATCATGCTCGACGACGCCGTCAAGGGTGAGGGACGCGGCGACGACGTGAGCGTGCTCGACATCTCCCAACTCATCGAACGGTCTCTTCTCTAACCTCCCAGAGTCGCCCCTGGTGGAGATCCGCACCCACCGGCGAAGTCCGGTCCTTCGCGACGTCAGCGGGCCCGCGGTCTCGCGTCCCTAGTTCACACGTACGAAACACGGCGCTAACGCAACTGAAATCCTCATTGGTCACACTGAGAGGGACAACCTGAGGTCAACGGCGCCCTCTCCGATCATGAAGGAGTTGATGTGCTATTTGCGGCCACCAACATTCCCTATCCGGGCTGGCTCAATCCCGGCGACAATACGTGGCAGCTGGTCGCGGCGACGTTGGTGGGGCTGATGAGCCTCCCCGGCCTCGCCGTGCTCTACGGCGGTCTGGTGCGAAAGAAGTTCATCGTCAACACGATGTTGATGTGTTTCGCCGGCTTCGCCCTCACTTTGGTCGTCTGGATGCTCTGGGGCTACAACATGGCCTTTGGAACCTTCTCGCACTTCGGTCCCACCGGCTCGTTCTTCGCGGGGTTCATCGGCCACTTCAAGCCCCTCGCCTCGGCCTTCGCGGAGCAGGGACAGGCGGTCTCGGGCGCTAATACCCTGATCCCGTTCCACTTCCCGACCGCGACCCTGGCCTACTTCCAGTTCGTCTTCGCCGCGATCACGCCGCTGCTCTTCCTGGGTGGTCTCGTCGGTCGCCTCAAGTTCAAGGCCTGGCTGCTGATCGTTCCGCTGTGGATCACCATGGTCTATTGCGTGGACGCCGCGTTGCTGTGGGGTGGTGGCTTCTTCGCCCAGAAGGGTGCGGTCGACTTCTCGGGTGGCTACGTCATCCACTTGAGCGCCGGTTGTGCGGCCTTCGTGGGTGCGGCCATCGTCGGTCCGCGTCGTTGGCAGGACCGGGAGAACGCCTTCCCGAGCAACCTGATGATGGTGGCGGTCGGCATCGGCATCATCTGGCTCGGCTGGAACGGCTTCAACGGAGGTGACCCCTTCTACGCCGGCTCCGACGCCGCGGCGGCCGTGCTCAACACCAACGTGGCCACCGCGGTGGGCCTCCTCACCTGGATGTTCATGGACATGCTCTTCACCAAGCAGAAGAAGGCCACCTTCCTGGGCGCGCTGAACGGCATGCTCTGTGGACTGGTCGCCATCACTCCCTCCGCTGGTTGGGTTGACGGCACCGGGGCCATCCTCGTCGGCCTCATCGCCACGGTGCTGGTCTGGGTCGCGTGGAACTACCTCTCCAAGATCCGCCCCTTCTCCAAGGTCGACGACGCCCTGGGCGTGGTCTACACCCACGGTTGCGCCGGTCTCATCGGTGGTCTGCTGGTCGGCTTCCTGGCCGACCCGGGGATGATCGAGTACGGCGTCCCCGGCAAGGTCTACGACGCGGCCGGGAGCTTCTCGGTCTCGGGCTGGTTCTACAGCCACTCCTTCCACCAGCTGTGGGAGCAGTTCCTCGCGGCGGCCTGGATCATCTGCTGGACGTCGGCCATCACCGCGCTTATCTTCTACTTTGTGAAGGTGACCGTGGGACTGCGCGAATCCGACGCGGACCTCGCCATCGGTGACGTCGCGATCCACGAGGAAGAGGCCTTCCCGGAGCCGACCTTCGGTGAGCCCGTCCTCACCCCCAGCCACACCCACTCGGACAACAACTAAGGAGCGACATGAAGTTAATCAGCGCAGTCATCAAACCGTTCAAGTTGGACGAGATCAAGGTGGCGGTCCGTGAAGTTGGTGTCACGGGAATGACCGTCAGCCAGGTACGCGGCTTCGGCCGCACCGGGGGTCACATCGAGATCTACCGCGGCAAGGAGTACGAGTTCGACTTCGTCGACAAGCTCCAGGTGGAGATCGTGGTCACCGACGAGCTCGTCGACCGGGTCGTCGATGCCGTGGCCAGCGCCGCGCGCACCGACACCGTGGGCGACGGCATGGTCTGGGTCACCGACATCGAGCACGTGGTGCGCATCCGCACCGGTGAGCGCGGTCCCTCCGCCGTCTAGATTCTGCTTCCCCCCAAACAGAACAAGTAGCCCCGCGGCGCACGTCGCGGGGCTACTTGTTTGCGTGAGCGTCCCGAACTTTCCTGTAATTCCGCGTGAGTCGGGGCCATGATGTGTCGTGACCATTCAACGAACTCCCTTCAGACACCGCCTTCGGACCGCCGGCCCTCGCGCCAGGGGGCGACGGGCGCGACGCCCCCTGGCGGCGACGCTCCTCGCCACCGCCGTGGTCACCCTGGCGGGGTCGGTCCCCGCGTCGGCCGCCACGTATCACGCGTCGCTCGACGGCGTCTCGGCGACCTTGACCTACGGGGGCACGTCCACCGACCCTCACGGCACCACCTTGAGGGTGAGCGAGGGCGGACGTGTCGTGTACGCGTCGGCGGTCACCACGAAGTTCTGCGGACGCCTGTGCTGGCCCGAGCCCAGCTACGGATCGGGCGGCGGCAACCCGGTGCGGGTGGTCCGTCTCGCCCCCGGTACGCCCGACGTGGTGCTGAGCCTCTACAGCGGCGGGGCGCACTGCTGCTACGTCGACTTGGTGCTGCGTCCGACCTCGCCCACGCACTTCGTTCCGGTCGAACTCGAGCTGGGCGATCCGGGAGCGCGCCTGGAGGTGCTGGCCGGGAACCCTGACGCGGCGGTGGTGACCGCGGACGACACCTTCGCCTACGCCTTCACCGACTTCGCCGCGTCGGGCCTACCTCTGAAGATCCTGCGACTGCGCGGCGCGGGCTTCGTCGACGTGACCCGCCAGTACCCGGGGCTGGTCTCGCGCGACGCGAGCCGCTGGCTGGCGGCCTTCCACTCCATGGCCGGCCAGCACTACGACGACTCGGTCGGGCTCATTGCGGCCTGGGCGGCCGACGAGTACCTCCTGGGTCGGGCGACTTATGCGGACGCCTACCTCGACCAACAGGCCGACCTGGGCCACCTGAGGAGTCTGCTGACGCCCTCGATGAGCGGGCGAGCCTTCGTGGCGCAACTCGAGAAGTTCCTGCGGGCCCGTCACTACTAGACATCCGCGTCGCGGACGTCGGGACTAACCGGCCTGTCGCGCCACCGCTTCGGCGGCGGCCGCGGCGGCGGCCGGGTCGCCGAGGTAGTCGGCCTCGAGGACCTCGAGAGACGCATCGAGCTTCATGACGTAGGGGATGCCCGTGGGGATCTCCAACTCGGCGATCTCGTCGTCGTCGATGTTCTGGAGCACCTTGCGTAGGGCGCGCAGCGAGTTGCCGTGGGCGACGACGAGGACGGCCCCGCCGCGCACTCCCTCGCTGCGGAGGTCCTCGGCGATCACGTCGGCGAAGTAGGGCGTGACCCGGGCCACGACGTCCTTGAGGCACTCGGTGTTGGGGATCTTCTCGGGCGCGACGTCGCGGTAGCGAGGGTCGAGCCTGCTCGAACGCGGGTCGTTGGTCGCCATGGGCGGCGGCGGCACGTCGTAGGAGCGGCGCCAGAGCTTGACCTGGTCCATGCCGAACTCCTCGGCGGTCTGCTTCTTGTCCTTGCCGGTCAGGTCACCGTAGTGGCGCTCGTTGAGGCGCCAGGAGCGACGCACGGGCAACCAGGAGCGCCCGGCGCTGTAGAGCGCCAGTTCGGCGGTCCGGATGGCGCGCGTGAGCAGCGAGGTGTGCAGGATGCGCAGGTCCAGGGAGGACTCCGCGAGGAGTTGGCCGGCGGCACGGGCCTCGGCCTCGCCCTGGGCGTTGAGGTCGACGTCGTGCCAACCGGTGAAGAGGTTCAGCTCGTTCCATTCGGAGCGGCCGTGGCGGAGGAGTATGAGATCTGGCACGCACCTCATCGTAGTGACGTGGGGGAAAAAGTCCCAATTCGAAGGGAATTGGGACCCACCCGACCATCCTCGCCCTTCTGAATTGGAATTATAACTCCACTTGTACGTTTTCTTGACAAGAAGAGGCTCAAGTCTGTACACTTGAGTGCGAAGTCTTTCGTTCGGAAGGTCCGACCGCGGGACGCAGAGATTGAAGGAGCAGTTCATGGCTAAGGCAGTCGGAATCGACCTCGGTACCACCAACTCGGTGGTCTCCGTGCTGGAGGCGGGCGAGCCCGTCGTCATCCCGAACGCCGAGGGTGGTCGCACGACGCCGTCGGTGGTCGGATTCTCCAAGACCGGCGAGGTCCTCGTCGGCGAAGTGGCCAAGCGCCAGGCCATCACCAACCCCGACCGCACGATCCGCTCGGTCAAGCGTCACATGGGCGAGAACTGGAGCGTCGACATCGACGGCACGAAGTACACGGCCCAGGAGATCTCCGCGCGCATCCTCCAGAAGCTCAAGAGGGACGCCGAGGCCTACCTCGGCGACACCGTGACCCAGGCCGTCATCACCGTGCCGGCCTACTTCAACGACGCCCAGCGCACCGCGACGAAGGAAGCCGGGCAGATTGCCGGCCTCGAGGTGCTGCGCATCGTCAACGAGCCCACCGCGGCCGCGCTGGCCTACGGTCTGGACAAGGGCGGCCAGGAGCAGACCGTCCTGGTCTTCGACCTCGGCGGTGGCACCTTCGACGTGTCGGTGCTCGACATCGCCGACGGCGTCTTCGAGGTCAAGTCCACCCACGGTGACACCCACCTGGGCGGCGACGACTGGGACGAGGCCGTCATGCAGTGGCTGATCAAGACCTTCAAGGACACCGAGGGCGTCGACCTGTCGGCCGACAAGATGGCCGTGCAGCGTCTCAAGGAGGCCGCGGAGAAGGCGAAGATCGAGTTGTCGGCGGTCCAGGAGACCACCGTCAACCTGCCCTTCATCACCGCGACCGCCGACGGACCTAAGCACCTCGACCTGAAGTTGACCCGGGCCAAGTTCAACGAACTCACCGCCGACCTCGTCGAGCGATGCCGCAAGCCCTTCGACCAGGCGATCAAGGACGCCGGGCTCACCCTCGACCAGATCCACCACGTGATCATGGTAGGCGGATCCACGCGCATCCCCGCGGTCCAGGAGCTCGTCGCCAAGGTGACCGGCAAGGAGCCCAACAAGAGCGTGAACCCCGACGAGGTGGTCGCCATCGGCGCCGCCGTGCAGGCGGGCGTCTTGAAGGGCGACGTCAAGGACATCTTGCTGCTCGACGTGACGCCGCTGTCGCTGGGCATCGAGACCAAGGGTGGCGTGATGACCAAGATCATCGAGCGCAACACCACGATCCCCACCAAGAAGAGCCAGACCTTCACGACGGCGGACGACAACCAGCCCAGCGTTGAGGTCCACGTCCTCCAGGGCGAGCGCGAGATGGCGTCGTACAACCAGACGCTCGGCAAGTTCCAGCTCGTCGGAATCCCGCCCGCGCCGCGCGGCGTACCCCAGATCGAGGTCACCTTCGACATCGACGCCAACGGCATCGTGCACGTCTCGGCCAAGGACACCGCGACGGGGACGTCGCAGTCGATGACCATCACCGGCGGCTCCTCGCTCTCCAAGGACGAGATCGACCGGATGGTGCGCGACGCCGAGGCCCACGCCGAGGACGACCGCAAGCGTCGCGCCGAGGCCGAGGTGCGCAACAACGCCGACGGTCTGGTGTACTCGACGGAGAAGCTGCTGAAGGACCAGGCCGAGTCCTTCCAGGGCACCGAGCGCGAGGACGTCGAAGGCGCCCTGGCGACCCTGAAGGAGGCCCTCGCGGGCACCGACACCGACGCCATCTCCGCCGCGACCGAGAAGTTGCTGACGGCCAGCCAGGGCTTCAGCCAGCGCCTCTACGAGGAGGCCGCCAAGGCCAACGCCGAGGGCAGCGTCACTCCGCCGGCCGGTGACGACGACGACATCGTCGACGCCGAGATCGTGGACTGACCGTGAGCGACGTCTTCGAGTCCGATGAGGTGACGGCGTCGGAGGACGCCGTCACCCAGGACATCTCCGAACTGTCCGAAGCCGAGTTGCAGCGCGACGAGTACCTCGACGCGCTCCAGCGCCTGCAGGCCGACTTCGAGAACTACCGCAAGCGCGTGGCGCGAACTTCCGAGGACGCGGCGGTGCGCGCCGCGGGGGCGTTGGTGACCTCGCTGTTGCCGGTGCTCGACGCCTTCGACCTGGCCGCGGCCCACTTCGCGACCACGCCGTCGGAGGAGGCCACCGCACTGAACCAGTCGCGCGCCCTCCTGCTCGACACCTTGGAGAAGCAGGGCCTCGAGCGCATCGCCGAGGTCGGCGTCGACTTCGATCCCCAGGTGCACGACGCCGTCGCGCACGTCGAGGGTGACGGTGACGCGGGTCAGTTGGTGGACGACGTGATGAGGGCCGGGTACCGATGGAAGGGCAGCGTGCTGCGCCCGGCCATGGTGAGAGTGAAGGGCTAAATGGTCGAACGCGAGTGGTTCGATACGGACTACTACAAGGTCTTGGGACTGACGTCGAGCGCGACGGACAAGGAGATCACCCGCGCCTATCGCAAACTGGCCAAGGAGCACCACCCCGACACCAATCCCGGTTCGGAGGAGCGCTTCAAGGAGATCTCCGTCGCCTACGACGTCCTCGGTGACGCCGCCAAGCGCAAGGAGTACGACGAGGTCCGTCGTCTCGGTCCCGCCGCGGCGGGCTTCGGCGGTCCCGGCGGTGCGGGTCCCGGTGGCTTCAACTTCCAGACCGGCGACCTGCACGACTTCGGCGACCTCTTCGGTGGACTCTTCGGCAATCGCCGCCCGCGCGCCCAGCGCGGCGCGGACCTGGAGACGGCCCTGCACCTGAGCTTCCGCGACTCGGTCATGGGGGTCACCACGACGGTGAGCGTCCCGAGCAACGAGGCCTGCTCGAGCTGTCGCGGTCGCGGCGCCGCCCCCGGCGGCTACGTGACCTGCGAGTCCTGCCAGGGTCGCGGTGTCACCAACGACGACCAGGGCCCCTTCGCGATGTCGAGCGTCTGCACTCACTGCGGTGGTCGGGGCGGACGCATCACCACGCCTTGCGCGAACTGCCACGGCTCGGGCCGCGAGCCGTCCTCGCGTCGGGTCAACGTGCGCGTGCCCGCGGGCGTGGTCGACGGTCAGCGCATCCGTCTCAAGGGCAAGGGCTCTCCCGGCAGTCAGGGTGGCCACCCCGGCGACCTCTTCGTCGACGTGCACGTCGCGAGCGACGCGCACTTCGAGCGCAAGGGACGTCACGTCACCACCACGGTGAAGGTGCCGTTGACCGCGGCGATACTCGGCACGACCGTCGAGGTCCCCACCCTGGACGAGCCCGTCACCTTGAAGATACCCGCGGGCACCCAGCCCGGCACGACGATGCGCGTGCGCGGACGCGGCGTGCCCGCCGCCGGCAAGCACGCCCACGGTGACCTGCTGGTCAGCGTCAACGTGGAGATACCCAAGAAGCTCAACAAGGAACAGCGCACGCTGGTCGAGAAGCTCGCCCAGGCGCTGCACGAGGAGGTCTCGTGAACGACCGTCACAACAACGCCGTCTACGTCATCTCGGTCTTCGCCGAGATCGCCGGCGTCCATCCCCAGACCCTGCGCAACTACGAGCGAAGCGGCCTGCTGCGCCCCCAGCGCACCAGTGGCGGATCGCGGCGCTTCTCCGAAGCGGACCTCGCCGCGCTGCGGCGCATCCAGGACCTGACCAACGAGGGCGTCAACCTCGAGGGGGTCAAGCGCATCATGAAGCTCGAGGCCGAGGTCGCCGCGCTGCGTGACGAGCTCGCCCGGCGCGAGAGCGAGGCACGGACGTCGATCGCCGAGACCCACCGTCAGTACCGGCGCGACCTGGTGCCGGTGTCCAACACGATCGCCATCTTCCTCGACTCCCAGCGCCGCAACCGTGCAGGAGGTGCGCGATGACCCTGGACCCGCAACGATGGACCGTCAAGACCCGCGAGGCCTTCCAGAGCGCCACGACCCAGGCCGGCGCCGCGGGCAACCCCTACGTCACGCCGGCGCACCTGCTGCTGGCCCTGCTCAACGACGCCGCGGGCATCGCCCGCCCGCTGCTGGTCGCCGCCTCGCTCGACCCCATCGCGGTGACCACGGCACTGAACGAGAAGGTGGCGCGCGAGCCGCGCACCGTGGGCGGATCGCAGCCGGGTCTGTCGATGGAGGCGCGCAACGGCCTCGAGGAGGCGGACCGGCTGCGCGCGGAGCTGGGCGACGAGTACCTCTCGGTGGACCACATCATGGTGGCCTGGGCCCCGCTGCTCGGGGCCGACCGCGAGGCGCTGCTCGGGGCTCTTCGCTCCATCCGCGGCTCGGCGCGCATCACCTCGGAGAACCCCGAGGAGACCTTCGCGTCGCTCGAGAAGTACGGCCGCGACCTGACGGCGCTGGCGCGCGCGGGCAAGCTCGACCCGGTGATCGGACGCGACGACGAGATCCGTCGCGTCATCCAGGTCCTGTCGCGGCGCACCAAGAACAACCCGGTGCTGATCGGCGAGCCCGGCGTCGGCAAGACCGCCATCGTCGAGGGCCTGGCCCTGCGCATCGTCGAGGGCGACGTGCCCGAGTCCCTGCGCGACCGGCGCATCGTGGCCCTGGACCTCGCCTCCATGGTGGCGGGCGCCAAGTACCGCGGTGAGTTCGAGGAGCGCCTGAAGGCGGTCTTGAAGGAGATCGAGGACGCCCAGGGCGACGTGGTGACCTTCATCGACGAGTTGCACACCATCGTGGGCGCGGGCGCCAGCGAGGGCGCGATGGACGCGGGCAACATGATCAAGCCCCTGCTCGCGCGCGGGGAGCTGCGCCTGATCGGGGCCACGACCCTCGACGAGTACCGCACGTACATCGAGAAGGACGCCGCGCTGGAGCGGCGCTTCCAGCAGGTCTTCGTCGGTGAGCCCTCCCTGGAGGACACCGTGGCCATCCTGCGCGGGCTCAAGGAGCGCTACGAGGTGCACCACGGAGTACGCATCCAAGACGCCGCCCTCGTGGCCGCCGCCACGCTGTCGGCGCGCTACATCCCCAACCGTTTCCTGCCCGACAAGGCCATCGACCTGATGGACGAGGCGGCGTCGAAGCTACGCATCGAGATCGACTCGATGCCCACCGAGCTCGACGTGGTCATCCGGCGCATCCGCCAACTCGAGATCGAGAAGGTGGCGCTCGCGCCCGAGACCGACGCGGCCTCCAAGGAGCGCCTGGCCAAGCTCGACGAGGAGCTCGCGGACCTCAAGGAGCACTTCGACGCGCTCGCGGCCGGCTGGCAGGCGGAGAAGGCGGCGATCCAGCGGATCCAGGGGGCCAAGCAGGAGTTCGAGGACAAGCGCGCCGAGGCGGAGCGACTCGAGCGCCAGGGCGACCTCAACGGCGCGGCGGCCCTGCGTTACGGCACCCTGCCCGAGCTCGAGAAGACCATCGAGGTGGCCACCGAGGAGCTGGGGGCCCTGCAGGCCAACGGCGCCTTCTTGAAGGAGGAGGTCGACGCCGAGGACATCGCCGAGGTGATCAGCCGCTGGACCGGCGTGCCGGTCTCCAAGCTCCTCGAGGGCGAGGTGGACAAGCTCGTGCGCATGGAGCAGCTCCTGCACAGCCGCGTGGTGGGCCAGGACGAGGCCGTCGTGGCCGTGGCCAACGCGATCCGGCGCTCCCGCGCCGGCCTCTCGGACCCCCACCGGCCGATCGGCTCCTTCTTGTTCATGGGCCCCACGGGCGTGGGCAAGACCGAGTTGGCGCGCGCCCTCGCCGAGTTCCTCTTCGACGACGAACGCGCCATGGTCCGACTGGACATGAGCGAGTACATGGAGAAGTTCGCGGTCTCGCGGCTCATCGGCGCCCCTCCGGGCTACGTGGGTTACGAGGAGGGGGGTCAACTGACCGAGGCGGTGCGCCGTCGCCCCTACGCCGTCATCTTGCTCGACGAGATCGAGAAGGCCCACCCCGACGTCTTCAACATCCTCCTGCAGGTGCTCGACGACGGACGCCTGACCGACGGTCAGGGGCGCACCGTGGACTTCACCAACGTGGTGCTCATCATGACGAGCAATATCGCCGGTGAGCCCCTGGAGTACTTCCGCCCCGAGTTCGTGAACCGCATCGACGACATCATCCGCTTCCGTCCCCTCGACGAGGACGACCTGGCGGTGATCGTGGGCATCCAGCTCCAGCGCCTGCGCGCGCGTCTGGCCGAGCGGCACCTGGCCCTGGACGTCACCGCCGAGGCCGCCGCGACCCTGGCCCGCGAGGGCTTCGACCCGGCCTTCGGCGCGCGTCCGCTCAAGCGGGTGATCCAGCGGCGTATCGAGGACCCGGTGGCCCTGGCGGTGCTCGAGGGCGTCTACCGCGACGGCGACACCATCACCGTCGACTCCCACGACGGCGTGTTGAGCTTCCGCTAGCGGCCGCTGAGCAAGGCGGTGACGATGGCCGCGAGCAACAGGAGCGCGCTGAGGACCAGCAGTGCCGGTCGCAGTCGACGGGCCATGCGGGCCCGGCGCCGCTCGGCGGCCAGCCACTCCTGCTCGGCCAGCTCGCCGGGTTCGGCGTGGGGGTCGACGACGACGGGTTCGTCGGGGTCGACGACGCCCGAGGTCCGCGCCGTCACGGCGAAGGACATGAACAGGGCGAAGACGCCGAGGATGGCCAGGATCAGCGCGGTGGCGTCGTGGCCGGCTCCGTGGGCGGCGGCGAGGGTGAGTTCGTGCACTGCGCCAGTATCGCCGATGCGCCCCCCGGGGCGCTCGCGACGGGTCAAGTAGACTCTGGGGGCAAACCAACAGTTCCGAGGGAGCCCCGTGCCCGCAACAGTGGTAGTTGGAACCCAGTGGGGTGACGAAGGCAAAGGCAAGCTCACCGACCTCCTGGCCCGTGAGATGGACATGGTCGTGCGCTACCAGGGCGGACACAACGCCGGACACCGGATCGTCGTCAACGGCGAGGCCTTCGCCCTGCAACTGGTCCCCTCGGGCGTGCTCTATCCCCACATCACGCCGGTGATCGGCAACGGCGTGGTGGTGGACCCCGCGGTGCTGCTCGCCGAACTCGACGCGCTCAGCGCCAAGGGGGTCGACGTGTCGCGCGTCGTGGTCTCGGGCAACGCCCACCTGATCATGCCCTACCACCAGGAGCTCGACCGCCTGACCGAACGCTTCTTGGGCAAGAACGCCCTGGGCACCACCAAGCGCGGTATCGGCCCGGCCTACGCCGACAAGTCCTCTCGGGTGGGCTTGCGCGTCCAGGACCTGCTCGACGCCAAGATCTTCCGCCAGAAGCTCGACGTGGTCCTGCACGAGAAGAACCTCGTGCTCAACAAGATCTACAACCGTCCCTCGATCTCGGCCGACGCGATCTGCGAGAAGTACCTCGACGAGATCGCTCCGCGGGTCGCGCCGATGATCGCCGACACGGTGGGCGTCGTCCACGGCGCCCTCGCCGAGGGCCGGCGCATCCTGCTCGAGGGCGCCCAGGCGACCTTCCTCGACCTCGACCACGGCACCTACCCCTTCGTCACCTCGTCGAACCCCGTGGCCGGCGGAGCCTGCACGGGCTCGGGACTGGGTCCGCGCGACCTCACCGACATCGTCGGCATCGCCAAGGCCTACGTCACGCGCGTCGGGGCCGGGCCCTTCCCGACCGAACTCGACGGGGACATGGCCGAGCTGCTGGTCTCGCGCGGGCACGAGTTCGGGACCAACACCGGACGACGTCGTCGCGTGGGCTGGTTCGACGCGGTCATGGCGCGTCAGGCGGCGCGGCTCAACTCCCTGAGCGAGGTCGCCCTCACCAAGCTCGACGTGCTCGACAGCCTCGAGGAGATCAAGGTCTGCGTGGCCTATGAGGCCGGCGCACAGCGCTACAACTTCCCGCCCTACCACCAGTCCGTGCTCCACGAGGTCGTGCCGGTCTACGAGACCCTGCCCGGCTGGTGCAGCGACCTGACCGAGTTCACCAGCTACGAGCAATTGCCGGCTGCCGCCAAGGACTACGTCGCCTTCCTCCAGGAGGCGATCGGTGTGCGCATCTCGGTCGTGGGCGTCGGACCGGGCCGAGAGCAGTTCGTCCGGCCTTCGTGATGCGCTGCGTGGTCGTCGGCTCGGGCGCTCGTGAACACGCCCTCGCCTGGGGTCTGGCCCGCAGCGCCGAGGTCGTCGTCACACCGGGCAACGCCGGCATCGCCGCGCACGGTGTGACCTGCGTCGATACGCCCGCCACGCAGCTCGACGCCGACCTCTTCGTCATCGGACCCGAACTGCCCCTGACCCAGGGACTGGCGGACGAACTCCGGGCCCAGGGAAAACAGGTGCTGGGTCCGGGACGTGACGGGGCCCAGCTCGAGGCCTCCAAGGCCTTCATGAAGGAGTTCCTGGCCGACGCCGGCGTGCCGACCGCGCACTTCGGCGTCTTCTCGGAGTCCGAGGCGGCCCTGGACTTCCTGGTGACCATGTCGCCGCCCTACGTCATCAAGACCGACGGGCTCGCCGCCGGCAAGGGTGTGCTCGTCACGACGGACTTCGACGAGGCCTGCGCCGACGTGCTCGACAAGCTGAGCGGCAACGCCTTCGGCGACGCCGGCACGACGATCGTCATCGAAGAGGGGCTCGACGGTGAGGAGTGCTCGCTGCTGGTGCTCTGCGACGGCACGCGGGCCGTGCCCCTGGTCCCGGCCCAGGACTTCAAGCGCGTGGGCGACGGTGACACCGGCGCCAATACCGGCGGCATGGGAGCCTACGCACCGATGGCCACGATGACCGCGAGCGACGTGGACCGGGTCATGTCGAGCATCGTCGATCCGACGCTGGCTGAGTTGCGTCGTCGCGACATCGACTTTCGCGGCGTGCTCTACGCCGGGGTGATGATGACGTCGCGCGGGCCCCTACTGCTCGAGTACAACGTGCGCTTCGGGGACCCCGAGACCGAGGTCCTCGTCCCCCTCTACGCGGACGCGCTCGCGCCACTCCTGGCCTCGGTGGCCCACGGCCGTCTCGGCGCCGTGCCGCCCACCACGGGCGAGAGCGCGGTGACCGTGGTCCTCTCCGCCGCGGGATATCCCGAGTCGCCGCGCCGGGGCGACGTGATCACGGGACTCGGCGACGACGGCCAACTCGCGTCCCCCCTGGAGGGAGTGACGGTCTTTCACGCGGGGACGATCCGTGACGACCAGGGTCGCTTCTTGACCCATGGCGGCCGAGTCCTCGCCGTCACCGCCGTGGGCCCCTCGCTCGCCGTGGCCCGCGCCCGCGCCTACGCGGCCAGCGAACAGATCAGCTTCGACGGACGGGTGATGCGTCGCGACATCGCCCTCGCCGCGCAAGAAGGAGCCCCATGATCCCGCGCTACTCACCCGCCGACGTCGCGGAGCTCTTCAGTGACGCGCACCGTTTCGACACCATGCTCGAGGTCGAGCTCCTGGCCGCCGAGGGCCTGGCCCAGCTCGGCGTGATCCCCGCGGCCGACGCCGCCGCCCTGCGCGCCCGCCGCCCGGTGGTGGACGCGGCCTTCGTGGCCGAGGTGGAGGAGCGAGAGCGCGTCACCAACCACGACACCGCGGCCTTCGTCGACCTGGTGCAGTCGCGCATCGGGATGCCCGAAGGGGCGTGGATCCATTACGGGCTGACCTCCTCGGACGTGGTGGACACGGCCCTGTGCGCGAACCTGGCCCAGGCGATGGACATCGTGATCGTGGAGGCCACCGCCCTGCGCGACGCCCTGACGCGCCGTGCGGTGGAGTCCATCGACTGGCCGATCACCGGTCGGACCCACGGCATGCACGCCGAGCCCACGACCTACGGGGCCAAGTTCGCCCTCTTCGCCTTGCAGGTGCAGCGCGACCTCGAGCGAGCGCGTCACGCCCGTGCGGCCATCGCGGTGGGCAAGCTCTCGGGAGCGGTGGGGACCTACTCCAACATCGACCCCGCGGTCGAGACCTTCGTCTGCGAGGCCCTGGGCCTCGCTCCGGTGCCGGCCACCCAGGTGATCGCGCGCGACCGCCACGCCGAGGTCCTCTACGCCTGCGCCGCCCTGGGCACCACCATGGAGCAGTTCGCCCTCGAGGTGCGACACCTGGCGCGCTCCGAGGTGGGCGAGGCCCAAGAGCCCTTCGCGCCGGGACAGAAGGGCTCCTCGGCGATGCCCCACAAGCGCAACCCGATCCTCTCGGAGCGCCTGTGCGGTCTCGCGCGCGTGTTGCGCGGTTACCTGGTCACCGGCCTGGAGGACGTGGCCCTGTGGCACGAGCGCGACATCAGCCACTCCAGCGTCGAGCGCGTCGTGATGCCCGACGCGCTGCAGCTCACGGTCTACATGCTGCGCAAGGCGGCGGGCCTGGCCGAGGGCCTCGTCCTGTTTCCCGAGCGCGCCCTGGAGAACCTGACCCAGGGCTCGCTGGGCCTGGTGTTCTCCCAGTCGGTGCTGCTCGCCCTGGTCGAGTCGGGCCTCTCGCGCGACGACGCCTACCGCATCGTCCAAGCCGCCGCCCGTCGGGCGGTCGAGGAGCGTCGCAACTTCCGCGAGGTCCTCGAGGCCGACGAGGCGGTCGGTCTCGACGAGGCCAGCCTGTCGCGCGCCTTCGACACCGAGCGCATGCTCGCGCACCGCTACCGCTTCCTCGACGCCTTGACGTGGGCACCATGAACGAGCTCGGGCTCCACCACCTCTACTCGGGCAAGGTTCGCGACCTCTACGCGGTCGGCGACGACCACCTCTTGATGGTGGCCTCGGACCGGCTGAGCGCCTTCGACGTCGTGATGCACGAGCCGATCCCGCACAAGGGACGCGTCCTGACGGGGCTGACCGACTTCTGGGTGCACGAGTTCCCCGACGTCTCCTCGGCCCTGGTGAGCTGCGACCCGGCGCGCATCGAGGACTACGTGCCGGGTTTCGCCGCGGCCACCGCCTGGCACGGACGGGCCATGCTGATGCGCCGCGCCGAGATGCTCAGTCTCGAGTGCATCGTGCGTGGGCGCCTCGCCGGTCAGGCCTACGACGAGTATCGCGCCACCGGGACGGTGCACCACATGGCGGTGCCCACGGGACTCGAGCTCACCGATCCCTTCGAGACGCCGATGTTCACGCCCTCGACCAAGGCCGAGGCGGGTCACGACATCAACATCGACCTCGACGAGGCGGCCGACCTGGTGGGCGCCGAGATGGTCGAGCGCGCCAGCGAACTCTGCGTCGACCTCTTCACGAGAGCGGCGCAGCGTCTGGCCGGGCGCGGGCTGATCCTGGCCGACACCAAGTTCGAACTGGGTTTCGTCGACGGCCGACTCGTGCTGTGCGACGAGGTGATCACCCCCGACTCCTCGCGGATCTGGCCGGCGGACAAGGTGGTGCGCGGCGAGGTGCCGCCGTCGTACGACAAGCAACCCTTCCGCGACTGGCTCAATTCGATCAACTGGGACCACACCCCGCCGCCGCCCGCGGTACCCGTCGAGGTCGTGGCGGTGACGTCGCTGCGCTACGAGTCGGCGTACCACAAGGTGACCGGACGCCCCTTATCCGACTGGTACGGTGCGTAGTCGTGAACTACTCCGTCATCGTCGAAGTCACCCTGCGTCCCGGCATCGCCGATCCCGAGGGAGCCACCATCGAGCGAGCCCTGCCAGCCCTGGGTTTCACCGGGGTGCGCGCGGTGCGCGCGGGCAAGTTGTTCCGCTTCGACGTCGAGGCCGCCTCTAGCGACGAGGCCCTCGCGAACGCCCAGGCCCTGGCCGAGCGCCTGTTGTCCAACCCGGTGATCGAGGACGCCACGGCGCGCCTCGAGGGGGAGGTGCAGTGACGCGCATCGCGGTCGTCGTCTTCCCTGGTTCGAACTGCGAGTACGACGCCGCCGCCGCGGTGGAGCAGCTCGGGGCGAGTGCGGAACTGGTCTTTCATTCCGCGACCTCGCTGGGCGACGTTGATGGCGTGATCCTGCCCGGCGGCTTCGCCCACGGCGACTACCTGCGTCCCGGGGCGTTGGCGCGCTTCTCGCCGGTCATGGCCGCCGTCACGGACTTCGCGGCCCGGGGCGGAGCGGTGTTGGGGATCTGCAACGGCTTCCAGGTCCTCACCGAGGCGGGCCTGCTGCCCGGGGCGCTCCAGAAGAACCGCGGCCTCACCTTCTTGTGCCAGCCCACCACCCTGGTGGTGGTCTCGACGAGGTCGGTGTTGACGCGCGCGGCGAGCGTCGGCGCGGAACTGGTCGTGCCCATCAACCACTTCTCGGGCGCCTACACCTGCGACGACGCGACCTACGACTCCCTGGTCGCCCACGACCAGATCGTGCTGCGCTACCGCGACAACCCCAACGGTTCGCGCGACGACATCGCGGGCGTGAGCAACGTCGCGGGCAACGTGGTGGGTCTCATGCCCCACCCGGAGCGGGCCATGTCGACGCTGCTGGGCAGCGCCGACGGTCGCGTCCTGTTGGAGAGCTTCGTCGGTCTGGGCGTCGCGGCCCGCTGAGTCGTGACGAGGGGGCTTCGGCGGGCCAACTAGTTTGGGGGGGGTGACTAGCGCCCCCGAGCCCCTGCACCGTGCCCTTGGACTGACCGATTCGGAACTTGGCGACATTCGTCAGGTGCTGTCTCGAGAGCCCAACCCCCTGGAGCTGGCGCTCTACGGCGTGATGTGGAGCGAGCACTGCTCCTACAAGTCCTCGCGTCTGCACCTGCGACGCCTGCCCTCAAAGGCCCCCCACGTCCTCGTGGGTCCGGGCGAGGGGGCGGGGGTCATCGACGCCGGCGACGGGATCGGCGTGGCGATCCGCATCGAGAGCCACAACCACCCCTCGGCCATCGAGCCCTACCAGGGCGCGGCCACCGGGGTGGGGGGCATCTTGCGCGACGTCTTCTCGATGGGCGCGCGCCCCCTGGCGGTGATGGACCCGCTGTTCTTCGGTGAGCTCGACGACGCGCGCAACCGCTGGCTCGTCGAGGGCGTGGTCTCGGGGATCTCGGGCTACGGCAACTCCGTGGGCGTGCCGACCATCGGCGGCGAACTCACCTTCGACCAGTGCTACAGCGCCAACCCGCTGGTGAACGTGCTGGCGGTGGGCGCGTTGCCCACCAACCGCCTCGCGCTGGCCGTGGCGTCGGGGGTCGGCAACTTCGCGGTGCTGCTGGGATCCTCCACCGGGCGCGACGGCATCGGCGGCGTGTCGGTGCTGGCCTCGGCGGGTTTCGCCGGTGACGACGGCGCCGCGTCGCTCGACGACGCCAAGCGCCCCAGCGTCCAGGTGGGCGACCCCTACGAGGAGAAGCGTCTCATCGAGGCCTGCCTCGAACTGCTCGACCTCGAGCTCGTGGTGGGCATCCAGGACCTCGGTGGGGCGGGACTGATCTGCGCGACCTGCGAGACCGCCGCCAAGGGCGGCGTCGGCATGGACGTCGACGTCACGGCGGTGCCCCAGCGCGAGGTCGGCATGGCGCCCTTCGAGGTCATGACCTCCGAGAGCCAGGAGCGGATGCTCGCCATCGTCACGCCCGAGAACTTCGACGCGGTCAAGGCCGTGTGCGACAAGTGGGAGATTCGCGCCAACGTGGTGGGACACGTCGTCGAACCCACGACGATGCCCGACGGGTCGACCGTGGGCATGTTGCGCGTTCGCCACGGCTTCGACGGGGAGGTCCTGGCCGAGGTTCCCGCCTCCTCGCTGGCCGACGACGCTCCCCTCTACGACCGCCCCCGTTCGCGGCCGGCCGACCTCGACGCGGTGTGGGCCGACGACCCGACCTTCGACGAGCCGGCGGGCGACCCCGCGGCCGATCTGCTGGGCCTGGTGGTGGACCCGGCGTGGGTGTATCGCCAGTACGACTCGCAGCTCTTCCTCAACACGGTGGTCGGTCCGGGGCGCGACGCGGCCCTGCTGCGCCTGGCCGGTCCGGGCCTGCCGGCCTCGCAGCGCGGATTCGCCGTCTCGACGGACTCCAATCCGCGCTGGTGCGCGCTCGATCCGCGCGTGGGCACGGCGCTCACCGTGGCCGAGGGCGTGGCCAACCTGGCCTGCGTGGGCGCCAGCGCCAAGGCGGTCGTGAACTGCCTCAACTTCGGCAACCCCGAGCACCCCGAGGTGATGTGGCAACTCTCGGAGTCCGTGGACGGCATGGCGGAGGCCTGCGATGGTCTGTCCCTCCCGGTGATCGGCGGGAACGTCTCGCTCTACAACGAGAGCGGCGGACGCGACATCGACCCCACTCCGGTGGTGGGACTGCTCGGCGTCGTCGAGTCGCTCGTGGCGCCGCCACCGGGTTGGGACTGGCGCGAGGGCGACACCGTGGTGTTGGTGGGGCACCGCGAGGCCGCCGGCGAGACCCCCTTCCCCCTCGCCGGTTCGCGTTGGGCGACGCGGCGCGGACGTCGCGGCGGACGTCTGGCCGGCTTCGACGCCTCGCGCCTCGTGTCCACCTTCGACTTCGTCACCGGGGAGATCGCCGCCGTCTGCGCGGGTGAACCCCGTGACGTCACCGCCGTGCACGACGTGAGCGGGGGCGGTCTGGCCGTGGCGCTGGCCGAGATGGCCGCGGTCAGCGGGCTGGGCGTCACCGTCGCGCGCCTCGCCGGACTCGGTGAGCTCTTCGCGGAGTTCCCCGGACGCTTCGTGCTGGCCACCAGCGACGCCGAGGCCTTCATGGGCCGCGCGGTCAACGCTGGCGTGCCGGTGACGATGCTGGGCGCCGTCGGGGGAGACAGTCTGCACCTGGGCGGACTCGTGAGCGTGGCGATCGCCGACATCTCGCGCCAGCGCGCGCGATCCCTCGAAGAGGCGCTCGAACTCCTCTAGCGCGCGGCCTTGATCTCGTCGAGGACCTCGTCGGGGACCCTCAGGTCGCCGCTGTGGCCCAGGCCGAGGGACACGTCGGACTTGAAGAGGCCGTGGTAGTCCGAGCCACCCGTCGGGATCATGCCCGCGTCGCGCGCGAGCTTCACCATCAACGAGCGGGTCGCCGCACTGGTACCGCCGTAGTAGGCCTCGACGCCCCGCACCCCTCGCGCGCGAAGCGAGGCGAGGATCGGGGGCATCTCGCGTTCGACGAGGGCGGGCGTGTGATCGGGCAGGTAGTTGAGCAGCGGGTGGGCGACCGACAAGACGGTGCGTGAACCCTCGGCGGCCGTGAGGGCGTCGGCGAGGGTCAGCGTGGTCTTGGGTACGTAGGCGCGTCCGCCCGTGCCCAGCCAGTCGGTGAAGAGCCGCGACCAGTTCTCGGGACTCCTCGGGCCGACGATCTCGGGGTGCAGGTCGAACATGGCCGCGGCGAAGTGCGGCCGACCCACGCCCGCGGGGTTGTCCGCCCGGCCGGCCACGTCGTCGAGGGTGAGGCGCTCGAAACCGAGTTCGCGCAGGCGCGCGGCGAGGCGGGTGTTGCGCTGGGCGCGGTCGTCGCGCAGGCGCGCCAGGAGTTGCTGGACGGGGTGGGCGGGCTCCAGGGGTAGGTAGTAGGCCAGGACGTGGATCGCGCGCGGCGTCTCGTCACCGTCGGGGCCGCGACGGGGGAAGGCGGGGTCGAGCAAGGAGATCTCGACGCCCGGGACCAGCTCGAGGTCGAGGCGCGCGCAGGCCTCGGCCATCTCCTCGTGGCTGGCCGTGGTGTCGTGGTCGGTGAGCGAGAGGGCGCGCAGGCCGAGTTCGCGGGCCTTGAGGGCGAGCTGGGCGGGCGGGTCCGAGCCATCGGAGAAGCTCGAGTGGGTGTGCAGGTCGATCACCCCGCCAGCGTAGTGAGGGCGTGTCGCAGCCCCAGTCCCCCTGTGGAAGAATGTCGTAGTGCCGATCGATCCCGACCCCTTCGACGGAGAACGCCTGAAGGAGGCCTGCGGCGTCGTGGGCATCGTGGCCCCCGGCACCAACGCGGTCTATCCCTGCTACGACGCTCTCTACGCCCTGCAGCACCGCGGCCAGGAGTCCGCGGGCATGGCGGCCTTCAACGACCAGCAGATCACCGTCGTCAAGGACAATGGTCTGGTCAGTCACGTCTTCACGGACTCGACCTTGCGGGCGCTGCCCGGCGCCTTCGTCATCGGACACACCCGCTACTCGACCTCGGGTTCGGCCAACTGGACCGCGGCGCAGCCGGTCTTCCGCTCGGCCGAGGGAGCGGTCTTCGCCATCGCGCACAACGGGAACCTGACCAACACCGTGGCGCTGGCCGACGAGGCCGGTATCGCGGTCACCTCGATGCTCTCGGACTCCGACCTGGTCGCCGAGCTGCTGGCGCGAGCCGTCGACCGCGGCGCGAGTGTCGCCGAGGCCCTTCAGGAGGTGCTGGCGCGCGCCGAGGGCGCCTTCTCCATGGTGATCCTGGAGTCGACGGGACGGATCCACGCGGTGCGCGACCCCCACGGTTTCCGTCCGCTCTGCCTCGGCCAACTCGGCAGCGCCGAGGAGCCCGAGGGCTGGGTCGTGGCCTCGGAGACCCCCGCCCTCGACGTGATCGGCGCCACCTTCTTGCGCGAGATCCTCCCCGGCGAGATGGTGACCCTGACCGACATCGGCGTCACGTCGACGCAGCTGCTCGAACCGGCCAGCGACAAGCAGGACCTGTGCATCTTCGAGTTCGTCTACTTCGCCCGGCCCGACTCGTACCTCATGGGACATCAGGTGCACACCTCGCGGCGGCGCATGGGCGAACTGCTGGCCGGACAGTCGCTCGTGGACGCCGACCTCGTGATGGGCGTGCCCGACTCCGGCGTCCCCGCGGCCGAGGGCTTCGCCAAGGCCTCGGGCATCCCCTTCGGCTACGGGCTCGTGAAGAACCGCTACATCGGACGCACCTTCATCTCGCCCGACCAGGCCAAGCGCGCCCAGAGCGTGCGCCGCAAGCTCAACCCCCTGCGCGAGAACATCGAGGGGCAGCGGCTGGTCGTGGTGGACGACTCCATCGTGCGCGGGACCACCACCCAGGCCCTGGTGCGCATGCTGCGCGACGCGGGCGCCGCGCAGGTGCACCTGCGGATCTCCTCGCCCCCCTTCATGTGGCCCTGCTACTTCGGCATCGACACCCCCACGCGCTCGGAGCTGCTGGCGGCCAACCACACCGTCCAGGAGATGAACGACTACATCGGATCCGACACTCTGGAGTTCATCACCCTGGAGAACCTGCGCGCCGCCATCGGCCTGTCGGGCGAGTGCTGCGACGCCTGCCTGACCGGCAACTACCCGGCGCCGGTGCCCGTGGCCATCGCGGCGGGCGGGCGCTGGTGAGCCGACTTCTCGACCAGCCCGCGGGCGGGGCCACCTACGCCCAGGCGGGGGTCTCCATCGAGGCCGGCGACGAGTTCGTCTCGCGCATCAAGGACGTCGTCGCCTCGACCTCGCGCCCCGAGGTGCTGGGAGGGATCGGCGGCTTCGGCGGGCTCTTCCACCTGAGGGCCGGTCGCTACCGCGACCCGGTGATCGTGTCCTCCGCCGACGGCGTCGGGACCAAGCTCGAGATCGCCCGACGGCTCGGGCGCTACGAGACGGTGGGGATCGACCTGGTGGCGATGCTCGTCGACGACCTGGTCTGCGTCGGCGCCGAGCCGCTCTTTCTGCTCGACTACGTCGCGGTGGGCCGGCTCGACCCCGAACGCCTGAGCGTGCTCGTCGCGGGCATCGCCGAGGGCTGTCGCCAGTGCTCCACGGCCCTGCTGGGTGGCGAGACCGCCGAACACGGTGGCGTCATGCGCCCCGACGACCTGGACGTGGCCGGCTTCGCCATCGGTGTGGTCGAGCGCGGACGCGAGCTCGGCGCGCACCGCGTGAAGAAGGGCGACGCCCTGGTCGGCCTGCACTCGCCGGGACTGCGCTCCAACGGCTACTCGCTGGCGCGTCGGGTGTTGGGCGACTCGCCCGAGGACCTCGCACGCCCCGCCTTCGAGGGCGCGACGCGCAGCCTCGGCGAGGAGTTGCTCGTCCCCTCGGTCATCTACGCGCCGGTGGTCACGGCCGTCGCCGCGCGCATCGGCACGGGTCTGCACGCGGTCGCCCACATCACCGGTGGCGGCATCGTCGGCAACGTGGCGCGCATCCTGCCACCGAGCTGTGACGCGCTGATCCACATGGACGCCTTCGAGACGCCCGAGATCTTCTACGAGATCCAGCGCCGCGGCCAGGTCGGCGCCGAGGAGATGGTGCGGGTCTTCAACTGCGGGCTGGGCATGGTGGTCTGCGTCGACGCCGACGAGGTCGACGAGGTCATCGAGATCGCCGCGCGCGGCGGCGTCGTGGCGACGGTGGTGGGCCACGCGCGTCCCGGCACCGGACGGGTCACCCTGACGTGAGCGAGGCGCGCGACCGCGTGCGTGAGCACCTCCTGGCCCACTCGGTCAAGCGCGGCGACTTCACGCTCAAGTCGGGACGCCGTTCGAGCTGGTTCATCGACTCCAAGCAGACCATCTGCTCACCCGAGGTGATGGTCGACCTGGCCGAACTGCTCCTCGAGCGCATCCCCGACGGGGCCGACGCCATCGGTGGCTTGACCATGGGCGCCGACGGCGTCTCGTTCATCACCGCCGGGGTGGCCGCGTCGCGGGGGCGGTTGCTGCGGGCCTTCAGCGTGCGCAAGGAGGCCAAGGACCACGGCGCCGGAGGTCGTATCGCCGGCCGTTTGCTGGCGGGCGACCGGGTGGTCATCACCGAGGACACGGTCACGCGCGGCACGAGCCTCATCGAGGCCGCTCGCGTGGTGCGGGAGTTCGGCGCGACGCCGGTGCTGCTGCTCGCGGTGGTCGACCGGGGCGGCACCGCCGCCGCGATGGCGGCCGAGGAGGGCTGGGCCTTCGACGCGCTGTTCGCAGCGCCGGACCTCGGCTTCGACTTCGAGGGTGCCTAGGACGCGAACGAGACGACCCCGGCACACAGACGTGGACCGGGGCCGCCCGGAGTGGTCGAGACCGGCGTCGATCCGGTGACCTCACGCTTTTCAGGCGTGCGCTCTACCAACTGAGCTACTCGACCTCCTCGTCACCCTTGCGGGTTCCGAGCGGACCTGACGGGATTTGAACCCGCGACCTCCGCCTTGACAGGGCGGCGTGCACTCCGAGCTGCACCACAGGTCCTCGGTGTCCCCAAAGTCGGGACTTTGAGGCGCGAGGGAATAGTCTATCCGCTGGCGAGACCCCCCTCGGGGGCGGCGGCGTGCAGCACCAGACAAAAGGGGTGGCCCACCGGGTCCAGGAAGACGCGGAAGGTGTCGCCGGGCTGGAAGTCGGTCTTGGTGGCGCCGACCCCCAGGACGTGGACCTCGCCCTGGTCGAGGTCGTCGACCCAGAAGTCGAGATGGGCCTGCTGGGGCAGGGGCCCCTCGGGCCAGGTGGGCGCCACGTAGTGGTCCACCTTCTGGAAGGCCAGGGTGGGGTGGTCGCCGTTCAACAACTCGATCCAGGTGACCTCCTCGGGAGGGAAGTCGCCGAGCGCTTCGACCTCGAGCCCGGTCACCCGGGCGTAGAAGTCCGCGAGCGCGAGGGGGTCGGGACAGTCGAGGGCGAAGAGCTGCAAGAGCGGTAGCGCGTTCATGGACTCACGATAACCGCGGGTGCCCGTGGCCGCCAGGGTCGCGGCGCGCCGTCTAGTGCGTGAGCAGTTGGGGCCAGCCGATGGCCAGGACCAGCGTGCCCGCCGCCGCCAGGGTGATCGCCGCCATCGTCCAGAACCAGACGACGATGGACCTGGTCCGTCCGACCTGGGTGACGAGGCGGTCGGTGACGCTCGAGGACTTGCGCTGCGCCCTCACGATGGTCGAGCGACGTTCGCGCCAGGAGAGCCCGTGCAGGGCGGGGGCGCGGTGCGACCTCTCGTACTCGTGCAACCACGCCGAGTCGGTGAGTTCGCTCAGGCGGTGCGACGCGAGGGAGTGCAGGCTCGCCATGGCCACGAGCAGGGCCAGCGCGGCGGCGATGCGTCGTCCGGTGGGGGCGGTGGCGGCGCCCAGGGAGATGGTGAAGAGGAAGGCCTCGCCGGTGAGCACCATGGTCGGCATCTGCCACAGCAGGGTGTCCCACTGCTGGCGCCGGTTCGCGACGATGGCGTACTGCTCGAGGTCGTCGGCTGATTCGTCGGGTGGGAGGTTCTCGTCGCTCACGGATTCGCCTTCACGGGTGTCGTGGTGTTGCCCTCAGACTAATGGACGGTGGTGTCGAGCCCCGGGGGCCGCCGGGGACTTGCACTACAGTGGGGTCGTGCCGCGGCGTGCCCCCGATCTGATGCATCCGGCCCACTTCCGTGACTGGCTGCGAGCCGCCGTCGCCCTGGCCGTCGCGGTGGCCATCGCCTCGGAGGCGCGGCATCTTCACGTGCGCTCGGCCGAGGAGAAGGTCTTCGTCACGCTGGTCGTCTGGGTGATGGTGGTGGCCCTGGTCGTGGCGGGCTCGTTGGCGATCCGGTGGGTGGCGCTGGGCCTGGGCAAGGTGGTGACCTCGCAGTCGGGCATCGCCGCGGGCGCCATCGTCCGCCTGGTGTCGACGGGTCTGGGCTACGTGATCCTCCTCGTCGGCGTCTTCGCGGTGTTCGGTCTCTCGGTGCAGCGCCTCCTCATCGGCGCCGGACTGGCCGGCATCATCCTGGGGATCGCCGCTCAACAGAGTCTGGCCAACATCTTCGCGTCGCTGGTCCTCCTCTTCGCCCGGCCCTTTCGCGTCGGCGAGGACATCGTCATCCGCTCGGGCGCGCTGGGCGTGGTCGAGGGCCAGGTGCGCGGCATCGGTCTCACCTACGTGACGGTGCGCACCGGTGACGGGGTCCTGCGCATCCCGAACTCGGTGATGCTGGCCTCGGGCATCGGACGTCGGACGCCGCCGCCCGAGCCCAGCGACGAGACCTAGGGGTTACAGCGGCGCGGTCGGCAGGTGGAAGACCTTCGATTTGGCGCCCCAGGCGCCCCGGGGGCCTTTGAGCTCGGTGTAGAGCCATCGGCCCTTCACCTCCTTGCGGTCGGTGGCGGTGAAGGTGATCACCTTGGTCTTGGTCGCCCCCGCGGCGCAGGTCGGCGTGCAGGTGTTCCACTCCAGGGTGCCCCTGGCGTGGGCGCTGCGGCCCGACCACGAGGACCAGGTGATGGCCTTCACCAGGCGGTCGGCGTCGGCGCAGGAGATGGTGATCTGGCTGGGCCTTTGGACCACCGTCGAGCAGTCGTAGAGGTAGGTCGGTCCCTTGGCCGAATGGGCGCCCGCCGCGAGGGGGGTGGCGAGGGTGAGCAGGGACGCCCCCACGAGAGCGAGGACTGAGCTGCGAATCGGTGCCGTCATGTCCCAGTAGTACCACAGGCGTCTGATCGTGACGTGACGACTTGGCGAACTTCCTCGTGGGACGGCGCCGCGCTCGCGGTGTCGGGCGTCGAGCGGCGGCGCGCCGCGGCGCGGCGCTACTTCGTGCGTCGGCGCAGCGTGGTCGAACCCACCACCAGCGCGCCGAGGATGTAGGCGACCATGATGGCGAACTGTTCGAGGTAGTACGAGCCGGGTTGCATCGGCGTGATCGCGTGGACCGCCGCGGTCATGGGCAGTACGTCGGCGACCGAGCGCAGCGCGGTGGGCAGCTGGGCGAGGGGGACCAGCAGCCCGCACAGGAGGAGCTGGGGCAAGATGAAGGCGGGCATGAACTGCACGGCCTGGAACTCCGACTTGGCGAGGGCGCTCAGGGCCAGGCCGAAGGCGGTGCCCAGCAGACCCGCGCACAGCGCCACCGCGCTGGTGCGCCAGGGGATCCCCTGGTGCGCGAGCCCGTACCAGGTGTAGGAGAGCGACGAGACCAGGGCGCTCTGCACGAGGGCGATGACGCCGAAGGCCCCGGCGTAGCCCAGGATCAACTCGGCCTTGCCCAGGGGCATCGTCAGTAGTCGCTCGAGGGTCCCGTTGGTGCGCTCGCGCAGCGTGGTCACCGAGGTCACGAGGAACATGACGGTCAGGGGGAAGACGCCCAGCAGCCGGGGCCCGATGACGTCGAAGGAGCCGGGACGGTTCACCAGGCTCCAGGCGAGCAGTCCGACGAGCGCGGAGGGAACGACGAGCAGCAGGCCCACGGTGCGCGGGTCGTGACGCAGCTGGCGCATGATGCGCGCCGCGGTCAGCCAGGTGCGCCGCAGGCTCACGGTGCCTCCTCGATGAGTCGTACGAAGGCCTCGTCGTAGGCTGGCGCGGCCGTGCGCGTGAGCAGGGCGGCGGGCGTGTCGTCGAAGAGCAGGCGGCCCTCGCGCAACAAGAGCAGGCGTGCGCAGCGAGCGGCCTCGTCCATCACGTGGCTGGACACCACGACCGTGCTGCCCGCCGCCACGAGGTCCGCGAAGGTCCCCCAGAGGTCGCGACGCAGCACCGGGTCCAGTCCCACCGTGGGCTCGTCGAGGATCAGCAGGGGCGGCTCGCCCAGGAGCGCGACCGCCAGGGACACCCGCGAGCGCTCGCCTCCCGAGAGCGAGGCGACCAGACGTGAGGACAGGGGGTGCAGGTTGACCACTTCGAGGCAGTCGTCCACGCGAGAGGGGGCCACCCCGAGCACCCCGGCGAAGTAGCCCAGGTTCTCGCGCACCGTCAGGTCGAGGTAGATCGCCGAGCTCTGGGCCATGTAGCCGACCTGGCGCCGCAGCGCCGGGGCGCCGACGCGCTCGCCCAGGACCGTGGCCGAGCCGCTGGCGATGGCCTGCACGCCCAGCAGCGCGCGCATGAGGGTGCTCTTGCCGCTGCCGCTGGGTCCGAGGAGTCCGACCAGCTCGCCCGGGCCGATGGTGAAGTTGATCGACTTGAGTATCTCGTTGTGTTGGCGAACGACGCGCAACTGTGAGACCTCGAGGGCGTGTTCGTAGGTCATCGCACTCTCGATGGTAGCCCCGGCGGCTCAGCCGGGGACGAAGCCCCGGGTGACGACGGCGATCAACTCGTCGACGTCGGCGCGAGTGGCCAGCGGGTTCATGAAGGTGAACTTGAGGGCGGCGCGTCCCTTGATCACCGTGCGCCCGAGGATCATCTCCCCACGCGCCAATAGCCCCTGCTGGACCCGACGCAACTCGTCCGCGTCATGGCCCGGTGCGTCGAAGACGACGCTCACCGCCGAGACCGGAGCCACCAGGGCGAGGACCTCGCTGGCCTCGATCCTCCGGGCCGCGTAGACGGTCAGTTCGACCAGGCTCTCGATCATCTCGGCGAAGGTGGAGGTTCCGATGGTGCGAAGGGCGGCCACGACCTTGGCGGCGTCGAATCGCCTCGACGTGTCCAGGGACCGACCCACCAGGTTGACCATGCCGTCGAGCTCGTCGCCGCGGTCCAGGTAGTCCGAGCGGACCCGCAGGAGGTCGAAGCGCTCGACGTCGCGAACGACCAGAGCCGAGGCGTTGAAGGGCTGCCACCACAACTTGTGGAAGTCGATGGTGACCGAGTCCGCCGCCTCGATCCCCGCCAGGCGGGGGCGCAGGGCCTCGGACATCACGAAGGCCCCGGCCACGGCGGCGTCGACGTGGAACCAGGCGCCCCGACGTCGGGCTCGCTCGGCGATCTGGGCCAGGGGGTCGATGGCGCCGAGGTCGGTGGTGCCGGCGGTGGCCGAGATCGCGATGGGGACCAGGCCCGCCTCGTCGAGTTGGGACAGCGTCGCGTCGAGGGCGTCGACGTCCATGGCCCCGGTCCGGTCGGTCGCCACGTTCACCACGGCGTCACGCCCCAGCCCGAGCTGCGCGGCGGCTCGTTGGACGGAGAAGTGGGCCTGGTCCGACGTGACCAGGCGCCACCGGCGGGCCTCGGGGGGCAACCCGGCCTTCAAGACGTCGACGCCGAGCTTGGCCGCCGCCCACGAGCGCGACAAGGTGAGCCCGAGCACGTTGGAGGCGGTGCCGCCCGAGGTCATCACTCCCGACGCGACCTCCGCCAGACCGAGGCGCCGGGCCAGGAAGTCCATGAGATGCAGTTCCATCTCGGTGGCGGCGGGCGACTGGTCCCAGGAGTCCATCGACTGGTTCGACGCGGAGATGGCGAGCTCGGTGACCACCGCCGGCACCACGCTCGGCGGGTGCAGGTGCGCGACGCTGGCGACGTGCGAGGGTCGCACCGCGTGGGCCCAGAGCACCCGGCCGAACTCGTCGAGTACCCGGTCCAGGGCCACCCCCTCGACGGGACAGACCTCGAGGGCGCGGACGCGTTCGCGCAACTGAGACGGCGTGTCGCTCGATCGCGGACCGCTCGACGCGTGGTCCAGGGAGTCGACGGCCTTCGCCGCCGCCTCCGAGAGGGTGCGTAGTCCTCGTTCGTCGGTGGCGACGAAGAGGTCGCGCCAGTCGCCGGGACCGCTCAACGTGCGGCGGTGGCCTGTTCGACCGACGAGGCCAGTCGGTTCAGACCGTCGTCGAGCTGCCCGGGCTCGATCACGAGTGGTGCGAGGATCTTCACGATGGTGTCGCCGGCGCCGCAGGTCTCGACGATGAGCCGGCGTTCGAAGGCGTGGCGCGAGATGGCCGCGGCCAGTTCGGTGTCGCGCACGTCGAGTCCGCAGAGCAGGCCGTTGCCGCGCACGTCGAAGCGACCGGCGCCGAAGGCGTCGGCCATGGCCTCGAGTGCCGCGCGCACCGTGAGACCGTGCTGCTCGGTGTCCTTCTCCAGGGTCGAGTCGCTCCAGTAGGCGTTCATCATCGCCGCGGAGGTCGCGAAGGCCAGGTTGTTGCCGCGGAAGGTGCCGGTGAACTCACCGGGGTTCCAGGTGTCGAGGTCGCGACGCACGAGGTTGATGGCCATGGGCAGGCCCAGGCCACTGATCGACTTCGACACGCAGATGATGTCGGGGTCGAGCTGGGAGCCCTCGAAGGAGAAGAAGGGACCGGTGCGGCCCACGCCGGCCTGGATCTCGTCGGCGATGACCAGGATCCCCAGCTCCCGGGTGATCCGGCGCACGGCGCTGAGGTAGGCCGGGTCGAAGGCCCGCGCACCACCTTCGCCCTGGGTGGGCTCGATGATCACGACACCGATGGCCTGGCCGTTGACCGGGGTGCGCAGGGTCTGCTCGAGCAGGGCGACGTCGGCGTCGGTGACGTGCTTGACGTAGGGCAGGGCCACGAAGTCCTTGAGGTGCGCGCTGGTCTCGCGACCGGCCATCGAGGCCGAGATCGAGGCGGCGCGGTAGCTCATGCCGTGGTAGCCACCCTCGAAGCCCACGACGGCGCGGTGACCGGTGAGGCGCTGGGCCAGTTGCAGGGCGGCCTCGACGGCGGTGGCCCCGGTCGGACCCACCGTCTGGACCACCATGTCGAGCTGACGAGGGGCGAGGATGTTGCGTTCGATCGTCTCGAGGAAGTCACGCTTCTCCGCGGTGAAGGTGTCCAGGGAGTGCAGGAGACGACCCGAGCGCAGGTGCTCGATCGCCAGGTCCACGAACAGCGGGTTGTTGTGGCCGTAGGAGAGGGCTCCGGCGCCGGCGAAGAAGTCGAGGTACTCGACACCGTCCTCGTCGGTGATGGTGCTGCCCGACGCGGTGGCGAAGACCGCGGGCCAACGGCGACAGTAATACCGTACGTTCGATTCGAGTTCCTCGAAGGCGTTCATGGTCGGCATCCTCTCGTGGAGGGAGCGTCGGTAGTGAGTCGGTTCGCTCGGATGGACAGGGGGTACGACTATAGCCGATACTGCGTGGCCGTGGACCACCGATTCACCATAGGCCCCGTCGGGCCCCCGGACGCGGAGATGAGATGAAATCTCCTTGACGACGAGGTGAACGAGTGAGGTCCAGACGGACACGTCGATCTTGGGCGCGTGCCGCGTCCCTGTGACCTCGGCCCCCGCGGTCCGGGCGCCGGGAGTGCCCTCAGCCGTTCTCGGTGATCGGCGAAGCCGCTCCTTCGACCCGCGGGCGCCACGGGACGACCGCGGACACCTCTCGCTGGTAGTCGACGTACTCGGGGTACTTCGACGAGGAGATCCGTTCGGTGAAGCGCGTGGAGCCCACGAAGAGGAGCGTCAGGAGGACCGGCCCCGCGATGGTCCACGCGAGGAGGGCCCCCGAGGCCAGTACCGCGAAGACGTAGATCACCCACCACTGGGCGATCTCGAAGAAGTAGTTGGGATGGCGCGAGTAGCGAAAGAGTCCCTCGCGCAAGAAGCCCGGACTCACCTCCTCGCCCCGGACGAGTCGCCGCGCCTTGTCGCGGTGGAAGTCCCACTGTTGCTGGTCGGCCACGGTCTCACCGCCCAGCAGGACCACGAAGACGAGGGTCGTCGCCACGTCGGCCGGCCCCCAGCCGCGGTCGTGGTGTCGCGCGACGCTCCACGCGGGCAGGGTGATGAGGACGAGCAGGGCGTTCTGGTACAGGACGATGAAGAAGAGGTTGAAGAGCTGGAAGCGCAGCCGGGACATGGAGGCGCGCAGTACCCCCCAGCGATAGTCCTCGACGCCGCGGTACCCGCCCTTGCGGGCGAAGTTGAAGGTGAGCCGCGCCCCCCAGAGGATGGTCAGCACGGCCATCACGTCGAGTCGCGTGTCGCGCCAGTGGTCCTCGCCGGCGAAGATGGTGACGTAGACCTCGGGCAGCAGCGACCACATCCGGTCCACCCACGAGGTGTCACCGCTGACCAGGGAGGCGACCCAGGCGACGGCGCACGCCGCTCCCGCCACCCACAGCACGACCGCCAGGCCACTCACGTCGCTCAGATTACCGAGTGTGACGACGATTCGACCCATCCGTCCCCGCACCGAAGTGGCTCACGAGCAGTTGGGAGAGGGTCTGGTGGGCAACGGCGCTGAGCTGCGAAGCCTGCAGGTCGCAGCTGAAGCCGTCGATCACGATGCCCCGGGTCGCCGCCGCGGCGGCGAGGCCGGGCAGGAAACGGTCGGCGGCGATGCGCCGCGAGAGTTCGTCGTGACCGGCCTCGTAGCCGAAGGAGCCCGCCAGCCCGCAGCAGCCCAGGTCGAGCTGTTGCGTGTCGAAGCCCGCCCGACGCAGCACGGCGATGGTCGCACTCGACGCGCCGATGGCGCGCTCGTGGCAGTGCGGGTGCACGCTCACGGCCACCCCGGTGACGGGCTGGTCGGGTGTCCAGTGGATGGCTTCGAGGTGCTCGGCGACACTGCGACTCGCGGCGGCGAGTCGTGCCGCGCGCGGGTCGGTGGCGAGGAGTTGGGGGTACTCGTCGCGGAAGGTCGCCAGACAACTGGGCTCGGCCACGACGACGGGGAGCCCTCGCTCGAGGAAGGGGGCGAGCACGTCGAGCACCTGGCGGGCGCTGGCCTTGGCCTTGTCCAACATCCCCGAGTCGTAGAGCGTGCGTCCGCAACACGCCCACTGGGGTGGTATGGCGACGCGCTCACCCGCCAGCGACAGGACCCGAGTGGTGGCGTCGAGTCGCTGGGGGGAGAAGAGGTCGCTGAAGGTGTCGGGCCAGAGCACGACGGTGGGTGCGCTCTCTCGCCGCAGTCCTCGGGCCGTCGCGTCACGCCGAAAGGAGCGCTTCGCGAAGAGCGGGGCTCGTCGCCGGGGGCTGAGACCGGCGACCCGCATCGCCCAGGGCGCGCTGAACTCGCCCTGCAACACGGCGTTGGCCAGTCGCGGCAGGTGTGCGCCGAGGCGCCCGCTCCAGGGCAGGAGGCTCAGCGCGTAGGCGGAGCGCGGCCGCAGCCGTCCGCGGTAGTAGTGCGAGAGGAACTCCGACTTGTAGGTCGCCATGTCCACGTGGGTGGGGCAGTCGCTGACGCAACCCTTGCACGACAGGCACAGGTCGAGGGCCTCACGCACCTGTTCGTTGCGCCAGGTCTCGGGGATCGTCGAACCGCGGAACATCTCGCTCAGCAGCTTGGCGCGCCCGCGCGTGGAGTGCTGCTCATCGCGGGTCGCTCGAAACGACGGGCACATGACGCCCGCGGCGTCGCTGCGGCACTTGCCCACGCCGACGCAGCGCTCGACGGCCCTTTGCATCGAACCGGCGTCCTTGGGGAAGGCGAAGCCGCTGGCCAGGAGGTTCGAGGACCGGTACTTGGGTCCGTAGCGGATGTTCGTGTCGAGCGGGTACGCGTCGATGAGCTTGCCGGGGTTCATCCGCCCCGTCGGGTCCCAGGCCGACTTGAAGCGCCGGAAGGCCTCGAGGAGCCTCGGGCTGTACATCCGCGCGAGGAGTTCGCCGCGCGACTGTCCGTCACCGTGCTCTCCCGAGATCGATCCGCCCAGCGACACGCACAGGTCCGCGGCCCGTTCCACGAAGGCCCGGTAGGCGGCCAGCCCCTCCACGCTCGCGAGGTCGAAGTTGTTGCGGGTGTGCACGCAGCCCTGGCCGAAGTGCCCGTACCAGGCGCCCTCGTAGGAGAACTCGCGCCAGAGGTCTCGGATGCCGCGCAGGTACTCGCCGAGCCTCTCGGGCACGACGGCGGCGTCCTCCCAGCCCTCGTAGTTCACGGGCTCGCCCTCGGGATGGGCGGTGGCGCCCAGGCCCGACTCGCGGACCTGCCAGACCCTCAGCTGGTCCTGCGGATCGCTCAAGACGACCCCGCGCACCGAATCAGGTAGTTCGTCCACCAGGCGCGCGGTCTGCGCCAGTGCCACGTCGAGCTCGTCGTGACCGATCTCGCAGAGCAGCCAGCCCTGGCCCTCGGGGAGCAGCGCGAGATTCGCCACGTTGAGGTTCGCGCGGCGCATCTGTTCGACGAGGCGCGCGTCGAAGCCCTCCAGCCCGATGAGCTCGTAGCCGAGCAGGCGAGCGACGTCGTCGGCGGCCACGTAGATGTCCTCGTAGCCCAGGACCACCAGGACCCGGTGGCGCGGCCAGGGCGACAACGCGACGGTGACCTCGGTCACCAGGGCGCAGGTCGACTCCGATCCCACCAGCGCGCGAGCCAGGTGCGGTCCGCCCTCGAGGCGCAGCTGGTCCAGGTTGAAACCCGACACCCGCCGGTCGATGCTCGGGTATCCCGTGGCGATGTCGGTGTCGAACTCCTGTCGCAGGCTGCGCAGTTCGCGATGGATGCGCGCGGCGTCGCCGTCGCCGTCGCCGCGCCGGATGAACTCCTCCTCGCTGATCTGGCCCAGCACGAGTCGCTCGCCCTGGTAGGTCACCGCGACGAGCTCCTCGACGTTGTCGACGGTCTTGCCGTAGTGCAGGGCGTGGGTGCCGCAGGAGTTGTTGCCCACCATCCCGCCGATGGTGCACCAGGCGTGCGTGGCCGGGTCGGGGCCGAAGGTCAGGTCGATCGCCCGCGCCGCGGCGTTGAGGTCGTCGAGCACGACGCCGGGTTGGACCCTGGCGATACGGCGCTCGGCGTCGATCTCCAGGATCTGGTTCATGTGACGGCTCATGTCGAGCACCACCGCCACGTTGCAGGCCTGACCGGCCAGGCTGGTCCCGGCGCCGCGTCCCAGGATCGGGGCGTGGTGGCGCGCACAGACCCTCACGGCGGCGAGGACGTCGGCCTCGTCGCGCGGGTACACCACGCCCAGGGGGATCTGGCGGTAGTTTGAGGAGTCGGTGGCGTAGACGGCTCGCGTCGCGCCCTCGAAGTGCACCTCGCCGCGCAGCGCGTCGCGCAACTCGCGGGCGAGGGTCTGGCGCGTCCTCTCGTCGACGCAGGAGCGGTCGACGTCGTCGCCGGGCAGGATGCTCATCGAGTCCCTACGCTACGACTCAGTCGTAAGGGCGAACGTCGCCGCCCACCACGCGACGGCGGATCACGAGGTCGTCGTCCAGGATGAGCGCGTCCGCCGCTTCGCCCACGCGCAGCGACGCCGCGTCCTCACTGGCGAGCAGTGCCGTCGGGCGCAGGGTCACCGCGCGCAGGGCGTCCACGGCGTCCACCCCCAAGGCTCGCACCCGCACCAGGGAGTCGCGCAGGAGGCCGATCGAACCCGCGAGGGTGCCGTCGTCGCGTCGGGCCTGTCCGTCGGCGACGTGCACGGTGACGTCGCCGAGGCGCACGACGTCGCTGTCCACTCCCGCGGCGGCGATGGCGTCGGTGACCACGACGCATCGCGACGGCGCCGCGGCGAAGGCCAGACGCACCATCTCGTCCGAGACGTGTACGCCGTCGACGATCAGCTGCACGGTGACGCCTGGTCGGGTGAGGGCGACGCCGGCGAGTCCCGGCGAACGCGCACTCATCGGCTCCATGGCGTTGTAGAGGTGGGTCACCGCGCTGGCGCCGTGGTCGAAGCCCCGCTGCGCGCCCGGCGCGTCGGTCGCGCTGTGACCCAGGGACACGGCCACGCCCTGGGCCACGCAGTGATCGATGAGCTCCAGGGCGCCGGGCAGTTCGGGGGCCAGCGTCATCATCGTCACCTCTCCCGTGGCGAGGAGGGTCGTGAGGAGTTCGAGGTCGGGACCTCGAAGGTGTCGCGCGGGGTGAGTGCCGGCCCGGCGCGGTGAGAGGAAGGGTCCCTCGAGATGGATGCCGAGGATGCGCGCGCCGCTGGTGGTGCGCTGGCGCGCCGCGGAGATCACCTCGGCACTGTGGCGCAGACGTTCGAGGTCGCAGGTGATCAAGGTGGGTTGGTAGGCCACGACCCCGTCGCGCCACAGGGCCTCGCCCATGGCGAGGACGTCGTCGACCTCGGCGTTCAGCAGGTCCACGCCCGCGTAGCCGTTGACCTGGATGTCCACCAATCCCCGGACCGCCACACCCTCGCCGGGACCGGGGAGTCCCACCGCCACGATCACCCCCTCGGCGACCGCCACGTCGCCGCTGACGAACTGTCCGTCGACCAGGGCCGCTGCCACGCCGAGGCGTCGCCAGGTCGGATCGCGGTGGGTCGGGGCACCGGGCTGACGAAGCGAGTCGAGCGCGGGACGCAGACGACCCCCGTATCGGGCGACGAGCGCCGTGGCCGTCTCGGCGTCGAGGTCGCCGACGATCATGGCGGCGGCCGTCTTGGGTCGCCACTGGCAGGCGTCGAGGGCCGCGGTGACGCGTTCGTCGTCGGCGCCGGTGATCCGCGCCACGATGCGCCGTGAGCGATCTCGTAGCTTCTCGTTGGTGGGGCGCAGGTCGACCATCAGGTTGCCGTAGGTCTTGCCCAGGCGCACCATCGCCGCGGTGGAGATGATGTTGAGCACCAACTTCTGGGCGGTGCCGGAGTTCATCCGGGTGGAACCGGCGATGATCTCGGGACCGACCACGACCTCGATGGGGAGGTCGCTCGCTCGACTGAGCGGGGTGTCGACGTTGCACGACAGGCCGACGGTGACGGCGCCCGCCTCGTGGGCCGCGCCCAACGCACCCAGGACGAAGGGGGTTCGACCACTGGCCGAGATCCCGATGACGCAGTCGCGCTCGTCGACCCCGAGTTCATGGATCGCGCGCGCGCCGCCCTCGACGTCGTCCTCGGCGTTCTCCACGGGAACGCCGAAGGCGTTGAGGCCGCCCGCCAGGACGCCCACGACTTGACCGGGTTCCACGTTGAAGGTGGGTCCCGCTTCGGCCGCGTCCAGCATCCCCAGACGTCCGGCGGTGCCGGCGCCCACGTAGATCAGCCGACCGCCGCGCTCGAGTTGGGCGACGGCGCCGTACACCGCCGCCGTGATCGCGGCGCGTGCACCGGCCAGGGCGTCGGGGACCTGTCGCACGTCGTGGCACATCAACTCGACCAGGTCGTCGACCGACAACTGGTCGAGCGTCTCGAGCTCCGGGCGCACTTGCTCGGTCCCGAGTCGGTGGAGGATGTCCGCGTCGTGGGGCCGGCTCACGAGATCACCTTCGACAGGACTCGATGCACCCTCGCACGGTAGTGCGCCTGGCGGTCGAGTTCGCGCGTCGGGTGGATGGCGTTGGCCAACAGGACCACCGCGAGGTCCGCGCCGGGGGAGACCAGGAGCGAGGTGCCGGTGAAGCCCGTGTGCCAGATCGTTCCCGCGGGCCAGGGCCCCCATCCCTGGGGTTCGAGTCGCCAGGCGGTGGCGCGCAGGTCGGGCTGGGCTCCCGCCTGCGGGCGCGTCATCCGCCGCAGGGTGGTGGGTGTCAGGACGTGGTGTCGACGCGGGTCCAGCAGCTCTCCCACGAAGAGTGAGAGGTCGTCGGCGGTCGAGAAGAGTCCGGCGTGACCGGCGACTCCTCCGAGGGCCCAGGCGTTGCCGTCGTGGACCTCGCCGCGCACCAGGCCGGGGACCAGTCGCTGGTCTCCGTCGAGTTCCGTGGCCGCGCAACGTGGCCGCAGCCGCGTGCCGGGACGAAAGCGCGTGTCCTTCATCCCCAGGGGCTCGCTCACCACGCGCGCGAAGAGCTGGTCGAGGGGCTCACCGGCGCAGGTCTCGAGCGCCCAACCCGCGAGCATGAAGTTGAGGTCGCTGTAGAGGACGGTGCCGTCGGGACGGGCCTTCCTCGCTTCGGTGAAGACGGCCCGACGGATCGCCGCCGGGCGCCGTCCCAGTTCGAAGAAGGGACGATGCGCGATGATGCCCGAGGTGTGGGTGAGGAGTTGGCGCAGGGTGAGCTCGACCGGTTCGAAGTCCTCGAGCCAACGCGAGACGCGGTCCGACAGACGCCACCGACCCTCCTGCTCGAGCCAGAGGGCCAGGGTCGTGGTCACGACGACCTTGGTCAGGGACGCGAGGTCGTAGAGGGTATCGGCCTCGATCGCTTCGTCGTGGGGGACCCTCGTGGCCAGACCACCCCAGGCGCGCAGGAGAACGCCGGAACGGTCGACCACCGACAGGCTCGCCCCCGCCGGGAAGCCCTCGCTGAGCGAATCCACGAGGACCCGGGCGATCTCGCGTCGGCGAGCGGACGAGAGCCGCGAACTGGTCGTGGGGAAGTCGAGGCTGAGCCGCCCGGCGGCGGGTCCGCTCATGAGTGCGCTTCGACCGGACGCGCCGCCGGCGTGGTCGCGGGTGGACGCCGCAGGCGGATCTCCTGGGCGCCGAACTCCTCCTCGACCCGGCGCCCCCCGTCGGGGGAGAAGCCCGCGGCGGCGTAGACCTTGCGCGCTCGCTCGTTGGCCTCGAAGACCCACAGGGTGACCGGACGGTTGGACAAGGGGTCGAGAACGGTCAGGGCCTTCTCGAGCAGGAGTCGACCGACGCCCCGTCCGCCCGCCGAGGGCGCCACGTACAGGGCGAAGACGTGTCCGTTCGCGGGATCCTCGGGGTCGGTGCCGAAGCGGACGAATCCGACCACGTGACCGGGACCGGTCTCGGCCACCAGTGTCTGGGCAGACTTGTCGGCGATGAGCCTGGCGAGCCACGCGGTGGTCTCGCCGAGCTCCCAGCGGTCGATGACCTCGTCGGCCACGATGCCGCGGTAACCGCCGCGCCAGGCCTCGATGAAGACCGAGGCCAGGCCCGGGGCGTCCTTGGCGACGGCGAGCCTCACCCGCACGGGGTTCTCTGGGGTGGTCAGGTCCGGGGTCGCCGGGGTGGGACGGCGCAGTCCCGTCTGAAAGCGGTAGCGGTCGCCGCGGTAGAGCGAACGGACGAACTCGATGGGCTGGCCCGTCGTGTCCAGCGTCCGGCGCGAGAGCATCAACAGGGGCATGCCGGCGGCGCAGCGCAGCAGGCCCATCTCACGGCCCTCGGCCACCACGGCCTCGATGGTCTCCTCCGCCGAGGCGAGCTCGACGCCGTAGTTCGACGAGAGTAGCTGGTAGAGGGAGGAGGAGTCCGACAGGGCGGCCGTGATGCCGTCGAAGCGCTCGGCGCTCAAGTAGACCACCTCGATGGCGATTGGTTCGCCGTCGGCGAGACGCAACCTCTCGATGCGCAGCACCTCGGCGGTGGGCACCAGGTCGAGTCGCGCGCCGATGTCGGCGCCCGCGGGGATGCGGCGAACGTCGATGAGTTTCGAGCCCGGCGAGATGCCGCGCGCGCGCATGCCCTCGGTGTGGCTCATCAGTTCGAGGCGCTGTTCGATCTTGGCGTTGGCGACGAAGGTGCCCTTTCCCTGGCGTCGGTAGATGCGCTGTTCGATCTCGAGTTGGGCCAGCGCCTGGCGCACGGTGGCCCGTGAGACGCCGTAGGTCTGGCAGAGTTCGCGCTCCGTGGGCATTGCCGACCCGGCGGGGAGGCCTTCGATGATGATCAGGAGGGCATCGTGGATGCTCTGATACTTCGGCGCGGTGACCGCGTCGGCCGATACCGCTGTTGGTTCATCGAGCACTGGTCCTCCAAAGCGGTGGTCACCGAATTCGGTGGAGTGGTTGCACTCTACCAAGGCCAATTGGTCTGGTCAATGTAAAAAATTGGTTTCCCAAAAGCCTTTTAATTCTTGATTTCTAGAATGTAACGCAATTGACATCCTAGAACAACGTTTGACTTGACTGGACCAAAGTACCCCACTAGTCTCAGCCAATGGCGGTTACTTCCACTACCTCAGAGGGGGATTCATGAAACGAACTATTGGAGTGCGGGGGCTCGCCTCGGCGGCCCTCATGGTCAGCACGATCGGGGTGTTCTCGAGCAGCGTGCTGGACTCGGGGAGCGCGTCGGCGTCGGTGGGCGCACGCACCGCGAGCTCGTCACTCGTCATCGGCACCGTCAACAGCGTCCAAAAGACCGACCCGGACGTCGTGACCAACTTCCTCGACTTCGAGGCCCTCGGGTTGATCTACAACACCCTGGTCCAGGAGAACGCGAACCTGCAGATCGTGCCGGACCTCGCGACGAGCTGGGCCTTCTCCAACGGCAACAAGGAGCTGACCTTGAACCTGCGCACGGGCGTGAAGTTCGACGACGGCTCCACGATGACCTCCGCGGACGTCGTGGCGTCGTTGCAGCGCGCCCAGGCGGCCAAGACGGCCGACCCGTCGGCCTCCTTCATCGGATCGGTGAACAAGATCACCGCCTCGGGCCCCAACACCGTGGTGCTCACGATGAGCCACCCCGACGTGTCGGTCCTGGAGGGCCTCGCGACGGTCAACATGGCCATCATGCCGGCGGCCGCCATCAACTCGGGCACCATCGCCAAGAAGCCTGACGGCACCGGTCCCTTCGAGTACGTCAGCTGGGTCCCGTCGACCTCCTTCACCTTGAAGGCCAACCCGAACTTCTGGGGCGGCAAGGTGGCGTTGAGCTCTGTCGAGCTCAAGACCATCCCGACCGAGCAGTCCATCTCGGCGGCCCTGCAGGCCGGGACCATTCAGATGGCCCTGCTCAGCCAGCCGACGGTGGTCAGCACGATCCCCCAGTCCTACACCTTCCAGCACGTGATGGACCTGTCCTACCGCGTGCTGCAACTGCAGGACAAGAAGGGCGTCCTGGCCAACGTGAACGCGCGCCGCGCCATCGCCTGCGCCACCAACCGCAACCAGATCCTCCAGGACTCGGTCTTCGGTGACGGCAAGGTCGTTGGTCCGGTCCCGCTCGGGCCGTACGCGACCAACCCGGTGTCGGCCATCTGCCCGACCCAGAACCTGGCCCAGGCGCGCAAGTACCTCAAGGCCGCGGGTCTGTCGAAGGGCTTCTCCTTCACCGCGATCACCTCGACCGACCTCGACTCGACCTCGGCCGCTCAGGCCATCGCCATGCAGTCCGAGCTCGCTCGCGTCGGCATCACGATGAACATCCAGAACCTGGCGGCCAACGCCTACATCCAGGACTGGCTGAAGGGTGACTTCCAGGCGGCCTTCGCCGAGAACGGTGCCGACCCGGACCCCTACATCATGTACGGGCGCTACTTCGGCAAGGGTGCCGGCCTGGCGATCCCGGCGGGTTACAGCTCCAAGTCGCTCCAGTCCGAACTGCTGGCGGGTGACGAGAACTCGACCCTGGCTGGTCAGAAGGCCGACTGGCAGAAGCTGAACAACGACCTCACCGGCAACGCCGTGTGGGTGTGGCTGTTCGACTCCTACGACTTCGCGGTGATGTCGCCGAACGTGCACGGCTTCACCCTGTCGCCGGTCAACACCACGCAGTTGTCGAGCCTCGCGAACACGACGCTCAAGTAGTTGCTGTAGCAGTCAACTGAGGGCCCGCCACGCAATGAACCTTGTTCAGAACATTGCGCGGCGGGTCCTCAGCATTTTCATCACGCTCTTCGGTGCGTCGGTCATCGTCTTCATCATTCTGCGGGTGCTCCCCGGTAACGCCGTCTCGGCGTCGTTGGGCACCAACGAGGGTCTGCTCACCAAGGCCCAGATCGCGGCGTTGAACCAGTACTACGGCGTCGGCCAGCCCGCCCTCCAGCAGTACTTCTCGTGGCTCCACGCCGTCCTCAGCGGCAACCTCGGTGTCTCGCTCACCTATCGCCAGCCGGTCAGCTACCCCCAATCGTTCACGAGTGATCTGAAATCGGTGTCAATTCGGTTTTTCACGTCGCCAAAGGTGTCTCTGGACTGATTGGGTTGATGTCACGGCCTTCCTGGTTTGCAAACGCGATTTTC
>CAIORQ010000052.1 GCA_903860745.1 uncultured Actinomycetes bacterium | reverse complement strand
CGACCCCCGAGGCGATCAAATTCGCCCTGGTGGGGAGTGAGGATGCGCGGAACCTGCCCGGCGGCGCTGACCACCTCCATGCTCAGGGCGTCGGCGTCGAGGACCACCGGACAGCGCAGCGCGGGGAGACGCTCGAGCAGCCAGGGAGTCGCGTCGGCACCCAGGCCGGGACCAGCCACCAGGCTGCGGCTGCGCGAATCGATGAGGGGTTCCTCCACGCGTACCACCTCGGGTGGCAACCGGACCATCTTGGCGATCTTGCCCCGACTCGTCAGACGCACCATGGATGCTCCCGCGCTCAGCGCGCCCTCGCAGACGAGGCGTGCGGCTCCCGGCATCAGACGCGAACCGGCCAGCACGCTGACGGCGTGGGTCCACTTGTGGTCGGCGGTCCCGGCGCGCACGAAGCCCGCGAGGTCGTCGTCGGTGACGAGCGCGTTGTCCAGGGGCGTCGCGATGCCCAAGGATGCGAAGCGCAGTTGTCCCGCACAGGCGGCGGCGGGACCGTCGACGTGGGCGAACTTCAACGCACCTATCGCGAGGGTGACGTCGGCGCGCACGGGACGTCCCAGCAGCGCGCCGGTGTCGGCGTCCACACCCGAGGGGAGGTCGACGCTGAGCACCAGCGTCGCGTCGGCGACCTCGGGCGCGTCGTAGGGACGGCGACAGCCCAGTCCGTAGGCCGCGTCGATGACCAGTTCGCACCGCTCGAGGCGAGCGGGTTGGTCGGCGACCGCGATCAGGTCGACCTGGCAGCCGCGTGAGCGCAGCACGCCCGCGGCGACGACGCCATCACGGCCGTTGAGGCCGGGGCCGGCGATGACGGCCACCCGTCGTCCGTAGAGGGAGCCGAGCATGCGACGCGCCTCGCCCGCCACCGCGAAACCCGCCGCGGCGACCAGGGCGTCGACGCCCCTCTCGGCGACCGCCCGAGCGTCGCAGTCTCGCATGACCTCCGCATTCACCAGAGGAATCACGGTCACCACCTTCTGGGGTCCACGTCGCCGACGGACCTTGAGCACAGTTTGCCACCACGGGGCGCCATGAGCGTTCGAGTGCCGGTGCGCCACCGCTCGGGCCCAGACTCGCCGGGTCCAGCGGCGCCCACGACGCTGCAACGGACCGCGGTGAGCGTCGATCGCACGGGGTCGCCGGCGGTTTCACAGAAAACTCCCAGCGAGTTCTTCGAGAGCCCAGGCGTTTGTAACGCTACTCACAGGAATTTCGGAGGATTGCCCACTTAGCCTTCGGGTGTTCGCAGTATCGACGAAAAGAGGAACCCATGATCCGTAGGAACCGAGTAGTCAGGTGTGCGGCCGTTGCGGCGGTGAGCCTCGCCAGCATCTTCGCCACCTCCGCCGTCGCGATGGCGAGCCCCGCCCCACGGGCCGGCGTCCACCACGCTCTCGTGGTCAAGGGCACGGTGACCGTCTTGACACCGGCGTCGGGCACGCCCACGTCGCTGACCATCCAACCGCTCAACCCCGCCGCCCCCAGTGAGAACATCCTCCTGTCGGCCAGCACCGTCTATGTGCAGAACGGTGCCACGGTCACCGTGAGCGCCTTGGCGGTCGGAGAACCGGTGGCCATCGAGCTCACGGGAGTGCCGGCGACGGCCGCGACCGTGCGCATCCTGACCCCGCGGCCGATCTTGTTGGGCGGCCGGGTCAGCGCACTCACACCCTCGAGCGGCACGCCGACCTCGGTCACCATTCAGCCCACCGACCCCAAACGTCCGACGCTCAACATCGACCTCGGTCCGGGCACGCTCTACTTCCTGGGCGGAAAGACGACGACGGTCGCGTCCCTGGTCGTCGGAGCGCAGGTGCGCCTCGAGGCGACCGGGAACCCGGCCACCGCCACCGTGGTGGAGATCGCTCTGCCGCGCCCGATCTACATCGATGGCAAGGTGACGGCCCTGGACACCTCCAGCGCAACGCCGACGTGGTTCACCATCATGCCCGCCGGTCCCCACACGGTGGCCGTCAACGTCGACCTCGGCCCGAGCACCGTCTACCGTCAGGCCGGCGTGGTCGTCACGGTGGCTGACCTGCTCGTCGGATCCACGGTGGCGGTGACCGCCTCCGGGACCCCCTTGACCGCCACCGTCGTGCACATCGCCCTTCCCAAGCCCGTGCACCTCGAAGGTGTCGTCACGGCGCTCAACCCGGCGAGTGGCACACCCACGTCGGTCACCGTGCAGCCCGACGGGTTCTTCCAGACCCCGGTGACGGTCTCCCTGGGCGGGTCCACCGTCTACTACCAGCTCGGTGCGACCACCACGGTCGACTCGCTCCTGGTCGGCTCGCACGTCGCACTCACCGCGACCGGGAACCCACTGACCGCCACCGTCGTGCACATCTCAGCTCCGTTGGCCGACGTCACCATTGGCAGCGTCACCGCCGTGACCGCGACCTCGCTGACCGTCCAGCCGATGGCGGCGGGCTCTTCTGCGGTGACCTTCATGCTCACGAACGCCACGAACTACTACTCGGGTCGCCGGGTGGCGACGATCGCCGCGGTCAACGTGGGTGACGTCGTACGCGTGGCCGCCAACGGCGCCACGCCGACCACGGCGTTCTCGGTGACCGTCCGCCAGATGGTCATCATCGGCAAGGTGACCGCCGTCGCGGGCAACGTCATCTCGGTGACGGGCTTCTACGGTGCCTCCCTGACCATTGACGTGACGGCGACGACCGTGTACCAGCTCGATGGCCAGGCCTCGAGCCTGGCGTCGGTCTTGACCGGTGACGTCGTGGTGGGCATGGGTCCGGCCCTGTCGGGCGTCACCAACTCGGTGACGGCGACCAACGTCTGGATCGGGACCGAGCACAACTGGATCTTCCACAACGCGCTCATCCAGCACCGGCTGGCGGTCCTGCGTCACCACCACTAGGCGGTCCTCCCCAACGGTGGATACTGGCTACCGGGCAACCTTCGGGTTGCCCGGTAGCCTTTTCCGGTGCCCGCACTCAGCCACCGCATACCAACCACCCCGTGGCGGGCCACCAGTCCCTGGGCGCTACGCGCCCCGATGGTGGCCCCACTGGTAATCGGGCTCAGCCTCTTCGGTGTGGGCGAGGGTCTGTTGGTCGCGTCGCACTGGGGCGCGACGCCCTGGACGGTCTTCGCCGAGGGCGTGTCGCATCGCTCGGGACTGTCCCTCGGCTGGGCGACCGCCATGATCTCGGCGGTCGTGCTGCTCGCGTGGTGGCCCCTGCGGGAGCGTCCCGGCTTGGGGACCCTCGCGAATCTGGTGATCATCGCCTACGCGCTCGACCTCACCGCCGCGCACGTCGCGACGCCCTCGAGCCCGGTGGCGAGAGGGCTCATGATGCTCGGAGGCGTCGCGGCGATCGGTGTGGGCAGTGCCCTGTACCTCACGACGGGCCTGGGACCGGGACCGCGCGACGGGCTCATGACGAGCCTGCATCGGCGCTTCGACGTCAGCGTGGTCTACGTCCGACTGCTCCTGGAGATCGTGGTGCTGGTCGTCGGCTGGTTCATGGGTGGGGTCGTCGGGGTGGGCACGGCCTTCTTCGCTCTCAGCATCGGCTTCAGCATCGGGCTCAGTCTCAAGGCGCTCGAGTGGGTGGTCGCACGGAGGACCGCGTGATCGACGCCTCGCACCTGACCCAGTTCTTCGTCGCCTCGATCATCATCATCATGGTGCCCGGACCCAGCGTGCTGTTCACCCTGGCCCGCGGTGTCGCCTGGGGACGCACGGTGGCGGTGCTCACGGTGCTCGGCAACACCCTGGGCACGCTGCTGTTGTCCTTGGTGGTGGCCTTCGGTCTGGGACCACTGCTGTCGCACTCGCGGAGCCTCTCGGTGGTGCTCCAACTCCTCGGGGGCTGTTACCTGATCTATCTCGGTGCTGACGCGCTACGCCACCGTCACGCCCACGCCCACGCCATGACCCAGCGTGAGGCCGACCGGCCCGGGGCCGGTCGCATCGTGCGCCAGGGCTTCACCGTGGGCGTCTTGAACCCCAAGTCCCTGGTGTTCTTCGCGGCCGTCTTCCCTCATTTCGTGAAGCGCTCGGCGGGTCACATCACGACCCAGCTGGTCGTCTTCGGGGTGCTCTTCAGCGTGATGGCCTTCTGTAGCGACGGGACCTGGGGTCTCATCGCGGGAACCGCGCGAGAGTGGTTGGCGGGCTCGCCTCGTCGACTGGTGGTGCTGCGCTCCATCGGGGGCTGCGTGATGTGCGCTCTGGGGACGCTCATCGTCGCCACGGCCCTGGGCGCCTGAACGTGCTCGCTGCCTCGCGAGGACTTCCTACACTGCGTGGGGCGAAGGAGTCGCGATGAGCATGCACGGTGGCGGCGGGGGCGGACGGGGGATGGCGTCGTTCCGTCGCAATCGCGACATCCTCGAGCACCGGATCAAGAAGGGGACCCTGCCGCGGATGCTCACCTTCGCGCGGGCCTATCGCCCCATGATCATCGTCTTCCTGGTGGCGGTGATCATCGATTCGATCATCTCCTCGATCTCCCCACTGATCCTGCGGGGCATCATCAACATCATCACTCGGCCGCACCTGAGCCATCCCAATGACCGCGTGGTGATCGGCCTGGCGGCCCTGACCGCGGCACTGGCGCTGGCCGACGCCGGCTTGTCCTTGTTCCAGCGTCGCGCGTCCGCGGTGATCGGGGAGAGTCTGATCTTCGACTTGCGCGCCCGGGTCTACCGGCACATCCAGGAGATGCCCATCGCCTTCTTCTCGCGGACCCAGACCGGGGCACTCATCAGCCGGCTCAACAACGACGTGATCGGGGCCCAGCAGGCCTTCACCGACCTGTTCTCCAACGTGGCGGGCAACGCCGTCCTCCTCACCATCATCTTGTGCGTGATGTTCTACCTGAGCTGGCCCATCACCGTGGTGGCGCTGGTGTTGGTGCCGGCGTTCCTGATACCTGCGCGCACCGTCGGCCGGCGCCTGGGCACCTTGTTCCAGCGCGGGATGGAACTCAACGCCGAGATGAACATGGTGATGAGCGAGCGCTTCAACGTCGCCGGAGCCATGGTCGTCAAGCTCTTCGGTCGCCCCAGCGACGAGCTCGCCCATTTCGAGAGTCGGGCCGGACAGGTGCGCGACATCGGCATCCGCCAAGCCACGTATCAGCGATTCTTCTTCGTCGGACTGTCGCTGACCGCCTCCCTGGCCACGGCCTTCGCCTACGGATTCGGTGGCGTGGCCGTCCTGCACGGCGCGCTCACCGCGGGTACCGTGGTGGCGCTGACCGCCTACCTCACGCGGCTCTACGCCCCGCTGACCCAGCTGTCGAACCTCAACATCGACTTCATGTCGGCGATGGTCAGTTTCGAACGTCTCTTCGAGGTTCTCGACCTCGAGCCCATGATCAAACAGTCGCCCGACGCCGTCGACATTCCCGACGGCCCCGCGACACTGCGTTTCGAGCACGTCGACTTCGTCTACCCCGGTGCCGAGGACGTCTCCCTGGCCTCCCTGGAGGCGGTGGCGAGACTCGAGCGGGTCGAGCGCACCTCGGTGCTGCACGACGTGTCCTTCGAGGTGGCCCCCGGCACGATGACCGCCCTGGTGGGACCCTCGGGGGCTGGCAAGACCACCATGTCGATGCTCGTCTCGCGGCTCTACGACGTGACCGCGGGCTCCGTCACGATCAACGGCGTCGACCTGCGCGACGCCACCACGGCGTCACTCAACGCCGTGGTCGGGGTCGTCACCCAGGACCCCCACCTCTTCCACGACACAATCCGCGCCAATCTGCTCTTCGCCCGTCCCGAGGCCAGTGACGCCGAGGTCCGGGCGGCGCTCGAGTCGGCCCAGATCGCCTCACTCGTCGACAGCCTGCCCCTGGGACTGGACACCGTGGTCGGTGAGCGCGGCTATCGCCTCAGCGGAGGCGAGAAGCAGCGAGTGGCTCTGGCGCGCTTGCTGCTCAAGGCCCCTCGACTGGTGGTGCTCGACGAGGCGACCGCCCACCTGGACAACGAGAGCGAGGCGGCGGTGCAGCGGGCGCTCGACGAGACCATGGCCGAGCGCACCTCGCTGGTCATCGCGCACCGACTGTCGACGATCCGCAACGCCGACCAGATCCTGGTCATCGACGCGGGACGCATCGTGCAGCGTGGCACCCACGACGAACTGCTCACCATCGGCGGTCTGTACCGCCACCTCTACGAGACGCAGTTCGCCCCGCAGGCCTCAGCCCATGGCGTGGGCGCCGCCGTCGACGTGGATGATTGACGCGGTCGTCTGACGCAGAAGGGGAGACAGGAGGGCGACCGCGGTGTCGGCGACGCCCGAGGAGTCGTGGATGTCCCAGCCGAGGGGCGCGCGCTCGGCCCAGGTGTCCTCGAATATCTCGAAACCGGGGATGGACTTGGCCGCCATCGTGCGGATGGGTCCCGCCGCCAACATGTTGACCCGGATGTTCTCGCCCCCGACCTGGCGCGCGAGGTAGCGACCCAGCGACTCCAGGCCGGCCTTCATCACGCCCATCCAGTCGTACACCGGGTAGGCCCTGGTGGCGTCGAAGTCCAGGGCGATCACCGAGGCGCCGCCGACCGCCTCGCTCTTGGCCAGGAGCGGGCGGAAGGCCCCGACGAGGGCGGCGAGAGAGTAGGTCGAGATCTGCATGGCGGTCGACACGTCCTCGAAAGGAGCGACGAACATGCCCCCGCCGAGGCAGGTCTGGGGGGCGAAACCGATCGCGTGAACCAGGCCGTCGAGGTAGCCGAAGCGCTCCTCCACCGCCGTGACCGCCGCGGCGATCTGCTCGGGGTCCGTGACGTCGAGGTCGATGACCTCACCCACGTCGCCGAACTCCGCGAGTTTGCGCGCCGTGCGCCGGGTCAGGGACGCCCCTCGACCAGCCCCGGTGAGTGCGACCGTCGCCCCCTCCTCGAGGGCCCGCTTGGCGATTCCGAAGGCCAGGGAATCCTCGGTGAGGACGCCGGTGACCAAGATGCGGTGACTCGTCAGTAGTGCCATCTTGTTAGCGTACTGAAGTTGAACTATCGAAAGGGTGTGCGATGGGCACTGTGGGAATTCTGGGCGGGACGGGTCCCGCCGGACAAGGGGTGGCGATCCGATTGGCCAGCGCAGGCTACGACGTGGTCCTCGGTTCTCGTGACGCCGAACGCGCAGCCGGGGTGGCCGCTGGTCTGGTGCCGCGCGGCGCGGGATCGGTGAGCGGATCGGGCAACGACGCTGCGGCGGCCTGCGACGTGGTCGTGGTGGCGACGCCCTGGGACTCGGCGGTCGCCACGGTCAAGGCCGTCGGCGAAGCGCTGGCCGGCAAGGTGGTCATCTCCATGGTCAACGCCCTCGCCCGCGAAGGTCGCGAACTGATCCCCCTGTACCCGCCTCGCGGTTCGATGGCCGCCCAGATCGCCTTCGCCCTGCCGCGGTCCAGTGTCGTCGGCGCCTTCCATCACCTCCCCGCCTCCGAGATGGTCGACCTGGACAGCGACCTCGACGCCGACGTGGTGATCTTCGGTGACGTGGCGGGCGCACGCGACCAGGTCGCCGAGATGGTCGAGGCCATGCCGGGACTGCACGCGGTGATCGCGGGATCGATGTCCCTGGCCAGCGCCGTGGAGGCCTTCACGGCGGTGTGCATCTCGATCAACATCCGCCACAAGGCCCACAGTTACGTGCGTCTCGCGGGGCTCGCGCACTGATGCGGCTCTACGACACCGCCCGACGCGGCGTCTTCGACCTGGCGCCGACGCATCGCGTGACGCTCTACAGCTGCGGCATCACGCCCTACGACGCCGCGCACATGGGCCACGCCTTCGTCTACTTGACCTTCGACATCCTCCAACGCCGTTTGAGGGACGCGGGTCACGAGACGCGTTGCGTGCGCAACGTCACCGACGTCGATGACGACATCTTGCGCAAGGCGCGCCAACTCGGGGTGAACTACCTCGACCTGGCGGCGCGCGAGATGGCCAAGTTCGAGCGCGACATGCAACTCATCAATCTGGCGCCGGTCTACTCCGAACCTCGGGCCACCGGGGCGATCCCCGAGATATTGACGATGATCGGCGAACTCGTCGACGCCGGTCACGCCTACGAGGTCGATGGCTGGGTCTACTTCGAAGCCTCCAGCTTCTCGCGATTCGGCCAGGTCAGTCACGAGGACCGTGAGGGAATGCTGCGTCTGGCCAAGGAGCACGGCGGCAACCCCGACGATCCGCGTAAGCGCGACGGCCTGGACTTCGTCCTGTGGCAGCCCTCCCTGGAGGACGAACCGGCCTGGGAGTCTCGCTGGGGTGCTGGGCGACCCGGCTGGCACATCGAGTGTTCCGCGCTGGCCAGACGCGAACTCGGTGACACCGTCGACGTTCACGGCGGCGGAAGGGACCTGGCCTTCCCGCACCACGAGTGTGAGGCGGCCCAGAGCGAGTCGGTGACCGGTCGACCCTTCGTGCGCCACTGGCTCCACGTGGGCCTGGTCGGACTCGACGGCACCAAGATGTCCAAGTCCCTCGGCAATCTCGTGTTCGTCTCGGACCTGGCCGAGCGCGCCGAGCCCGCGGCGGTGCGCCTGGCGATGCTGGGCCAGCACTACCGCGAGGACTGGGAGTGGCGCGACGAGCTCTTGGCTCAAGCGCAGTCGCGTCTGGCGACCTGGCGTTCGACCCTCAACGGTCGACCCAGTTCGGTGCTCGACGAGGTGCGCGAGGCCCTCGACGACGACCTGGACTGTCCCGCCGCGCTGGGTGCCGTCGACGCGGCGGCGCACGCGGGGGCCAACGTGGCCTCGGCGGCGACGCTGCTCGGCATTACGCTGTAGGCGAGGAAAGGCGTCATGTCGGTGATCGAAGTTCAACTCCCAGACGGCAGTACCCGTGAGCTCGACGAAGGCGCCAGCGCGCGCGACCTGGCCGCGGCCATCGGTCCACGCCTGGCCAAGGACGCCCTGGCGGCCCAGGTGAACGGCGAGCTCACCGACCTGACCCGCCCGTTGCACGACGGCGACGTCGTGGCCATCGTCACCCCGGCGAGCGACCTCGGGTGCGAGGTCCTGCGTCACTCCACCGCGCACGTGCTGGCCCAGGCGGTCCTGCGGCTGTGGCCGGGCGCTCACTACGCGATCGGTCCGGCCATCCGCGACGGCTTCTACTACGACTTCGAGCTGCCCCACGGCGCGCGCTTCAGCGACGACGACCTCGGTCGCATCGAGTCCGTCATGCGCGCCATCGTCGCGGAGGACCAGCCCTTCCTGCGCTCGGAGTACTCGATCGACGAGGGACTCGAACTCTTCAAGGACCAGCCCTTCAAGGTGGAGATCATCGCCGGTGTGGGGGCGGGCGCCAACCCCGAGGACGCCACCGAGATCGGCGGCTCGGTGGTCTCGACCTACTCGAACACGCCCGAGTTCCAAGACCTCTGTCGGGGTCCGCACGTGCCCTCGACCAAACGGCTCGGCCACTTCAGATTGATGCGCGTCGCCGGGGCGTACTGGCGCGGCGACGAGAAGCGTCCGCAGCTCCAGCGCATCTACGGCACGGCCTGGGAGTCCAAGGAGGCCCTCGAGGCCCACCTCACGATGCTCGAGGAGGCCGAGAAGCGCGACCACCGGCGACTCGGCGCGGAGATGGACCTCTTCTCCTTCCCCAGCGAGCTCGGACCAGGGCTGGCCGTCTTTCACCCCCGGGGCGGCACGATGCGCCGGGTGATGGAGGAGTACTCGCGCGCGCGCCACGTCGCGGGCGGCTACGAGTTCGTGAACTCACCGCACATCACCAAGTCGGTGCTCTTCGAGACTTCGGGACACCTCGAGTGGTTCGCCGAGGGGATGTACCCACCCATGGAGCTCGACGACGGACAGCAGTACTACCTCAAGCCGATGAACTGCCCCTTCCACGTGCTCATCTTCAAGGCGCGTCAGCGCTCGTACCGCGAACTGCCCCTGCGGATGTTCGAGTTCGGCACGGTCTACCGCTACGAGAAGTCCGGCGCCGTGCACGGCCTGACGCGCGTGCGTGGGATGACCCAGGACGACGCGCACATCTTCTGCACCCGCGAACAAATGCGTCAGGAGTTGAGCGACCTGCTCAACTTCGTGCTGGGGCTGCTGCGCGACTTCGGACTCAACGACTTCTACCTCGAGCTCTCGACGCGCCCCGAGGGCAAGGCCGTGGGCAGCGATGAGGAGTGGAGTGAGGCCGAGTCGACCCTGGCCGACGTCGCTCGGGCCGCGGAGCTCGAGCTGGTCCTCGACGAGGGCGGGGGAGCCTTCTACGGCCCCAAGATATCGGTGCAGGCACGCGACGCCATCGGCCGCACGCACCAGCTCTCGACGATCCAGCTGGACTTCCAGACGCCCCAGCGTTTCGAGGCCGCCTACGTCGCCGCGGACAACGCCCGCCACCAGCCGATCATGATCCACCGCGCCCTCTTCGGCACGGTGGAGCGTTTCATGGCGATCCTCATCGAGCACTACGCCGGAAACATGCCGACCTGGATGTCGCCCGAGCAGGTGGTGGTGCTCGGCGTGCGTGACGATCACGACGACTACGCCCACCAGGTGGCCGCCGCACTGCGTGAGGACGGCCTGCGGGTCAGCGTGGGCGCGGCCAACGAGCCCCTGGGTGCCCGGATCCGTCACGCGAAGATGGAGAAGGTCCCCTACATCCTGGTCGTCGGAGACGACGACGTGGCCGCGCGCACCGTCGGCGTGAACGCCCGCGGGGCCAACGACCCCGAGCGCGGCGTCGCCGTCGAGGAGTTTCGCTCGCGTCTGCGTGACGAGGTCGCCTCGCACGGTTCACCGGAACTCACCCGTGCCACTTGAGCGCTTCGCCGCCTCCTGGCGAGAGGTCTACGTCACGAGCCCGGACGCCGCGGCCAACGCGCGCGGCGAGGGGGAGTGCGTCTTCTGCTCCTTGGCCGCGATGGAGCCCTCTCAGGAGTCGGGCGTCCTGTGGCGCGACGACGACAGCTTCGTCACCCTCAACGCCTTCCCCTACGGCTCGGGCCACCTGCTCGTGCTGCCACGGCGCCACGTGGCGGGGCTCGGTGACCTCAGCGAGGCGGAGTACGCGAGCTTCTTCCTCACCCTGCGGCGCACGGTCATCGCGCTCGAGGCGGCCTACGGCGCCGACGGGATGAACGTCGGCATGAACCTGGGTCAGGCGGCGGGCGCGGGGATCCCCAAGCACCTGCACGCGCACGCCCTGCCTCGCTGGAACGGTGACACGAACTTCATGAGCACCATCGCCGAGACGCGCGTGCTGCCCGAATCGCTGGCCTCGACCTGGAACAAGGTGGTCGTCCACTTCGGGTAGGCCCCACGCCCCACCCCTCGGTAGACTTCACTGGAGACCTGGGAGAGCGATGTTCGACGGGAAGTTCCGCCAATCACTGGATGCCACCACCGCCCCCGTGGGTCGGTGGCTGGTCCGTGCCGGCTTCTCGGCCGACGTCCTGACGGGTTCGGGACTGGTCTTCGCGGTGGCCACGGGCTGGTGCATCGCCGAGGGTTATTTCGTGGTGGCCATCGTGCTGTTGATCCTCACCGGGGCGCACGACATGCTCGACGGCGCGGTCGCCAAGGCCTCGCAGCGGGCCAGTCAGCGCGGTAGCTTCTTCGATTCGGTCATCGACCGCGTCTCGGACGCCGCGATGCTCGCGGGAGTCGCGTTCTATGTCGAGCGCCATCACCCGGGCGGACTGGTGCTCTTGCCCTTCGCGCTCTTGACCACGTTCTTCCTGATCTCCTACCAGCGTTCCAAGGCGGAGAGCCTGGGCCTGTCGGCCAAGGGCGGACTGATGGAACGCGCCGAGCGCATGGTCCTGCTCGGCGTCGCACTCTTGTCGCCGGTGATCTTCGTGCCGGTGCTGTGGATCATGCTGGTGCTGACCACGGGAACCGCAATCGGGCGTTTCTCGCGCGTCTGGCAGATCGCCGCACGTCCCGCACCCAAGCCCGTCATCGAACGCGCGTCGCGGATGCACGGGCGTCGACCGCGTCGCCTGAGCCGATCCTCGCGCCACTAGCGGATGAACCCGCGCGCGCGCGTCGCCCTCTTCAAGAGCGTCGGGGCGGTCCTCGAGGCGCTTCCCGAGCGCATCGACGTGGCGCTGGCCCAGCGGCTGG
>CAIORQ010000051.1 GCA_903860745.1 uncultured Actinomycetes bacterium | reverse complement strand
CGTGAAGCGCGCGAAGGAGGCCACCGAACCCGAGACGTCGGCGATCACGATGATCTCGGGCTTGGCGGGGCGGGGCGGCTTGAAGCGCACGTCGATGGGCACGCCGCCGGTCGACAACGAGCTGCGCACGGTGTGGCGCAGGTCGATCGGACCGCGGTGTCGCCGGCGCCGGCGCCGGGCCAGGCGCACCGCGAGCTTGCGGCTCAGGGGACGCAGCGCGCGCTCGAGCTGGGCCATCTCCTCGCGCGTGGCGTGCATGACGTCGACGTCCTCGGGCAGGGTCTCGCGCACCGAGGCCGCGAGCGCCTCCGCACCGCGGTCCTCGACGAGGCGCTCGCGGATCTCCTCCTGGAGCATCGCCGTGAAGGCCGCCACGCGCTCGTGGGCCTCGTCCGCGGCCAGTCGCCGCTCGAGGGCGTCGCCGTCGTCGCCCAGACGCAGGGCCGCGAGTCGCTTCTCCATCTCACCGAGCTCCAGGTGACGCACGGTGCGGTAGAGGTAGTAGGCGCCCCCCACGGGGCGTCCCGGCTCGATGCCCGCGTAACGTCCCACGGCCTCGGCGGCGCGCTGGCGCAGGGCCCGGCGGTCGTAGTCGGCCAGGGCGGCGAAGAGCTCCTCGGCCAGTTCCGAGGCCGAACGCTGGGGGGCGTCGCCCGGCGGGCGGGCCTCGTCGCGCGAGGGCCGATCGGGTGGGGCGGCGGAGGTCTCGACGTCGTGGTCGTCACCGGCGTGCCGGGCGGCGAAGAAGACCTCGTAGGCCGTGTCGAAGGCGTCGAGGTGGTCCCCGCTCTTGACCAGCGTGGACCTCAGGGAGAAGCGGAACAGCGACTCGTCGGACACGTCGATGGTCTCGAGCGCCCGCGCCGCGTCGACCGTCTCGCTCATCGAGACGGGCAGCCCGACCGTGCGCAACTCCGCGACGAAGGAGCTCAGGATGTCGAGCACGGGCTAGGACGCGCGTCCGAAGATCTCGCGGGCGGCCTTGTCGATGTCGGACTGGTACTTGAGCAGGATGTGCAGGGTCTGGGTGACCAGCTCCTCACCGAGTTCGTCGCGGCCCAGGATCACGAGCGTGCGGGCCCAGTCCAAGGTCTCCGACACCGAGGGCGACTTCTTCAGGTCGACGCTGCGCAGGGTGCGCACCACCTCGGCGATCTGCTCGGCCAGGGCCGTGGAGATGCCCGGGACGCGCGAGAGGATGATGTCGCGCTCGCGCTGCACGTCGGGGTAGCCGACGTGCAGGTAGAGGCAGCGCCGCTTCAACGCCTCGGAGAGTTCGCGGGTGTTGTTGGAGGTGAGGAACACCATCGGGACCTGGCGGGCCTTGAGGGTACCGAGCTCGGGGATCGACACCTGGTACTCCGAGAGGATCTCGAGCAGCAGCGCCTCGGTCTCGAGTTCCACGCGGTCCACCTCGTCGATCAACAGGACCACCGGCTCAGTGGCCGTGATGGCCTCGAGGAGGGGCCGCGTCAGCAGGAACTCCTCGGCGAAGATGTCCTCTTCGAGTTCGGCCCAGTTCTCCGACGCGTCGCCGGCACGCCCGGCCTGGATGCGCAGCAACTGCTTGCGGTAGTTCCACTCGTAGAGCGCCTTGGACTCGTCGAGACCCTCGTAGCACTGCAGGCGGATCAGGCGCGCGCCGACGGCCTCGGCGACCGCCTTGGCCAGCGCGGTCTTGCCGGTACCGGCGGGACCCTCCACGAGGATGGGCTTGGCCAGTCGGTCGGCCAGGAAGGTCACCGAGGAGATGGCGTCGGAGCTGAGGTAGTCGTGCTCGGCCAGTCGAACGCGCAGCTCCTCGGGCGACGCGAAGCGCACCGGCGGCACCTCGCTCAGTCCGAGTCGTTGCGCCAGTTCCTCGCGGGGGTCCAGGGCGCTCACCGCACCTGCCCCTCGCCGCGCAGGACCCACTTGAGGCAGGTGAGCTCGCGCAGGCCCATCGGGCCGCGGGCGTGGAGCTTCTGGGTCGAGATTCCGACTTCGCCGCCCAGACCCAGCTCGCCCCCGTCGACGAAGCGCGTCGAGGCGTTGACGAGGACCGCGGCGGCGTCGACCCGGCGGACCCAGGCGTCGGCGTGCTCCGGGTCGCCGGTGACGATGGCCTCGGAGTGGCCGGTCCCGTAGCGCCCGACGTGAGCGATGGCCTCGTCCAGCGAATCGACCACCCTGACCGCCATGATCAGGTCGAGGAACTCGCGCTCGTAGTCCTCGACCGTGGCGGGCGTGGCCGTGGCGACCACGCCGAGCGTGCGCTCGTCGCCGCGCAGCTGGACCTGGGGCATCGCCGCCGACAACATCGTCAAGAACTCCGTCGCCACCCCCTGGTGCACGAGCAGCGTCTCGGCCGCGTTGCACACGCCCGGACGCGACGTCTTGGCGTTGACCACGATGTCGAGCGCCATCGCCAGATCGGCACTCTCGTCGACGAAGACGTGGCAGTTGCCGTCACCGTCGAGGACGAAGGGGACGCGAGCGTGTTCGCGCATGGCGGCGATCAGGCTGGGGCCCCCGCGAGGGATCAGGCAGTCCAGGACGGTGGTGAGCTGCATGAAGGACACCGCAGCGGCGTGCGAGGTGTCCTGGACGAGGGCGACGCCGTCGGCCGGCAGGCCCTCGGCGCCGAGGGCGGCGCGCCAGAGGTCGACGATGAACTGGTTCGAGCGCTGCGCCGACGACGAACCGCGCAGGAAGGCGGCGTTGCCGCTACGCACGCACAGTCCCGCGACGTCGCTGGTGACGTTGGGCCGGTTCTCGTAGACCACGCCGATGACACCCAGGGGCACGCGAAGTCGCTCGACGCGCAGTCCGTTGGGTCGCACCCCGGCGTCGACGCTCTCGAAGAGCGGGTCGGCGGAGGCGGCGATGTCGCGCAGGGCGTCGGCCATCGCGGTGACGCGCTGGCTGGTGAGGGTCAGACGGTCCTTGCCGGCCCCGGACTCGTCGTAGGCGTCGACCTCGAGAGCGTTGATCGCCAGCAGTTCGCCCTCGCGGTTCTTGAGTTCGTCAGCCACCCGCGCCAGCACGGCCGTTCGTTGTTGGTCGCTGGCCTGGGCGAGGGCGCGCGACGCCTCGCGCACGCGCAGGCCCTGGGCCTCGAGTGAACTCGTCATGACCCCAGCGTACCGGAGTGCTCTAGGACATCCGCAGGAGCACGAGGTCGTCGCGGTGCACCACCACGTCGTCGCCGTCGACCAGCCCCTCGGCGCTGACCCGCACCAGGCCCTTGGCCAGCAGCTGGTCCTGGGGTCCGAGGATCTCCACCGCGTCACCTTCGACGAAGTCACCGCTGAAGGACTCCACCCCCACCCGCAGCAGGCTGCGTCCGTGGTTCTCCAGGGCCTGCAGCGCGCCCTGGTTGATCCGCAGCGTCCCCGCGGAGGCCACCGCGAAGGCGATCCAGGCCTTGCGCGCCGAGAGCCGCTCGGGGCGCGGTTCGAAGGTCGTGCCGAAGTCGTGCTGACCGCGCACCGCCCGGCGCAGCGGCGTCGCCTCGCGCGCCGGCGCGATCACCGTCGTCACCCCCGACCACGTCGCCATGCGCGCGGCGGCCACCTTCGAGGCCATCCCGCCGGACCCGACCCCCGAGCGGCTGCGACCCGCCACGCCCTCGAGGGAGGTGTCGATCGAGGCGACCACGTCGATCAGGGTGGCCGTGGGGTCGAGTCGCGGATCGGCGGTCAAGAGTCCCGGCGTGTCGGTCAAGAGCACCAGGTGGCTCGCGGCCACCAGATTGGCCACCAGCGCCGCCAGGCGGTCGTTGTCGCCGAAGCGGATCTCCTCGTCGGCCACCGCGTCGTTCTCGTTCACCACGGCGACCACGCCCAGGCTCCCCAGGGCCTCGAGCGTGGAACGGGCGTGGAGGTACTGTCCACGGTGCGAGAAGTCCAACGGCGCCAACAGCACTTGGCCCACGGCCAGGTGCTGCGTGGCGAAGGCCCGCCGCCAGGCGTCCATCAAGAGGGGCTGACCCACGGCGCTCACCGCTTGGAGGGTGATCGACTCACTGGGTCGGGGACGGCCCTCGCCCACCTCGGCCCAGCCGGCCGTGATGGCCCCCGAGGTCACGACCACGACCGACCATCCCTCGGCGCGCAGCGCGGCCACGTCCGCGGCGACGGCGTCGAGCACGTCGTGGGCGATCCCGCCCCGCGCGTCGGTGACGGAGGTGGTGCCGATCTTGACGACCACGCTACGACTGGTCATCGCCGTCCTCGTCGCCCCCGACGCCGTCGAGTCGCCCGTGGCGCGCCAGGCGCTCCCGGCGGGTGGCGCGGTGGTGATCGCCGCGGTCCAGCCCGGCGCTGGCGTCGTCGCGCCACCACTCGAGCGTCAGCGGCCCGATGGTCACCTCGTCGCCGTCGCGCACGCCCGCGCGGGTGAGGACGCGATCGACGCCCAAGTCCTTGAGGCGTCGCACGACCTCGGCCAAGGCCTGGTCGTCGGTGAGGTCCTGGAAGCGCACCGCGCGCTCGGCGGGACGTCCGTGCACGAGCCAGCGCGATTCGCCGACCTTCTCCACCGCGACCTCCTCGGGCACGGGCCGGTGGATGACCACACGATGGTCGTTCTCGAGAGCCTCGCGGGCGCGCACCTCGTTGACCAGTCCGGCCAGTCGGTTGAGCAGCGTGTCGATGCCGGCCCCGGTCACCGCCGAGACGACCGGGGCCCCCTCGAGCGCGTGCGCCGCGACGTCGCCCTTGGACCCGATGATCACGCGCGGGCGCTCGAGGAGGTCCGCCTGGTAGTCACCGAGCTCGCGCAGCAAGATGGCCAGCTGCTCCTGCGGGCCGACCGGCGCGTACTCCGACAGGTCGATGAGGACGCACAGAACCCGGGCGCGTTCGACGTGACGCAAGAAGTCGTGGCCCAGACCCCGACCCTCGGCGGCGCCCTCGATCAATCCGGGGATGTCCGCCATGACGAACTCCGTGGCGTCCTGGGGACGACCCGAGCGCGCGCCCACGCGCACCACGCCCAGGTTCGGCACGAGGGTGGTGAAGGGGTAGTCCGCGATCTTGGGCCGCGCCGCCGAGACCCGCGCGATCAGAGTCGACTTGCCGACGTTGGGAAAGCCGATGAGCGCGACGTCGGCCTGCAGCTTCAGTTCGAGGTTGTACCAGCGCTCCTCGCCCACCTCGCCCTGCTCGGCGAAGGCCGGGGCCCGGCGCTGGTTGGAGAGGAAGCGGTTGTTGCCCTGGCCGCCGAGACCGCCTTCGGCCGCCCTCCAGCGGTCGCCGGGTCCCGCCAGGTCGACCAGCAACTCACCGTCTTGGGAGTAGACCAGCGTGCCCACGGGCACCGCGACCAGGATGTCCTTGCCACTGGAGCCGTGCATGCGCTTGGAGGTGCCGTGCTGACCGTCGGTGGCGCGCCGGAAGGGATGGTCTCGAAAGCCCAGGAGGGAGGACTGGTTGTGGTCCGCCACCAGCCAGACGTCGCCCCCGCGTCCGCCGTCGCCCCCGTCGGGGCCGCCCTTGGCCACGTGGGCCTCACGACGGAAGGAGACGCAACCCGCCCCGCCGTCGCCGGCCTTGGCGTGCAGTTGGGCCGAATCGACGAAGCTACTCACCGTCCCATCCTAGGAGGCCGGGTCGTCGCAGCCGTTTCTAGGCGACCAACTCGTCCAGGGCGGCCTCGAACACCGCCTGGTGGTGCGCCACGTGCGCCGACGTCGTGGCCGGGCACATCAGGGCCATGTTGTGGAACGGGGTCAACAAGACCCCCCGGTTGACGCCGTAGAGGTGCAGGTAGTCCTCCAGCGCCGGATCGGCGCTCGCGGCGGACTCGCCACCGTTGCGCGGAGCGGGGTTCATGAAGCGGTACTCGCAGCGCGTGCCGAGTTGGCTGACCGACCAGGGCAGGCCCCGGCGATCGATGGCGTCGCGCACGCCCTGGGCGAAGGAGGTGGCCAGCACCTCCATGGGTCCGAAGGCGTCGTCGGTGAGGACCTCTGCGAGCACCGCGCGCATCGCCGCGAAACTGAGGGCGTTGCCCGCGAGGGTCCCGCCGACTCCCCCGACGTCGACGATGTCGGCCCCGCCCCCCAGCGAGGCCAGGACCCGCGCCGCCAGCTCCTCGCTCAGGCCGTAGGCCCCACAGGGCACGCCCCCGCCCAGTGACTTGCCGATGGTCAGGGCGTCGGGACGCAGGTCGTAGCGCCGCGTCGCACCACCGGGACCGGCGGAGAAGGTGTGGGTCTCGTCCACGATCAGCAGGGTCGCGGTCTCGTCGCAGAGCCGCCGCACTCCCTCGAAGAAGCCGTGCTCGGGCAGGACGATGCCGATGTTGGTCAAGGCGGGCTCGGTCAGGACCGCCGCCACGTCGCCGTGGCGCAGCTCGCGCTCGAGTCCCTCGAGGTCGTTGAACTCGACCACGCGTGTCGTGCTGGTGGGGTCGACCGCCGGCGCCACGCTCCCGGGGCGAACGGCGGGCCGTCCCCTCTCGTCGAGCACGACGAAGGTCTCGTCCACGCTGCCGTGGTAGGAGTAGGAGAAGACGAGGATCTTCGGGCGCTGGGTGACCAGCCGCACGAGACGCAACAGCCACCGGTTGGCGTCGGTCGCCGAGAGGCTGAAGGACCACTGGGCGAGGCCGAATCGCCGGCTCAACTCGTGGGCCACCCACTGCGCGTCCTCGGTGGGCAGCATGGTGGTCACGCCGCCTCGGCGCCCCACGCGTTCGTTGAGCGCCCGCACGAGGGGCTCGGGCGAGTGCCCGGCCATGGCCCCGGTGTCGCCGAGCGCGAAGTCCACCAGTTCGTGACCGTCGACGTCGACGATGATCGCGCCGTGGGCCTCGGCGAAGGCCAGGGGGAAGCCCCCGGCCCACTTGTTCATCCACGTCATGGGCACCTTGGCGAAGAGGTTGCGACTCGCCTCGTGCACGGCCGCCGAACGCGGATGGTCGCGGCGGTAGAGCTCGCGCTCGCGTGACACCAAGTGGTTCAAATGCTGACGATTAAAGGCTTCCATGCCTCCATCGTAGGTGAGGGCACCCCCCGATCGATGGTATCGAAGGTTATAAAATGGCGTTTGGTCAGGTATTACTCGATTTCCACAGGGTCCGACACCCTAAAAATGTGGTCGAAATCCCTAAATTGCAGCGTTTTAGCGATAAAGATGGCTCCGGTTCAGGGAACTCTCCCAGTCCGCATTAACGAAGAGTAAGGAGTCGACCGGTGAACAAGGCCGAGTTGGTAGATGCAATTGTTGCCGAGAGCGGCGCTACGAAGGCTGCAGCGTCTGAGTTCCTGCGCGCGTTCGAAGACGTCGTCGTCGAGAACGTCGCCAAGGGCGAGAAGATCGTGCTGTCAGGCTTCCTGTCCTTCGAGCGCGTCGAGCGCAAGGCTCGCACGGCTCGCAACCCCCAGACTGGTGAGGCCATCCAGGTAGCCGCTTCGCGCGCTCCCAAGGTCTCGATCGGTTCGACCTTCAAGAAGGCCGTCAAGGGTTAGTCTCCCGCACACATTTGCCGCAGAATCCCGGGCCCTGGCCCGGGATTCTGCTTTGGTGGTCGTAGTCTCGGGTGGGTACGCGCCGCGAGTTCACGATTCTCGCGTCACCAATGAGGAGGGACCATGGGTAACGAAGTGCAGGGGGTCCTCACGTACGAGGTGGACCACGACGGCGACGTCAGCCAGCTCGTCTACACCTTCGGAGGCGCCGAGGCGCGCGCCTCCCTCGCTCCCGGGACCGTCCTCGACACCTCGAGTTTGGACTGCTTCGCCGGCAAGATTCGCTCCGAGCACGACCACGCCAGCGAGGTCTGCGACCCCCGGTACCTGAATCCCCAGACGGGGCCCTTCTACGTCGAGGGGGCCGTACCCGGCGACGTCCTGGCCGTGCACTTCGCCCGCATCGAACCGCGGTACACGACCGGCTTCTCGACCACGGTTCCCCTGTTCGGCGCCCTCACTGCCAATGGCTTCACGCAGATGCTGCACGCTCCGCTGCCCGAGATGACCTGGCGGTACCACCTCGACAAGGAGGAGCGCACGGTCCGCTACGAGGCCCGCGACTCGAGCGCCGTCTACACCCTGCCGCTGGACCCGATGCACGGCACCGTGGGGGTCGCCCCGGCCCTCCACGAGGCCCGGTCTGCGCTCACGCCCGGCGACTGGGGCGGCAACATGGACACCCCGGAGATGCGCTCGGGGGTCACCTGCTACCTGGGCGTCAACGTCGAGGGCGCCCTCTTCAGCTTCGGCGACGGTCACGCCCGTCAGGGCGAGGGAGAGACCTGCGGCGTCGCCGTGGAGACGGCGATGGACACCGTCATGGTGATCGACCTCATCAAGGGCGCTTCCCCCGTCGCGTGGCCGCGCATCGAGAGCGACACCGAGATCATGACGACGGGTTCGACCAAGCCTCTCGAGGACGCCTTTCGCATCAGTCACGTGCAGATGGTCCACTGGGTCGCCGACCTGACGGGGCTGTCGGTGATGGACGCCTACCAGTTCGTCTCACAGACCGCCCAGTCGCCGGTCGCCAACGTCGTCGACACCAACTACACGATGGTGGCCAAGGTCAAGAAGTCCTACCTCCCCGGCGTGACCCCGATGGGCGGCATGCACCAACGCCTGAAGGCCATCGGCCAGGCCTATCTCGCGACCCGTTAGTCGTGTTCCGCCAAGAAGGCCTCGACGACGGAGAAGTACGCCTCGGGTTCCTCGACGAAGGGCATGTGGCTCGACTCCTCGAAGATCACCCAGCGGACGTCGGGGATCTTGTCCATGAAGGGCTGGACCACGGCAGGCGTGGCCTCGTCGTAGCGACCCGAGACCAGCAGGGTCGGCGCGACGATCTGGTCGATCTTCTCCACCACGCTCCAGTCCTTCATAGTGCCGATGACGTGGAACTCGTTCGGGCCGTTCATCACGTTGTAGACGGTTGAGTCGATCTTCATCCACTGGTTGGTGCGCTCCACCTCCGGCGGATTGGGCACCACGCGGCACACGTGCTGCGCGTAGAAGTACTCGGCGGCCTTGAGGTACTCGGGGTCCTCGAGGGTCCCCTGCGCCTCGTGGCGGTCCAGGACCTCCTCCACCTCTCGCGGCAGTTCGGAGCGAAGGCGATTGGCCTCGCTCAGCCAGAGTTCCATCGAAGCCGGTGAGTTCGATATCACCAGGGCCTTGAGGCCTCGGGGCTGACGAATGGCGTGCTCGGCGCCGAGCATGCCACCCCAGGACTGGCCCAGGAGGAAATAGCGATCCGCGATGCCGAAGTACTCCAACAGGTTGTCGAGTTCCTCGAGGAAGAGCTCGACGGTCCAGAAGTCGCCGCCCTTGTCCCGCAGGTGCGTCGAGTTCCCGTTGCCCAACTGGTCGTAGTGGATCACCGGGCGGCCGGTGTTGGCGATCTCGGCGATGGAGAGCACGTAGTCGTGGGTGCACCCCGGACCTCCGTGGGCGACGACGAGAGGCGTCTTGGGCGACGACAGGTCGCCGCTGACGCGAAACCACGTCGAGTACTCGCGAAAGGGGATCAGGCCCTCCTGGGTGGCGTCGGGAATCATGCGGTGTCCTTTCCAATGTTGTGGGTGAGAGCGAGAGGGTGATGACAGGCGACGAAGCGCCGCGGACGTATCTCCACCAGCGCGGGGTCCTCGCTGCGACATTCGTCGGTCGCGTAGGCGCAGCGCGGATGGAAGGGGCAGCCGAGGGGTCGTTCCGCGGGGTCGGGTACGTCGCCGCTCAAGACGATGCGCTCGCGCTCCACCTCGGTACCGTCGTTGAGTTGGGGCACCGCCGAGAGCAGGGCCTCGGTGTAGGGGTGCAGGGGCTCGTCGTAGAGGACGTCGGCGTCGGCCAGTTCCACCAGTTGGCCGAGGTACATCACGCCCACCCGGTCCGACACGTGGCGCACCACGCCCAGGTCGTGGGCGATGAACAGGTACGTCAGCTTGAGTTCGTCCTGGAGGTCGGCCATCAGGTTGAGCACCTGGGCCTGGACCGACACGTCCAGCGCGGACACCGGCTCGTCGGCGACGACCAGTGAGGGGTTCAGTCCCAGCGAGCGAGCGATGCCGATGCGTTGGCGCTGACCGCCCGAGAACTCGTGGGGATAGCGTTGCACGTACGAGGGATCGAGCCCGACGGTCACGAAGAGTTCGCGCACTCGCGCGTCGATCTGCGCCGACGTGCCGAAGCGGTTGATGCGCAGCGGGTCGGCCACGATGTCGCCCACCGTGCGCCGCGGGTTGAGTGACGCGTAGGGGTCCTGGAACACGAGCTGCATCTCGTGGCGGAAGGGGCGCAGTTGACGTCGCGACAAACCGGTCAGCGTGGTGCCGCGAAACTCCACGCTCCCCGAGGTCACCGGGAGCAGTTGCACGAGGCAGCGCGCGAGCGTGGACTTGCCGCACCCCGACTCCCCCACGATCCCCAGTGTCTCGCCACGCAGGATGTCCACGGAGACGCCGTTCACCGCGGTCGCGGTCTTCTTCGAACCGACCTTGCCGCCGCGCACCTGGAAGGACTTCACGACGTCGGTGGCACGCAGGAGGACCTCGTCGCTCATGGGGCTCCCTTCCCGTCCGAACGAATGGCCACTCGCTGCTCTTCGCCCAGCCAGCAGGCGTGTTGGTGGCCCGTTCCGGTCAGCGCCGGACGCTGGGCGCACTGGGCCATCGCGTACTCGCAGCGCGGAGCGAACGCGCAGCCCTCGGGCACCTCGAGCGGTGACATCACGTTGCCGGGGATCGTGGCCAGGCGTTCGCTGCGCTCGCCGAGTCGCGGCACCGCGCCCAGCAGGCCCCAGGTGTAGGGGTGACGAGGCGCTCGCACGACGTCGACCTCGGGTCCGCTCTCCACTGGCCGTCCGGCGTACATGACGGTCACGCGATCGGCCATTTCGGCGATGACCCCCATGTCGTGGGTGATGATGACGATCGAGGAGCCGTGGGTGTCGCGCAGGCGACCCATGAGCTCGAGAATCTGCGCCTGGGTCGTCACGTCCAGAGCCGTGGTGGGCTCGTCGGCGATGAGCAGTCTGGGGTTGCACGAGAGCGCCATCGCGATGACCACCCTCTGGCGCATCCCACCGGAGAATTCGTGGGGGAAGGAATCCACGCGCCGGCGTGCGTCGGGGATGCCCACCTCGGCGAGGAGTTCGATGGCCCGCGCCTTGGCCTGCCCCTTGGTCATGTCGGTGTGTTGACGGATCTGCTCGACGATCTGCCAACCCACCGAGAACACCGGGGTCAGCGCCGTCATCGGGTCTTGGAAGATCATCCCGATCTGTCCGCCGCGCAGCGGCTGCATCTCCTTGTCGGGCAGTCCCAGGATCTCGCGCCCCTCGAAGACCACGCTGCCCGAGATCGTCGCGTTGGCGTCGCGCACCAGCCCGAGCATCGAGTACATGGCCACGCTCTTGCCCGAGCCCGATTCGCCGACGATGCCCACCACTTCCCTCGCGGCGACGTCGAGACTGAGCCCGTCGACGGCGCGCACGACACCCTGACGGGTGGCGAAGGAGACGCTCAGGTCGCGCACGCTCAAGACGGCGTCAACGCGTCCACGGCCGCTCTCGTCGGGGATGGGGGGACTACTTGACAACGCGCACCCTCGGGTCCAGGACGGCGTAGAGGACGTCGACGACGGCGCTCGCGGCCACGATGAAGAAGGCTCCGTACATGACGCAGGCCATGATGACCGGCAGGTCGAGGTTCTGCAGCGAGGTGTCGGTCAGCATGCCGATGCCGGGCAGGCCGAAGACGACCTCGGTCAACAGGGCCGCACCACCGACCAGCGAACCGAAGTCCAGTCCGAAGAGCGACACCACCGAGATCAACGAGCACCGCAGCGCGTGGCGCATCAAGATGCGCCGCTCCGAGAGACCCTTGGCCCGGGCGGTGCGCACGTAGTCCTCGTTCATCGCGTTCACCAGCTCCGCCCGCAACACCCGCGCGTAGACACCGGCGTAGAGGGTCGCCAGGGTCAACCAGGGCAGGAGCAGGTGCAGCGCCCACTGACCCGGGCTCTGGGTGAAGGAGACGTAGCCCGAACCCGGCAACCACCGAAAGACCGAGTGGAACTTCGTCTGGGTGAGCAGACCGACCACCTGGCCGAGCCAGAAGACCGGGATCGACACCGCCGCGATACCGCCGAACATGATCAACGGATCGATCCAGCGCCCCCGGTTGGCCGCGGCCACCAGACCACCCAGGACGCCCACGACCAACCAGATGACCGCCGCCCCGAGGACCAGCGACAGGGTCACGGGCGCCGCTCCGGTGATCTGGGGTATCACCTTGACGCCGATGTTGACGTAGGACGTGAGGTCCTGCTTGAAGAAGAGGTGCCACATCATGAGTCCGTACCGAACGGGCAACGGGCGGTTCAGGCCGAATTCGGCGCTGACCTGGGCGAGCACCTGGGGTGAGGCACTGCGGCCCGCGATACGCGCGGCCGGGTTGACTCCCGGGGTGGCGAAGAAGATCAAGAAGACCATCACGCTGATGGAGAACATGACCAGGACCGCCGACGCCAGGCGACGCAGGACGAAACTGAACATCAGGCACCACCGCGCAGCTTGGCCTTGGGGTCGAAGGCGTCGCGCGCGCCGTCGCCCAGCACGTTGAGGGCGGCGCAGGTCAGCACGATGCAGATTCCCGGCGCGATGGAGACCCACGGACGCGTGTAGAGCAATTGGAGCCCGTCGTTGCTGATCGTGCCCCAGGTCGCGTTGGGCGGCTGCACCCCGACACCCAGGAACGACAGCGCCGATTCGGTGAGCATGTTGAAGGCCACCATCATCGGGAAGAAGACCATCACCGTGGGCGCGACATTCGGCCAGATCTCCTTGCGCAGGATGCGCCAGTCGGAGGCCCCCGAACCGACCGCGGCCTGGATGAACTCGCGTTCGCGCAGGGTCATGACGATGCCGCGGACCGGTCGCCCCACGTAGGGGATGTAGACCGAGGCGATGATCAAGATCGGCAGGAGCAGAGAGCCGGGGGCGATGTGGACGAATGCGATGTTCAGACCGCTGGTCAGGAGGATCACCGACAGACAGATCGCCAACAGGTACACCGGGAACGCCCAGACGATGTCAAAGACGCGAGAGACCACCCAGTCGATGGCGCCGCCGAAGTAGCCGCCGGCCATGCCCAAGATGGCTGCGATGACGCAGCAGATGACGGCCGCGGAGAAGGAGATCAGGAGGCTGATGCGGCCGCCGTAGAGCAGGCGTGCGAACACGTCACGGCCCTGGGGGTCGGCTCCGAGGAAGTAGGTGGAGAAGTTCCAGGTCGGGCCGATGGGCGTCACCCCGAACCCCACGCTCGACGGCTGCAGGACCGACACCGTCTTGCCACCCAGGCGGATGGTTCCCTGGACGTTGGCCGGGAAGGGATTGACGTGCGCGACGAGATGGGCGTAGACGGGCGCCAGCAGGCTCGCGACCGCCACGAAGACCAGGAGCCCCAGAGCGGCCATCGAGGCACGGTTGCGACGCAACTGGCGCAACGACGACCGCCAGGGGCTCTCGGAACCCCTGACGGTCGTCGTCGTGCTGCTCGTCGTCGATGTCGACGACGTCACCTCGCCTACTTGACCCAGAGCTGGTCAACGTACATGTAGAACTCCAGGGAGAATTGGTAGTTGCCGACCCGCGAGCTCGTGAAGTCCACCAGTTTGGGGTTGAACAGCGGGACCCACGGCGCCTGCTGGCTCATGATCTGCGTGTCGAGTTGACCCCAGAGCTTGTTGCCCGCGGTGGGATTGGTGATCATCAAGGTCTCGGCCTGGTGCATCTTGGCGTCGAGCGAGGGGACGCACATGCCCGAGATGTTGATCGAGTTGGGCGAACCCTTGTGGAAGTTCGCGCAACTGAGCAGGACGTTGATGAAGTCCGAGGCCGCGGGGTAGTCCTGGAACCACTGGGTCAGGCTGATCTGGACGTGGTTGTTGGTGTCTTGGATGTAGTTGAACTCGATGTTCTGCGACAGCGGCTTCAAACTCGCCTTGTAACCGATCGAGTTGAGCACGCTCACCACGTACTGGCCGATGTTCGCGTCGACGGGGTCGTTCTGGGACACGACCGCCACCTTCTCCCCCAAGGTGCCCGACGCCTTCACCAGGGCCTTGGCCTTGGCCAGGTCCGGACCCGCGTAGGTCGATCCCGTCCCCTTGTTGTAGACGCAGGCGTCGACGTGACCGGGGAAGTTGGGCGGAAGGATGGTGCAGGTGGGGGTGGCCAACTGGGTGCCGCCGTCCAGGGTCACCGCGGCGTTCTTGTCGATCGCGTAGTTGACCGCCTGACGGGCCTTGAGGTTGTTGAAGGGGGCGATGTTGACGTTCATCGGCAGGTACCAGTCGGCCGTCAAGGTGTGCACGTGCACGTCCGCGGCGTACTTCGTCGACACCTGCTGGAGACGGTCCGAGGGCAGGGGGTCGAAGATCCAGTCCGCCTGGCCGTTCTCCACCGACGTCACCTCGGACTCCACCGTCTGACCGAAGTTCTCCTCGATGGTGTCGGGGTAGCCCTGGGGTTGGGCCGCGGCGCTCCACACCTTGAAGTACGGGTTGCGCATCATCACCAGGGAGGTGTTGGGGTTGTAGGAGGCGAACTTGTACGCGCCGGTTCCCGGGATGGGCGTGGAGCCCTGGTCCTTGGCCGGAGTGCTGGCGGGCAGAATCGCGCCGAAGGGCACGGCCAACTGGTCCAGGAACTCGGCGTCGGCGTGCAGGAGATGGAACACCACGCTGTTGGTGGTCGGGTTGACCACGATGCCGGGAAGGGTGCAGGTCGCGGGCTTGGACACGCACGCGGGACCTCCGGCGATCACGTCGTACCAGGTGCCGGCGTTGGGGTTCGAGACCTTGAACAGGCGTTCGAAGGTCGCCTTGACGTCGTTGACCGTCACCGGCTGCCCGTTCGAGAACTTGATGCCCTTGCGCAGCGTGAAGGTGTAGGTCAGGCCGTCCTTGGACACGGTGGGCATGGCGGTGGCGAGGTCGGGAACGACGTCAAAGGACGGGGTGCCGCCCACCTTCTGGAAGGTGACGAGGCCGTCGTAGGTGGCCTGGTACAACTGCCAGTACTGCAGGGTGTAATTGACCTGCGGGTCCAGCGTGCCGCCGGCACCGGTGGCCAGCAACTTCAGCGTCCCTCCGGCGTGCGCCGATTGGTACGCCGGTCCCGCGGCGCCGGCGTTGGTCGCGACCAACGCGGCCGAGCTGAGCGCCGATGCGGCGACCGCGACACGAAACAACGTGCTTGCAGACTTCTTCAAGGTTCCCCCTCACGAGTGGCGTCCCCACGACGACCGTTAGTGAGTATTGCCGCCCCGTGACGATCTTGCAACTCGTTTCGCCCCAAATGTCCTCACCACAGGTCCATTTTCACTCTCCCGAAACATGGAGGGGTTAGACGGTCCCCTCGGTGGCGACGCGATGACGTGGATTCGACTATTCGGAACACCGACGAAACGAGGTGGCGGCCGTCGCCACGTGTCCCCGACCACGATCGCGACGTTCGCCGCGTCTGCCCGTCGGGGCGACCTCCGCCCACGACTCTCCACGTCGTTCGGACAACGACAGCGGTTGCGATGCTCCAGCGCTTGCCTCACGACGCTGCTGCGCACCATCGAACTTTCCCGTCGTGACAGAGAGAAGCCCCTGCGCCCCGCCACGAGTGGCGACACGCAGGGGCGTACTCCTGGTGAACGAGTTTCGAGGGACTCAGCCTTCGGTCAGGACGTCGACCAGTTTGCGACCACGACGAAAACCGAACTTGACCTTGCCCTCGGCGAGGGCGAAGAGGGTGTCGTCCTTGCCGATGCCCACGTTGCGCCCCGGGTGGAACAAGGTGCCGCGCTGGCGGATGATGATCGAACCGGTCGTGACCTGCGTGCCGTCGAAGGCCTTCACACCGAGGCGCTGGGCATTGGAATCGCGGCCGTTACGGGTTGAACCGCCACCTTTGGTCTTTGACATGAGTGCTCCTTACGCCTCGACAGCCTCAGCGACCTTCGCCGCCTTGGTGGCCTTGGGGGCCTTGACTGAGATCTTGTTGATTTCCACCGTGGTGTACCACTGGCGGTGCCCCCAGCGACGGCGCTGGATGGACTTAGCCTTGTAGGTGAGGGCGCGGATCTTCGGGCCACTCTCCTCACCGACGATGGTGCCGGTGACGGTGACGCCCTCCAGGGCCGGACCAGCGAGGACGCTGTCACCGTCCACTAGCAAAACGGGCTCGAACTCAATAACAGCACCATTCTCCTCGGCGCGCTTGTCCACGCGGACCAATTGGCCCTCGGTGACGCGCTCCTGGGAAGTGCCTACTCGGATGACGGCGTACATAGGGTTTCTATCATAGCCGACGGCGCGGGGGTCGAGGCGACTACAGGCCCGTGGCGACCACGAAACCGCGGCCGTCACAGACGTTGCAGACCTTCGAGACCGACTCCAGGAGCCCCTCGTTGACGCGTTTGCGGGTCATCTCGACCAGCCCGAGCTCGGAGATGTCGAAGACCTGGGTACGGGTCTTGTCGCGGCTCAGGGCCTGCCGCAGGGCGGAGGCCACGGCCTCGCGGTGCGACTTGGTCTCCATGTCGATGAAGTCGATCACGATGATGCCGCCGATGTCGCGCAGGCGCAGCTGGCGGGCGACCTCCTCGGCCGCCTCCAGGTTGTTGCGGAAGACGGTCTCTTCGAGGTTCGTCGTCCCGACGTTCTTGCCGGTGTTCACGTCGATCACCGTCAGGGCCTCGGTGCGTTCGATGATCAGTGATCCCCCCGAGGGCAGGAAGACCTTGCGGTCCAGGGCCCGGTGCAGCTGCTCGTGGACGAAGTAGCGCTCGAAGAGCGGCAACTCCTCGGCCGAGCGGTCGTAGAGCTCGATGCGGTCGGCCAACTCGGGGTTGACGGCGAGCACGTAGTCGCGGACCTTGTTGTAGAGGTCCGCGTCGTCGATGATGACGCCACGGAAGTCGTCGTTGAACTCCTCGCGCAGGACCCGCACCGCCAGGTCCAGGTCGCGGTACACCAGGCGGGGCTGGTTGGACTTGGCCACTTCGGCCTCGATGGCGTCCCACTTCTCGCACAACGAGGTCACGTCACGGGCCAGGTCGTCGGCGGCCACGCCCTCGGCGGCGGTGCGGATGATGATGCCGTGGCGCTCGGGTTTGACGTCATCGATGATCTTGCGCAGACGTCGCCGTTCGCCGTCGGGCAGACGCTTGGAGATGCCGATGGTGCTCGAATTGGGCACCAGGACCGCAAAACGCCCCGGCAGGGAGACTTCCTGGGTCAGGCGCGCACCCTTGGCGCCGATGGCGTTCTTGGTCACCTGACAGACGATGGTCTGGCCGGACCGGATCATCTGTTCGATGCGCTTGTCGTTGGGCGCGCGACCCTCGATGTCATCGTCGGCCAGCGAGATGTCGCCACGGTAGAGGACGGCGTTCTTGGGGATGCCGATGTCGACGAAGGCGAGCTCCATACCGGGCAACACGTTCTGGATGCGACCGACGTAGATGTTCCCATCGATCTGGTTCGTCTCGTCAGCGGCCTTGGCCACGGTGTACTCGACCATGGTGCGACCCTCGAGGGTGGCGATGTGGGTCGCCTCCTTGGTCGTGTGCACGCACATGAGGTAGCGGCCCTGGGCGCGGGTGCGACGCTCCCCCCCGCGACGACGGCCCTTGCGGTTGCGTCCGTCGTCGGCGTCGAAGTCGGGCGCCGAGGCCTCGACCGGCGCCTCGGTGGGTCGGGTGTTCTGGCGCTGGCCGCCCTGGCTGGCCTGGTTGCTCTGGCCGCCCTGGCGGTTGCCGCCCTGGCTGCCCTGGCCGCCCTGGCCGCCTCGTCCACGTCCACCGCGCCGACGACGATTGCCGCCCTGGCCGTTGGAGGAGGCCGGCGGCGATGACTCGCGCGGAGCACCCGGGCGGGTGTCGCCGATCTGGGGTGCGGGGCGGGTGTCGCCGATCTTGGGACTAACTGGTGCTGCGGGGGTGGTGGTCTCGTCGCTCACGACGGGTACTCCTTGAGTTCTGGGTGAAGGGGACGCGCCCACGGGCGCCATTCCCCGAAAGGTGGTCGGCGCGTACGTCGACCGAAGGACACACTGCGAATTGGGCGGGCGACGACAGGGGGCCAGAAGTCCCGTAGGACTGGGTCACTTCACTGGCCTGTACCACGTTGCGTCCTCACTGCGGGCGACGACGGAATCGTTCACTCGGTCGTCACTGCGATTTCATTGCGCCACCGTCCGGTGTCCGGCCGCGCCCAACGACTCAAGGCTAGTCGCAATTCGCCCTATCCGGCCTTCTTTGTCGTGGTCGTGGTGGTTGCGGTGCCGGGGGCGAGGCTCGTCGAGGTGGTGGGCGCGGTCGTCGTGACCGGGGGGCGGGTGGTCGTCGTGACGGGGGCGACCTGGCTCTTGACCCGCAGGACGACGGGCTGGACCGGGTGCTGGTACAGGTAGTTGAAGGCCTCGGCCACCACGGGCGCGGCGGCGTCGGCCCCGTAGCCGCCCTGGGCCACCACGGCCACCACCACGTACTTGGGATCGTTGGCGGGCGCGAAACCGACGAACCAGGAGTTGGGCTCCTCCCCCGCCTGGTTGGAGGCGGTCCCGGTCTTGCCGGCCACCGGGAAGACCGCCTCGGAGAACTTGGCGTAGCGCTGGAAAGTCCCGTAGGCCGTTCCGTGCGGGTTCTGCACGACTCCCTCGAGTCCCGCCAGGATGGGCCCGCGCACGCTCGCGGGCAAGCTCACGTGACCCAGGACCCTCGGTGCGTAGCGCAGGACCAGCTTGCCGGTGGGGCTCACCACGGCCGCGGCGACCTCGGGCTCGTAGCGGTGGCCGCCGTTGGCGAAGGTGGCGTAGGCGTCGGCCTGGCCGATGGGCGTGATCGCCGTGGCCCCCTGACCGAAGGCCATCTCGATGTTGTCACCCGTGTACCACTGGTAGTACGGGAAGGCCTTGGGTGCCATCTTGTGCAGCGCCAGACGCACGGTCGGTGAGTCGACTCGTCCCTGGACCTCGTCAGGCAGGTCAATGTTGGAGTACTGGTCCAAGCCGTACTCGTGGGCCACGTTCTGTATCGGCGTCTCGCCGTAGCGCGCCTGCTGGGACCAGAAGAGGTAGCCCAGGTTGTAGAAGTAGTAGTCCGAGGACACCGTGAGCGCCTCGGGGAGGTCGACCAGCCCGGAGGACTCCCCCTGGTCGTCGTGGAAGAGGCAGCTCCCCGTCCCCAACTTCAAGCAACCGGGCACCTTGAACACACCCGTGTCGTCCACCGTCGCGTAGGGAGGGAAGATCCCCGATTGCAACTGCGCCGTGGCCGACACCATCTTGAAGGTGCTTCCCGGCGTGTACTGGCCCTGAATCGGGTAGTCGGTGAACGCCCCTTCGGCGTCGAGGGTCTTGAAGGTCGACTCCGAGAGTCCGTTCACGAAGGAGTTGAGGTCGTAGGACGGATAGCTGGACATCGCGAGCACCGCGCCGGAGTTGACGTCCATCACGATCGCCGCGGCGTTGGGGGCCGGCGGCAGCACGCCGTTGGTCGGGTCGGGGGTGCGACGGACCATCTGCACGTCGTTGACGAGGTCCGAGTCCAGTGCCTTCTGCAGACCGGTGTCGATGTTCAAGATGACCGAGTCGCCCTGGACCGGCGGTGTCTTCTGCACCGACCCCAGGATGTTCCCGTCCGCGCTGACCTCGATGGTGCTCTCGCCGGCCTTGCCCCGCAGGTACTGCTCGTAGTAGTTCTCGATGCCCGTCTTGCCGTACTGCGACGAGGTCGTGTAGCCCGCGTTGGGACTCGCCGCCATCTCCGCGCCGGTAATGGCCCCCACGTAGCCCAGCACCTGTGAGGCGGTGCCGCCGCCGGCCGGGTAGGCCCGGCGCGTCACGCCCTGCACGCTCACCCCCGGGAACTCCCCGGGGTGCAGCTTGATGAAGTCGACCACCGACGCGGGCGCGTCGCTCATCACGGGAGCGGGCTGGTAGGGGGAGTACTGCTGGTTGTTGATGTCGGCGTTGATCTGGGCGATGCTCTGGTGAGTCACGGCGGCCAGCGCGCCGATCACCGAGGAGTCCAGGTAGGCCTGCTGGCGCGACAACAGCACCTCGGTCGTGGTGATGTTGGTGACCAACGGTGTGCCACTGCGGTCCACGATGAGGCCGCGCGGCGCCGGAATGGTCGCGGTGTGTAGCGAATTGGAGATGACCGCGGCCTCGCTCGCACTGTGCCCGGGAATCTGGAGCATGAACAGCCGGAGGAGGAGTCCCACCAGCAGGAGCGAGAAGAAGCCCCCGATGATGCGCCAGCGACGTTCGGGGCGAGCGACCACCTCCTTGGGGGACGCCACCAGGTCACGGATACCCACCGGACGGGGTTCGTTGATCTGTCGTCCCCGCCCCTTGAAGGGGTTGAGGGACACCCAGGGTCGCCACAGACGCTGGAACCACGACGCCGTGGGGCGATCGCGCCAGGAGCCCCTCATCGGCGCGCCCTCAAGGCCGGTGAGCTCAGGGCGAAGGCCAGACGCGCCAGGGGTCGGGCCAGGAAGAAGAACGCCACGGCGTTCACCGCCATCGAGTCGAGCAGGCTGCCGCGCCACAGGGAGAAGTCGAGGGCCAGGACACCACTGGCCACGAAGAGCACCGGCGCGCTCGCTCCGGCCACCGCGGCGATAATCGGGGTCACCCACAAGGCCGCGGAGTCGAGGTCGCCGACGCCCTCCTTGCCCAAACGCGACACGAAGTAGCCCAGGGCCATCCCCACCAGCGCGTTGAGGCCGAAGGGTGTGGCACACTGGGCGTCAAAGAGGAGACCGGACAAGAAGCCGGTGACGACCGCCAGGGAGGTCAGACCGGTCAGGCCCACCACCACCGGCCAGAGCCACACGAGCATCACCACCACCCCGGCGAAACGCCACTGGGTGAACACCGCCACCTGCACCCCCACCACCGCCAAGGTCGTCAGGGCGATGAGGGCTCTGGTCTGGTTCACGTGGACGGCTCCCAGAGCACCACGTCGACGTAGGACAGGTCGTTGAGGTTGGCGGTGGGTTTGAGGGAGACGGCGTAGGTCGACGATCCCGGACTGACCAGGAGCTTGGTCACGCGCCCCACGGGAAGACCCGGCGGGAACAGGCCACCCTGGAGGCCGTCGGTGGAGAGCAGACTGCCCACACCCAGCGGCGCAGTCTCGGGGATCCCCGACACGTTGAGCGGGTTGTTGAGACCCTCCCCGGAGATCAGTACCGAAGTGGCCCCGTCGCCGAAGGTGGCCTCCACCACCGATCCGGTGTCGCTCAGGAGCCTGACCGTGCAGGTGTGCCACGAGACCGCGATCACGCGCCCGACCAGTCCACCGTCGGCCACGACCGGCATGCCGTCCATCACCCCTTCGTCACTGCCCTTGTCGATGGTCACGGTGGCGGCGAAATTCGTGGGTGAGTCCGTCGTCACCTGGGCCACGAGGGTGCCCAGGGAGCCCACCCAGGGAACGTGCAGCGCCTGGCCCATCAACCTCAACTGCGCGGCGGCGGCGGCGTTCTCGTCGGCCCTCAAGGTGGCCTGACCCAACTCCTCGCGCAGTTGGTGGTTCTGGGCGACCAGGTCCGAATAGTCGACCATGCCCGCGACCATGTGGCCGACGGGACGCGCGACGAAGTCAGTCGCCCAGGCGAAGGGGAAGACCACGGCGCGCGCCGCACCCTTCACGCCCGCGACCACGCCCCCCGCCAGGTAGACGGTGACCACGATGAGGGTCGCGACGACACCCGTGACGACGAGCCGACGTCGCGACCGGTCCGAGGCCACGGCTTAGCGCGACGGTGACGTCTTGAGCATGCGCGAGAAGACGTCGATCTCCTCGAGGCACATGCCGCTTCCCAGCGCGACACAGTTGAGCGGGTCGTTCGCCACGATGATCGGCATGTTCGTCTCGACCTCGAGACGGGTCGCGAGGCCATTGAGCAGCGCTCCACCACCCGTGAGGACGATGCCCTGCTCCATCAGGTCCGAGGAGAGCTCCGGCGGCGTGCGGTCGAGGGTGACCTTCACGGCGTCGACGATCGCCTGCACCGGGACCTCGATGGCCTGACGGATCTGTTCGGTCGAGATGATCACCGTCTTGGGCAGACCGGTGACGAGGTCGCGACCACGGATCTCGGCCTGCATCTCCTGTTGGAGGGGGTAGGCCGACCCCATGTGGATCTTGATCTCCTCCGCGGTGCGCTCACCGAGGGCCAACTGGAATTCCTTCTTCACGTAATCCACGATGGCCTCGTCGAGCTCGTCGCCACCCACGCGGATCGACTGGCTCGTCACGATGCCGCCGAGCGAGATCACGGCCACCTCGGTCGTGCCACCGCCGATGTCGACGACCATGTTGCCGGTGGGTTCGTGGATCGGCAATCCCGCTCCGATGGCCGCAGCCATCGGCTCTTCGATGATGTAGGCCTTGCGCGCGCCGGCGAACTCCGCGGCCTCCATGACCGCTCGCTGCTCGACACCGGTGATGCCCGAGGGCACGCAGATGACCATGCGCGGCTTGGCGAAGCGGCGCTGGTGAACGCGATGGATGAAGTAGCGCAGCATCTTCTCGCAGATCTCGAAGTCAGCGATGACCCCGTCCTTTAGGGGACGGATGGCCTGGATCGAGCTAGGGGTGCGCCCGATCATCAGCTTCGCCTGGGCGCCCACGGCGAGCGCCTTGCCATCCTTGATGTCCACGGCGACCACCGAGGGTTCGTTCAAGACGATGCCACGTCCACGCACGTAGACCAAGGTGTTGGCCGTCCCGAGGTCCACCGCCATGTCGCGGCCTAGGAGTGAGAAGCGAGAATCAACCATGACAACCCTTAATGAGAGCCCGACGCGCTCTCCTACCCTTCTAAGGCTAGGGCACAATCGCGTCCCAGACCAAACAAGCCTCCACTCAGGCTAGCGAGGGGAAGAATATTCCAATCTCGCGCTGGGCCGATTCCGCCGAATCCGAACCGTGGATGAGGTTCTGCTGCATCTCGATGCCCAGGTCCCCGCGGATCGTGCCGGGGGCCGCCAGAGCCGGATTGGTCGGACCCATCATGGTGCGAACGACCTGCCAGGTGTCCGGGGGCCCCTCGATGACCAGGGCCATGACCGGACCGCGGGTGATGAAGTCAACCAGCGAGTCGTAGAAGGGTTTGCCGAGGTGCCCGGCGTAGTGCCGCGCGGCCGTCTCACGGTCCAGGGTGCGCAACTGGGCCGCCACGAGTCGCAGGCCCCGACGCTCGAAACGGCTCACGATCTCTCCGACCAGACCGCGTTCGACGCCGTCGGGCTTGACCAGGACCAGGGTTCTTTCCACGAGGGACGAATCTACCAGCCCGGGTCGAGGTGCTTGGACGTCACGTGCAGGACGTCGGCGCGCACCTGGGCGACCAGGT
>CAIORQ010000050.1 GCA_903860745.1 uncultured Actinomycetes bacterium | reverse complement strand
CCACTGCGGCGAACTGGCGCGCTGCGCGGTCTGCGGCCAAGCCGAGGTGCCGGACGAGGGTCACCTCACCTGCGCCGAGGGCCACGAGCGCCGCGCCAACTTCTGCCGGCACTGCTCCTCGACCAACCTGCGCGCGGTGCGCGTGGGTGTCTCGACCCTCGCGCGCGACGTGGCGGCCCAGTTGGGACAGAGCGCGCAAGAGGTCACGGCGGGCTCGACCCTCGAGGCGACCTCCCGGGTGCTCGTGGGCACCGAGGCCGTGTTCAACCGGGTGCGTCGCTGCGGGGTCGTGATCTTCGTCGACTTCGACCAGTACCTGTTGGCCCCGCGCGAGTCGGCGCGGCGCGCGGCCCTGGTGGCGGTGGCCAAGGCCGGACGCTTGGTGGGCGCGCGCGCCGAGGGGCGAGGAGAGGTCCTCGTGCAGTCCCGGCGCCACGACGAGGTGATCGACGCCCTGGTGCGCGGCGACGTCCGGTCCGTCATCGAGGAGGATCGCGCCAACGCCGAGCTGTTGTCCCTGCCGCCCTACGGGGCCCTGGCCCGGGTGTCGGGGGCGGCGGCCGCGGACTTCGTCGCCCAGGTGGACGAGTCGGTGAGCGTGCGCCGGGTGGGGGAGGGCTACGTGCTGCGCGCCCCCGACGTCGAGACCTTGACCCGGGCGCTGCGCGCGGTGGCGCGCCCACCGGGACGGTTGCGTCTGGAGATCGACTAGACGACCGGCGGGCGCGGGGCCAGCCGGTATCGTGGAGGCGTGAGTACCCTGCCCATTCGCACCTTCGGAGACCCGGTGCTCAACCAGATGACCACCGACCTCGACGAGATCGACGCCAAGGTGGCGGCGCTGGCCGCGTCGATGATCGAGACGATGTACGAGGCGCCCGGCGTGGGACTGGCCGCCAACCAGATCGGGGTCCAAAAGCGCCTCTTCGTCTACGACGCCGGTGACGGGCCCTTCGTCGTGGTCAACCCCCGCATCATCGAGACCTCCGGCGAGTGGGTCTTCGAGGAGGGCTGCCTGTCCGTGCCGGGGCTCAGCTGGGAGATCGTGCGACCGAACGCGGTCCACCTGGTGGGCCGGGACCTGGACGGCAACGAGCTCGACATCGAGGCCGACGAGTACCTGGGACGGATCTTCCAGCACGAGGTCGACCACCTCGACGGACACCTGCTGATCGACCGTCTCGACGACGACCAGCGCAAGGCCGCCAAGCGCACGCTGCGCAAGATGCGCATCTCACTCTCGCCCCAGGACCCCGACGGGCTCCACCAGCTGCTGGGGGAGTGATGCGTCTCGCCTTCCTCGGTACGCCCCCGGCGGCCGTGCCGGCCCTCGACGCCCTGGTGGAGGCCGGGCACGAGGTCGTGGTGGTGATCTCCCAGCCCGACCGGCGTCGCGGACGCGGCAACGAGGTCTCGGCCTCGCCCGTGAAGGCCGCCGCCCTCGGCCACGGGCTGGCGGTCGCCGACGGCCTGTCCGCCCTCGAGGACGTCGAGGTCGACTACGGCATCGTGGTGGCCTACGGCGAGATCGTCCCCGCGGCGCTGCTCGAACGCATCCCCATGCTCAACGTGCACTTCTCGCTGCTGCCGCGCTGGCGTGGCGCGGCGCCCGTGGAGCGCGCCATCCTGGCCGGCGACGCCGAGACCGGGGTGGGCATCATCTCGCTCGAGGCGACCCTCGACACGGGACCACTGCACGCCGAGGCCCGCACCGCGGTGGACGACAAGACCGCCTCGGAGTTGACGGCCGAACTGGCCGCGATGGGGGCGAGACTCCTCGTCGACGTGCTCGCCGACCCCGAGAGCCTGGCCCATCCCCGGCCCCAGACCGGCGAGACCACCTACGCCGCCAAGCTCAGCCCGGAGGTCTTCCACCTGAGTCCCACCATGAGCCTCGAGGAGGCGCTGCGCGTCGTGCGACTCGAGCGCGCCTTCGTCATGGTGGTCGGACGCCGCCTGCGCATCCTGCGCGCCCAGCGCGGTGCCGTGGACGCCGCCCCCGGGCGCGTCGGGGCCAGCGCCGGTGTGGTGGCCATGGGGATGGCCGACGGCGCGATGGAGCTGGTCCACGTCCAGCCCGAGGGCTCGCGCTCGATGACGGCCGCGTCGTGGTGGGCGGGCGTGCGCCTGCCCGACCACATCGATTGGGAGTGAGCGCCCGGGCGAGGTCCTAGGCTGGTGCGCGTGGACATTCTCGACGCGGGTCCGACGGGCGCACTGCGTATCGCCCCCTCCATCCTGGCCGCCGACTTCGGCTCCCTGGCCGGGGCGGTCGAGGCGGTCGACGCCGAGACCGACTGGCTCCACGTCGACGTCATGGACGGTCACTTCGTCCCGAACATCTCCATCGGGCCACCGGTGGTGGCGTCGCTTCGCCCCTACAGCTCGCGCTTCTTCGACTGCCACCTGATGATCTCGCAGCCCGCGCGCTACCTCGAGGCCTTCAAGAGGGCCGGCGCGGATGGCTGCACGGTGCACGTCGAAGTGGGCGACACCGCCGCCGTGGTGGCCGAGGCGCGCTCCCTGGGCCTGCGCGTGGGTCTGGCCGCCAATCCCGACACCCCCTTCGAGGCCGTGGCCCCCTTCCTGGGCGACATCGACCTGCTCTTGTTGATGACCGTCTTCCCGGGCTTCGGCGGCCAGTCCTTCATGTCCGAGGTGATGGACAAGGTGCTCGTCGCGCGCCGCGAGATCGACGCCAACGCCATCCGCGTCGACCTCGAGGTCGACGGAGGGATCGACGCCGTCACGGCGCCGGTGGCCGCTCGCGCCGGGGCCAACGTTCTGGTGGCCGGATCGGCCATCTTCAACCAGCCCTCCCCGGTGGACGCCGCCCGGGCGATCCGCGAGGCCGCCCTCGCCGGGCAGCGATGAGCGTCGACGACGCCGCGTTGATGGCCGAGGCGATCGCCGAGGGCGACAAGGCCCGCCTGCACGCCCCGCCCAACCCCTGGGTGGGGGCGCTGGTGTGGCGAGACGGCGTCGTGGTGGCGGCGGGTCACACCCAGGTCCCCGGCGAGTCCCACGCCGAGGTGGAGGCCCTGCGTCGCGCGGGTGAGCGCGCCCGGGGCGCGACCATGGTCGTCACCCTCGAACCCTGCTGTCACGTGGGCCGCACCGGCCCCTGCGTCGAGGCGATCCTCGAGGCGGGCGTCACGCGCGTGGTGGTCGGCAGTCTCGACCCCGACCCGCGCGTGGCCGGGCGAGGCGTCGCGGCGCTGCGCGCGGCGGGGGTGGAGGTCGAGGTCGGCGTGGCCCTCGAGGCCGTGCGCGCCCAACTCGCCCCCTACCTGTGGCATCGCGTGACCGGACGCCCCTACGTGGTGCTGAAGGTCGCCGCCACCCTGGACGGGGCGGTCGCGATGTCCGACGGATCGAGCCGGTGGATCACCTCCGAGGCCGCCCGACGCGACGCGCACCTGGTGCGCGCCCAGAGCCAGGCCATCGTCGTGGGGGCCAACACCGTCCGCCTCGACGACCCGACCCTGACCGCGCGACTGGGCGACGTGACCCTCGAACCCCTGCGCGTGGTGCTGGGCACGGCACCCGAGGGGGCCCGCGTACGGCCCTGCTGGGAGCGCCAGGGAGACCTGGGCGCCCTGCTCGACGAGCTCGGCGAGCACGACGTCGTCCAGGTCCTCGTCGAGGGCGGGGCCCAGGTGGCCAGCGCCTTCGTGGAGGCCGGACTGGTCAACCACGTCGTGTGGTACGTGGCCCCGGCCCTGGCGGGTGCGCGGGGCCCGCGCGCGGCGCTGGCGACCCTGTCGACACCCAGCATCGACGCTCTGCGCCGGGCCCGATTCCTCGACGTGCGCCGCGTCGGCGAAGATGTACGGATGGATCTGGAGGTCTGATGTCGTTGTCCAGCATTGAAGAGGCCCTGGCGCAGCTGCGCCGCGGCGGCATGATCGTCGTGGTCGACGACGAGGACCGCGAGAACGAGGGCGACCTGATCATGGCGGCCGAGGACGTGACGGCCGAGTCCATGGCCTTCTACCTCGAGCACACCTCGGGGATCTTCTGCGTGCCCCTGGAGGACGCGCGCGCCGACGAGTTGGACCTGCCCTTGATGGTGGTGGCCAACACCGAGGCCCAGCGCACCGCGTTCACGGTCACCGTCGACTACCGCCACGGCACCACCACGGGCATCTCCGCGGGGGACCGCGCTGCCACCGTGCACGCCCTGATCGACCCGGCGACCAAACCCACCGACCTCAACCGGCCGGGACACATCTTCCCCCTGCGCTACCGCCCCGGCGGCGTGTTGAAGCGCGCGGGCCACACCGAGGCCACCGTCGACCTGTGCCGCCTGGCCGGCAAGTATCCCTCGGGAGTGCTCTGCGAGATCGTCACGAAGGACAAGGCGGGCATGGCCCGACTGCCCGAGCTCGAGGCCTTCGCCAAGGAGCACGACCTGCCGCTGGTGAGCATCGCCGACCTCATCCGCTACCGCCGCCACCACGAGAAGCTGGTGCGCCGACTCGCCGAGGCGGCGCTGCCCACCGAGTTCGGCGACTTCCGCGCCGTGGTCTTCGAGAGCGTGCTCAACGCCGAGCAGCACATCGCCCTGGTCTACGGCGAACTCGAGGGGGTCGAGAACGTGCTGGTGCGCGTGCACTCCGAGTGCCTGACCGGTGACGCCTTCGGCTCCCTGCGTTGCGACTGCGGACCCCAGCTGCACGCGGCGCTGTCGATGGTGGCCGCCGAGGGGGCCGGCGTCGTGGTCTACCTGCGCGGCCACGAGGGCCGAGGCATCGGACTCGGGCACAAGATCCAGGCCTACGCCCTCCAAGAGGACGGACGCGACACCGTCGACGCCAATCTGGAGCTGGGACTGCCCGTCGACAGCCGCGAGTACGGCATCGGGGCGCAGATCCTGGTGGACCTGGGCGTCACCTCGATGCGCCTGATGACCAACAACCCCACCAAACGCGGCGGTCTCGAGGGCTTCGGCCTCAACATCGTCGAGCGCGTGCCGCTCGAGAGCCGGCCCACGACGCACAACATCGACTACCTGCGCACCAAGCGCGAGCGGATGGGACACCTCCTGGAGGGCCTCGATGACGTCCAGTAGCGAGACCGAGTTCGACCCGGCGGTGGAGGCGGGGCTGCGCGGACGGGTCGGCCAGTACCTGGTCGGCAGCCTCGAGGGCCGTGGGGTGCGCGTCGGGGTGGCCTGCGGCCGTTTCAACGGCGCCGTGACCACCCGACTGCTCGAGGGCGCGCTCGAGGCCCTGGCCGAGCACGGCGTGGACCGCAACGACGTCACCATCGCCTGGGCGCCGGGAGCCTTCGAACTTCCCCTGGTCGCCCGAGGCTTCGCCCTGGGTGACCAGGTCGACGTCGTGATCACGCTCGGTGCGGTGATTCGCGGCGACACCGGCCACTACGACGTGGTGGCCGGTGAGTGCGCGCGCGGCGTCCAAGACGTCCAACTCGCCACCGGCGTGCCGGTGGTCTTCGGGGTGTTGACGACCAACACGGTCGACCAGGCCCTCGAGCGTTCGCTGCCCGACGCGACGAACAAGGGTCGCGAGTCCGCCGAGACGGCCCTGGAGATGGTCAACCTCCTGCGTCAGCGGGTCTTCGCGTCGTGATCGAGGGCGTCGTCGCCGCCTTTGACGAGGCCCGCGGTGACGGCGTGCTGGTCGACGCCCACGGCCAGGAGTTCTACTTCCACTGCGTGCAGATCGCCGACGGGACGCGTCAGGTCGGCGCCGGAGCGCGGGTGCGAGCCCAGCGCGTGGTCGGACTGCGCGGACGCGACGAGGCGGCGCAGCTCGAGAAGCTCTAGGAGCCGCTCGGGGGAGTCGCGGCGGCACCAGTCTCCCTCGCCGCCTTCGTGGCGCGGACGAAGACCTGCTGGATCTCCGCGAGGGCCGTTCGATAGAGCGGCGCGTTCGGTCCGAGGCGCTCGTCGCCCGCGTCCAGCATCGCGGCCATGACGTCGATCACCAGTTGGCCACCCGCCAGGTCGGCCGGGGAGGCGGCCAGGTGCACGGCGGCCCACTGGGCCAGGACGAAGAAGTGGTTCGCCAGCAGGTCGGCGGCGGGCACCTCGCGCAGGTACGCGAGCTCCGCCGCCGCGTCGAAGTTCTCGGATGATTCACTCATGGCTCCACGGTAGTGGGTGCCTCGTCAACCAAGGGTGCTCGTCGCGTCCCCTCCCGAACCGAGGGGACCACCGAGGGGACCACCAGGGGGCGTCCCGGTGGGCGCCGGAGCGCCCGGCGAGCCCGGGAGCCGCGTGGCGGGTCCGTTGCCGGGACCGGCCCCGGCGCCCGGCCCCGCGTTACCCCCCACCGGACTCTGCGAGGCCATCGAGGAGAAGGAGAGGAGGGCCGCGGCGACCAGCAGGCCGACCAGGCCGACCATCGCGGGCCGCCAGAACCGGGCGAGCAGCCAGGCGGCGAGCATCGCGAGGAGGCCGAGGGCGGGAAGGTAGAAGCGGATGAGGTGGACGCTGACCGCCCCCGCGCCGGGGCCCCGTCCCGGCCCGCCGCCGAGCTGGTCGGCGGTCCAGGTGTAGCAGAGGTACAGGCCCCACAGCGCGAGCCAGCCGATGGTCAGCACCGCGGCGATGCGCGCGTCGACCCGTTCGGGGGAGGAAGGGGCCGACGCGCGAGCTCGGAGCCGTCGTGTGGCGATGACCGCCACCGCCACCGCGGCCAGGATCCACAGAGGCATCGACGCCGTGAGCTGTGCGGGCATGCCCTGGAGGTTGGGCCAGAGCGCCGAGAGCGAGAAGCTGATCTCGCCGGGGGAGTAGCCCGTCGACGTCGCCGAGCCGTAGGCCCACTGGTCGAAGCCCAGTACGAGCACCCCCAGGGCGAGCACGGAGGCCCCCCAGGACACCAGCGTGGCGCGTCGCAACCGGGCGCCGCGGGCCAGCACCGCGACCGCGGCGACGGCCACGACGAGCTCGATGACGTTGGTGTAGCGGATGAACACCGCCAGTTCCAGCGACCCGAAGGCGCCCAGCCCCACCCAGAGGCGCCGGTGCGCCGACGCCTCGACGGCGAGGATCGCCCACACCAGCAGTCCGAAACCCGTGGCGATCAGCGAGGCGTCGCTGAAGGAGGGCATCGTCGAGCGCCACGCGAAGGTCAGCGCCGCGCCCGAGAAGCAGTAGAGCCACACGGCCAGCGCACCGGCGCGCGCCGAGACCCAGCGGCGCACACCGACGAAGAGCCCCACGCAGGCGAGGGCGCCGAAGAACACGGGAGTGAGGCGAAGCAGTCCGAGGGCGTAGAAGAGCACCGCCACGAAGGGGTAGCCCGGATTCTTCTCGCTGATCCAGTAGCCCGAGGCCATGTGGTGCCATTGCAGGGTGCCCTGGCTGAGGCCCATCGATGCCTTGAGCGACAGGTACTGGGCGTTGGTGAGGAGGATCTCGCCGTGGCTGAGGGCCACGATCGAGGCCCGGTACGCGAAGTCGTCGGGTTCGAGCATGGCGCTGGACCTGGTCAAGACGACCACCGCGAAGGCCGCGAAGGCGACCAGTGACGACCACAGCGACCAGCGACGCCACCGCGGGGAGTCGGGCGTGGCGAGGGGGGCACCACGCCCGGACGACGCCTCTGGCTCGGGGGTCCGTTCCTCGCAGATCACCATGACGTCGCTCATGGTGACGACGCTAGGGGACCCCCCTAAACAGGTACGATGAGCCGAGTAAATCCCGGCTAAGGCTGCACCGACCTCGACGCGACGTCGTCTGCTAGCCTTTCAGGGCAGTTCACAGCAAGTGAGGTTGGTCGACAACTTCCACCTGAGCACAGCGGTGCCTCGGGTCAACGGGTCTTCATCGCCTCGCTTGCCGTGGCGACGCCAGCGTGGCGTCGTTGAGAGCAAGGAGTCGGTTATCGCAACAGTGCCTGGAGACCACCGCGTCAATGAGCGCATTCGGGTCGAGAACGTTCGCCTCATCGACAATGAGGGGAACCAGCGTGGCGTGACCACCACGCGTGAAGCGCTGGCGCTCGCGCGCAGCCTCGATCTGGACCTCGTGGAGATCGCGCCGACGGCGCAGCCACCGGTCTGTCGGATCATGGACTACGGAAAGTTCAAGTTCGACGAAGCGCAAAAGGCGAAGGAATCGCGTCGAAAGACTCAAAACGTCGGCGTCAAGGAGATGAAGTACCGTCCGAAGATCGGACCGGGGGACTTCGACACCAAGACCCGTCTCGTGGAGAAGTTCTTGACCGAGGGCCACAAGGTGAAGGTCACCATCATGTTCCGTGGGCGCGAGAGCGCGCACCCCGAGCTGGGCAAGAAGATCCTGGACCGCATCGTCGAGAGGCTCGTCGACGTGGCCAAGGTCGAATCGGCCGCCAAGCTCGACGGGCGCAACATGATCATGGTGCTGGGCCCCGAGAAGAAGGCCAAGCCCAAGACCGACACCGTCAAGACCGCAGTACCAGAATCACCCGCCACACCCCCGGCGGCCGAGGCGACCGCCGCGGCCCACGAATCGCAAGAGGAGAATTGACATGCCCAAGATGAAGACCGACAGTGGTGCCAAGAAGCGCATCAAGATCACCGGCACGGGCAAGTTGCGCCGTCGCAAGGCGTTCCGCGGGCACCTGATGGAGACGAAGTCGTCGGTGCGAACGCGGCGCCTCGGACGCGAGACGGACCTGTCCAAGGGTCTCGAGAAGAACGTCAAGAAGTTGATGGGTCTCTAAGGAACGGTTAGGAAAGAGGAACTGATATGGCACGTGTCAAGAGGGCGGTCAACGCCAAGAAGCACCACAAGGCGGTACTCGAGGAGGCCAAGGGCTACTACGGTGACCGCAGTCGCACCTTCCGCGCCGCGAACCAGGCGGTCCAGCACGCGGGCGTCTACGCGTTCCGCGACCGGCGCGCACGCAAGGGCGACATGCGTCGTTTGTGGATCCAGCGCATCAACGCCGCCACGCGCCTGCACGGCGTGAGCTACAGCCGCTTCATCGCCGGGCTCAACGCCGCGGGCATCGAGGTCGATCGGCGCATGCTGGCGGACCTCGCGGTCAACGACGCCGCCGCCTTCGGCGCGCTCGTCGCCCAGGCCAGCGCCGCCCTGGCCAAGTAGGACACGACGATCGAGGCTCTCGGGTCCACCAACCCGCGAGTGCGTCGTCTGCGACGCCTCCTCCACAAGCGCTCGGTGCGCTGGGAGGAGGGCGTCTGCGTCCTCGAAGGTCCCGACCTCATCGACGCCGCCTTCGAGAGCGGCGCGCAGTTCGAGGCCCTCTTCGTCGATCGTGGCGCGCTGAGCGAGCCAGGCCTCTCGGCCCTGGTGCAGCGTGCGACGTCGGCGGGGGTCGAGGTCTTCAGCCTCGAGCCCGGGGTGCTCGACAAGGTGGCCGACGTCCAGACGCCCCAGCCGGTGCTGGCCACGGTGCACCTGCGCGTGTCGCAGCTCGCCGAGCTGGACCGCATCGAGGTCCTGGGCCTGGTGATGGTCCTCGACGACGTACGCGACCCCGGTAACGCCGGGACCATCATCCGCTCGAGCGACGCCGCCGGCGTGAGCGCGGTGGTCCTGAGCGGCGACTGCGTGGACCCCTTCAACCCCAAGACCCTTCGCGCCTCGGCGGGCTCGGTCTTTCACCTGCCCCTGGTCATCGCCGGTCTCGCCGAGACCCTGTCCTACCTTCGTTCCCGTGGAGCGCGCTCCTTCGCCACGGTGGTGCGCGGCGGCACGCCGATGAGGTCCTGCGACCTGTCGGGCCCCTGCGTCGCGGTGATCGGCAACGAGGCGGCCGGCCTGGACAACGCGGCGCTCGAGCTGTGCGACGCGACCTTGACCATCGAGATGGCCGGACGCGCGGAGTCGCTCAACGCCGGGGTGGCCGCGTCGCTGATCGCCTTCGAGGCCCTGCACCAGCGTCGAGGCACCACCGCCGGCTGAGAACCCTCTAGCCTTGTGGGATATGACCTCGTCGCCCCTCGCTGAGCTCTCGACGCACGTGCAGGACCTCCTGGCGCGCGTCCGGGGCGCCTTGACCCTGAGCGACCTGCTCGCGGACGAGCCCTTCATCGTGGGCAAGCGGTCCATCCTCTCGAGCCTGCAGAAGTCGCTGGGCGCCCTGGCCCCCGAGGACCGCAAGGAGGCCGGCGCCACCCTGCAGGAGGCGCGCCGCGTCGTCGAGGAGGCCTTCGTCGAACGCCGGCGCGTCCTCGAGGCCCTGCGTCGCGCCCAGGAGCTCGAGGCCGACCGTCTCGACCTGGGTGACGTCGTGGTCTCCCAGGTGCGCACGCCGCTGGCCGTCGGGCACCCCGGTATCGTCGCGGCCACCCAGCGCGAGCTCGAGGACGTCTTCGTCGCCATGGGCTTCACCGTGTCCGACGGTCCCGAGGTCGAGAGCGACTGGTACAACTTCGAGGCGCTCAACATCCCGCCGGCCCACCCGGCGCGGGGGATGTGGGACACCTTCTACGTCGACCTCGGCGAGCCCGAGACGGTGGTGCTGCGCACCCACACCTCGCCCACGCAGATCCACCTCATGGAGGAGGCGGTGGCCGCCGGCACGCTGCCCATCCACAGCGTGATGCCGGGACGGTGCTACCGCCGCGACACGCCCGACGCGCGTCACCTGGCGGCCTTCCACCAGATCGAGGGCCTGGTCGTGGACCGCGACATCACCTTCGCGGACCTCGCGGGGGTGATCGAGACCTTCACCCACGCCTACTTCGGCGCCGACATCTCCTCGCGACTGCGCCCGGCCTTCTTCCCCTTCACCGAACCCTCCGCCGAGTTCGAGATCACCTGCACGATCTGTCGCGGCGACGGTTGCCGGACCTGTTCGCAGACCGGTTGGATCGAACTGGGCGGCTGCGGCATGCTGGACCCGGCGGTCCTGGAGGCGGTGGGCATCGACGGTGAGCAGTGGAGCGGCTTCGCCTTCGGCTTCGGCATCGACCGCTGCGCGCAGATGCGCCACCAGATCGCCGACATGCGCGCGCTGATCGACAACGACGTCCGATTCCTGAGGCAGTTCTCGTGAAGATACCCCTTTCCTGGCTCAAGGAGTTCGTCGACCTCGACGAGAGCGTGGACGAGCTCACGGCGATCCTCGACGACCTCGGACTGGTCGTCGAGGGCGTCGACATCGTGGGCGAGGGCCTGGGCGACGTCGTCGTCGCTCGCATCGACGAGGTGCGCGCCATCGAGGGCGCGGATCGGGTGCGGCTGGTGACGGTGGACGCCGGGGCGGGTCCCCTGGAGATCGTCTGCGGCGCGACCAACTTCGCCGAGGGCGACCACGTCCCCCTCGCCCCGGTGGGCGCGGTGCTGCCCGGTGGCTTCGAGATCGCCCAGCGCACGATGCGCGGGGTCACCTCCAACGGGATGCTGTGTTCGGCCCGCGAGTTGCGCCTCAGCGACGACCACGAGGGCCTGTTCCTCCTCGACGAGGTCATCACGCCGATCGTCGGCCAGCCCCTGCTGGCGGCACTGGGCATCGAGGCCGACGTCGTCTTCGACATCTCGGTCGAGGGCAACCGACCCGACGCCTGGTGCGTGCGCGGCGTGGCGCGCGACCTCGCGACGCGTCTCGGCCGCGACCTGCGATCGCCGGCGCTGGCCACGCCCGACGCGACCGAGCCGTCCTCGTCCTACGCGAGCGCCGGCATCGACGACCCCGACCTCTGCGGACGCCTGACGGTCTCGGTCCTGCGTGGGGTGGCCGTGCGGCCCTCCCCGGCGCACCTCGCGCGCCGTCTGACCCTGGCCGGCATGCGACCGATCTCCAACGTGGTGGACGCCTCGAACCTGGTGATGCTCGAGCTCGGGCAGCCCACGCACCCCTACGACGCCGCCCACGTGGCCCGGCGCACGCTGCGCGCGCGCCGGGCGCGCCCGGGCGAGACCCTGACCACTCTCGATGACGTCGAGCGCCCCTTGGCCAAGCCCGGACGCGGTCTCGGCGACACCGGCGAGGACTGCGTCATCGTCGACGGTGACGATCGGGTCCTGGGCCTGGCGGGCATCATGGGAGGCGCCTCCAGCGAGATCTCCGACGCCACCACCGACGTCCTGCTCGAAGCGGCCTTCTTCGACCCGATGACCATCGCGCGCTCTTCCAAGCGTCACGCCCTGCGGTCGGAGGCCTCGAACCGCTTCGAACGCGGGGTCGACCCCCAGCTGGCCCTCGAGGCCGCGGCCCGCTTCGTGCAGCTGCTGCGCGAGAGCAACCCCGAGCTGCGCTGGATGGCCGAGCCCCTGGACGAGCGTGGGGAGCTGCCCGCGCCGCCGACGGTGACCCTGCGCGAGAGCGACCTCGTGCGCAGCCTGGGCGTCGAGATCGAAGCCCGCGAGGTGCGGCGCATCCTCGAGGGGCTCGACTTCACGGTGGACGGCACGGATCCCTGGTCGGTGACCGCGCCGAGCGCCCGCCTCGACGTGCGCAGCGCAGCGGCCGGCCGGGCTGACGTGATCGAGGAGATCGCCCGCCTGCACGGCTATTCGCGCCTTCCGCGTCGGACCCCGACCTGGCCCGAGCCCGGTGCGCTCAGCGAGCGCCAGCGGACCCGTCGGCGTCTGCGCGACACGGTCGTGGACCTGGGCGTGCACGAGGCCTGGACCCCGACGCTGGGCAGCGACGAGGACTTCGACCTCTTGGCGGCCGGCGGCGCGCGCGTGCGCATCACCAATCCCCTGGCCTCGGAGGAGTCGGTGCTTCGTTCGTCGATGCTGGTCGGACTGGTGCGAGCCTGGGGCAAGAACGCCGAACGCGGCCTCGGTGACGTGGCCCTGGGCGAGCTCGGCAACGTCTTCAGCCATCCCGAGGCGGCTCGCGCCCCCCGCCACACGCGTGGCGGCGCCGGGGGCGGCGTCTCCCTGGCCCTGCCCGAGGAGAACGAGCGCCTCACGCTCGTGCTCGGGCGCGCCGACGACGACGCGCGCACCGCGGTCGCCCTGTGGTCCGCGGTCGCGACCAGACTGGGCGTGCACGACGTCGTCGTGCGGACCCTGGCGGACCCGCCCGCGGGACTGCACCCCACGCGCGCGGCGCAACTGGTCGAACGCGGCACGAATCGAGTGGTCGGCTACGTGGGTGAGGTGGACCCCGGACTCGTGGAGACCCTGGTCTCGGTCACGCCGCGGCGCCTGGGCGTGGTCGACCTCGACCTCGACGTCCTCTTCGAGCTGACGGCGGACGCGGCGCTGGACCAGTTCGTGTCCGTCCCCAGCCGCTACCCCGTGGCGATCATCGACCTGGCCTTCGTGGTGGGCGACGAGGTGCACGCGGTGGACCTGGCCGAGGTGCTGATGGCCGCCGCCGACGTGGTGGAGGACGTCAGCCTCTTCGACGTCTACCGCGGCGAGAGCCTGCCGGCGGGGACCCGCTCCCTGGCCTACAACGTGCGGTTCTCCTCCGCCGAGAAGACCCTGAGCGAGTCCGACGTCGCGAGCGCCCGCGACGCGCTGATTGCCGCCGCGTCAGGACTCGGCGCGACCTTGAGGTCCTAGATGGTCGCCGACCCGCTCGAGCAGCGCGAGTACGTGGCGTTGCCCGAGGTCGGTCGGCGCTTCTCCTTCGAGACCCTGGTACGCCTGAGCGACGCCCAACCCTCGGGTGAATTGCGCCTCGACGGAGTGGCGCGAGCGCTCCAGGACGCGGCCACCGAGGACTGGGAGGACTGCGGGATCGAGACCGAGGCCCTGTGGCTGGCTCGGCGCACGTCCTTTCGGCGGGTGGGGCCCTGGCCCACCCTCTACCAGCGCCTCAGACTCACCACCTTCTGCGCCGGGGTAGGGGCGGCCTGGGCCGAACGGCGGACCAACCTCTACGTCGACGGTCGCTTGAGCATCGAGGCGGCCTCGTTGTGGGTGCCGGTGGACCCCCGGGGCTTCCCCGTGCGCATCCCCGAATCCTTCCACCGGATCTTCGGCGAAGCGATGGGGGGGCGACGGGTCACCGGTCGGGTGCCCGTCTCGTCACCCTCCGCCGCCGCGACGCAGCGACCCTGGCCCCTTCGTCGGGCCGACCTCGACGTCATCGGCCACGTGAACAACGCCGCGGTGTGGCAGGCCGTGGCGGAGGTCTTCGACGCCCCGGTGTCGGCGGTGGACGTGATCCACCACGGCCCGGTCGAAGAAGGGCACGAGGTGCAGCTCGCGGTCGAGGGCCTCGAGATGTGGTTACTCGTGGACGGCGAGGTGCGCGTCGCCGCTCGGGTCCTCGCGGACCTCGCGCGCGACGCTGGTCGCTAGGTACGAACCCACCACGATCAAGGGGAAGCCCAGGGCGATGCCCGCGGTGAAGGCCTCGTGCAGTCCCACCACGCCGAGCAGGACCGCGATGGCGGTGTTGGAGTAGACCACCACCACGGATCGGCTCGAGCCGACCTCCTTGATGAGTTCGAAGAAGACGAGGAAGGCGCCGGCCGTGCACAGCACCGTGAGCGTGGCGATGGACGCGAGGGTCTCGGCATTGACCCGCGTCGGCCAGTGCAGGAGGTCCCAGGGGACCCAACCCAGGGCGACGACGCCGGTGGCGCCGCACACGACCGCGGGACCGGGCACGTCGTGGAGCTTGGTGGCCAGGATGATGGGACCCAGGGCGTAGCCCGCGCAGACGATCAGCATCAGGGAGATCCAGGTGAGCGAGCCCCCCGAGAGGTCCAGTCCCACCAGGAGGGCGACGCCGATGGCGCCGGCGAGCAGACCCAGCCAGCGCCGCGGGGTGACCCGCTCGTGATGGCCGGTGAGGCGGCCCGCGGCCACCGAGAAGAGCGGCACGGCGCAGATCATCAGCGAGGTGAGCGACGAGCTGATGTGGCGTTCGGCGCTCGACATGAAGTACCAGGGCACGCCGAACTCGACGACGCCGAAGACGACGATCCACCGGATGTTGCGGGTCAGGGCTCCCCAGGCCCGCTGGTGCGTGACCACCGGGACCAACAAGAGGCAGGCCGGCGCGGTGCGCCCGAGGACGAGGACCCCCGGGTCGACCTGGCGGACGGCGACGCGGATGAGCAGGTAGGGGATGCCCCAGAGCACCGCCATCGTCGAAAACAGGAGCCAACCTCGTCGGGTCACCGGTCAAGTCTATGTCGGCACGCGAGGTGTTGCGCTTTTACTTACTTTTATGCATAAAATGGCAGTATGAGGATTGCGGTGGTGGGAGCGACGGGCTACGCGGGGCTGGAGGTCCTGCGCCTCCTGGGTACGCACCCCGACGTCGAGTCGGTGGTGGCCACGGGGGAGTCCAACGCCGGCAAGACCGTGGCCGAACACGCGCCGGCCCTGGCCGCGCTGCACCCCGGCTTGGTGTTCCAGCCGACCGCCAGCGCCCTGGACGCCGAGGTGGACGTGGCCTTCGTCGCGCTGCCCCACGGCAAGAGCCAGGACCTGGTGCCGGCGCTGCGTGATCGGGGCGTCACGGTCGTGGACCTGGGGGCGGACTTCCGGCTCAAGGATCCCCGGGACTACGACGAGTGGTACGGCGAGGCTCATCGCGCCCCGTCCTACCTGGCCCAGGCGGTCTACGGGCTCGTCGAGCGTCACCGCAGCGAACTGCCCGGTGCGCGTCTGATCGCGGTCCCCGGTTGCTACCCGACGGCGACGTCGCTCGCGCTCGGCCCCTTCGTGGACCGCGGCCTCGTCTCGCCGACGCAGGTCGTGGTGAACGCCCTCAGCGGCGTCTCGGGGGCCGGCCGCGCGACCAGCGACCGCCTGCACTTCGCGCGCCTCGCGTCCAACGCGGAGGCCTACGGCCTGCTGCACCACCGTCACACCGTGGAGATCCAGCGGGAGATCGGCGCGGAGGTCCTCTTCACGCCCCACCTGGTCCCGGTGGCGCGCGGCATGCTGGTGACGGCCTACGCGAGGGTGCACGGGGACCTCGACAGCGCCGGGGCGCTCGACGTCCTGCGCCAGACCTACGCCGAGGACCCCTGCGTGGTGGTGGTCGACGAGGCGCCGACCCTCAAGGACCCGGTGGGTTCGAACCTCTGCTTCGTCTCGGCGCGCGTCGATGCGCGCACCGGCTGGCTGGTGGCCATGAGCTCGATCGACAACCTCATCAAGGGCGCGGCGGGTCAGGCGGTCCAGGCCTGGAACGTCTCGCGCGGCGTCGAGGAGACTCTCGGCCTGCCGCTCAGCGGAGTGACGCCGTGACCCGTCTCGTGGTGAAGATGGGTGGCCACGCCCTCGACGACCTCGACCCCACGAGTGAGGTGCTGAGAGCCCTCGCCGAGGACATCGCCGGCGTCGTCGCGCTGGGCGACCTCGTGTGCGTCGTGCACGGCGGAGGACCACAGATCGCGGAGCTGCTGGACCGGGTCGGTCTGGTCAGCCAGTTCCACGAGGGTCTGCGCGTCACCCCGCCGGCGACCATGTCGGTCGTGGCGATGGCCCTCGCCCAGGTCAACCACGCTCTGGCCGCGGCTCTGTCGCACGCCGGCCTGCCCAGCGTGGGGGTGTCGGGGGCCGACGCCGGCCTGACCCACGCCACGAGTCTGGGCGATCCCTGGGAGCGCGCCGGATCGGTCACGTCCATCGACGTCGGCGTCGTGGAGGCCCTCTGGCGCGGCGGGTACACGCCGGTGGTGAGCCCGGTGGCCGTCGACGACGACGGACGCCTGCTGAACTGCAACGCCGACGCCGTCGCCGGCGCCCTGGCCGGCGCCCTGGGCGCCGAGACGCTGGTGCTGCTCAGCGACATCGCCCAACTGCGCGCCGACCCCGACGATCCCGCCAGTGCGCTGGCGCGCGTGAGCGCGTCCACCGTCGAGGACATGATCTCCTCGGGGGCCGCGCGCGACGGGATGCGTCCCAAGATGAACGCCGCCCTCGACGCCCTGGGCGCCGGCGCTCGCCGCGTGGTGCTCGCCGACGGCACTCGCCCCCACGCCCTGCGCGACGTCGTGCAGGGTCTCGTCCCCACCACGGAGGTAGTCTCGTGACCCGTCACTTCACCACGATCGCCGAGGTCTCCGACGAGGACCTGGCGCGGATCTACGAGTTGAGCGTCGGACCCTTCGACGACACGACCCTCCAGGGCCAGGGCGTCGCCCTGGTCTTCGAGCGACCGAGCCTGCGCACCCGCGCCTCGAGCTCGTGCGCGGTGAGCGAGCTCGGTGGATTCGCCACCTTCTTCTCCGACGAGGAGATCGGACTGGACACTCGCGAGTCGGCCGAGGACGTGGGCCGCACGCTCGCCCAGATGTACGCCATCTGCGCGGCGCGCATCCGCCACCACGAGGTCTTCGCGCGCGTCGCCGCGGCCACCCAGGACCGGATGTCGCTGATCAACCTGCTGAGCGACGTGGCCCACCCCACCCAGGCGGTGGCCGACGTGTTGACCCTGGCCGAGCACTTCGCCGCCGGGGACGTCGCCGGGCTGCGCGGACTCAGCGTGGCCTACGTGGGCGACGCCACCAACGTGACGCGCTCGCTGGCGGTGGCGCTCCTGCGACTCGGCGTGGACGTCAGCGTGGGCGCGCCCGCGGGATACCAACTGACGGCGGGGGGGCTCGAGGACCCCCTCGCCCTCGGGGGCGGCGGCACCCTTCGCCTCAGTGACTCGGCCGTCGACGCCGTCACGGGCGTCGACGCGGTCTACACCGACGCCTGGGTGTCCATGGGCTTCGAGGCCGAGACCGCGCAACGACGTCAGGACCTGTCCGCCTTCCGGGTGACCGCGGACCTGATGGGCCGGGCCCAGCCGGGCGCGGTGCTGCTGCACTGCCTGCCGGCGCACCGCGGCGACGAGATCACCGACGAGGTCCTCGATTCGCCAGCCTCCCTGGTGTGGCGACAAGTGTTCCATCGGCGCTCCGCCATGCGCGGCGTGCTGCGTTGGGTAAAGGAAGAAGAATGAGCAAAGCGCAACGTCAACACCGCATCAGCGACCTCCTCGAGCGCGAGGTGATCTCCACTGCCGCCCAGCTGGTGGCACGGCTGAAGTCCGAGGGCATCGTCGCGACGCAGGCGACGGTCACCCGAGACCTCCAGGACCTCGGGACGATCAAGGTCCGCGACCTTCACGGGTCACGACGCATCGTGATCGCTTCGGCACCCGCCGTCTCGGCGGCGCCGGTCGACCACCTCAGGCGCATGATGGGCGAGTGGGTGGGCTCGGTCGATTGCTCGGGCAACCTCGTGGTCATCCGCACACCGCCGGGCTGCGCCCACGTGGTGGCCTCCGCGCTGGACCGCAGCGCCCTCGACGGTGTGCTCGGCTCGATCGCCGGTGACGACACGATCCTGGTGATCGCCGACGAGAAGTACGGCGGTCCGGCGCTGGTGAAGGAGTTCAGGAGTCTCGCGGGCCTCGAGGACGTCTCGAGCCCGAAGAAGGGGAGAAAGCAATGAAGCGCGTCGTACTGGCCTATAGCGGCGGACTCGACACCTCGGTCGCGGTGCGGTGGATGATGCAGGAGTGGGACGTCGAAGTCGTGTGCGTCCTCGTGGACGTCGGACAGGACGCCGACACCGCGGAGAGTTTCGACGACATCCGCGCCCGGGCCATGGCCGCGGGAGCCGTGGAGTGCGTCCTCGTCGACGCCCGCCAGGAGATGGCCGAGGAGTTCTGCGCGCGCGCCATCGCCGCCAACGCTCGCTACGAGGGCAAGTACCCCCTCGTCTCGGCCCTCTCGCGTCCGGTGATCGTGCGCCACCTCGTGGACCAGGCGCGCAAGTTCAACGCCCAGGCGGTGGCGCACGGCTGCACGGGCAAGGGCAATGACCAGGTGCGCTTCGAGGTCGGCACCCACGCCCTGGCGCCGGACCTCGAGGTGTTGGCCCCGGCGCGAAACTGGGGCCTGACCCGCGCCGACTCGGTGGACTACGCCCAGAAGTGGAACATACCCATCAAGGCCACCAAGGACAAGATCTACTCCATCGACGAGAACCTGTGGGGCCGCGCCGTCGAATGCGGTGCCATGGAGGACCCGTGGGCGACGCCCCCCGAGGAGCCGATGACCCTGACGCGGGTGCGCACGCACGAGCCGGTCGAGCTCACGGTGAGCTTCGTGGCCGGTGTCCCCGTGTCGCTCGACGGCGTCGAGATGCCCTTGGCCGAACTCATCAAGACGCTGAACGACCGCGCCGGGGCGACCGGTTTCGGCCGGCTGGACATGGTGGAGAACCGCCGGGTCGGCATCAAGTCGCGCGAGGTCTACGAGTGCCCGGCCGCCCTGGCGCTGATCGCCGCCCACTCCGATCTGGAGGACCTCGTCCTCGAGCGCGACGTGCACCACGAGAAGGCGCGCCTCGAGACCCGCTGGGCCGAACTCGTCTACGACGGACTGTGGTTCTCGCCCCTGAAGGAGGCCCTGGACGCCTTCATCGCCGAGACCCAGGTCCACGTCACCGGTGACGTGCGGATGCGCTTCGAGGCCCCCGGAGCGATGCGCATCGTCGGACGTCGCAGCCCCAAGGCCCTGTACGACTACGGATTGGCGACCTACGACGCCGAGGACACCTTCCAGCACGCCGACTCCGAGGGTTACGTGAAGATCTACGGACTGGGCGTCAAGACCTGGGCGGCGCGCCAGGGCGCCAAGAACGCCACGCCGCCGCGGCCATGACCCTGTGGGCGGGCCGCTTCGACGCGGCGATGGACCAGACCCTGTGGGACCTGTCGGAGAGCTACTCCTTCGACCACGTCCTCTACGCCCACGACATCGCCGGGTCGATGGCCCACGTGCGGGGGCTCGAGACCGCCGGACTGCTGAGCGCGGAGGAGTGCGCGACCCTGCTCGAGACCCTCGAGACCATCAAGGGGGAGTTCGAGACCGGTACCTTCGAGCGCGCGCCCAGCGACGAGGACATCCACATGGCCATCGAACGCCGCGCCACGGAACTGGCCGGCGCCGTCGGGGCCAAGATCCACACCTCGCGCAGTCGAAACGACCAGGTGGCGACGACCCTGCGCCTGTTCACGCGCGACGCCGTCACGCGGATCGCCCAGGCGAGCCTCGCGCTGGTGGAGACGCTGGTCGCGGTGGGCGCGGCCAACGCCGACGCCTACCTGCCCGGGTACACACACCTCCAGCGCGCCCAGCCGGTCCTGCTCAGCCATCATCTCCAGGCCCACGCCTGGAGTCTGTTGCGTGACGTCGACCGCCTGCTCGACGCGCGCAGGCGGTTGAACGTCAGTCCGCTGGGGGCGGGCGCGTTGGCGGGCACGTCCCTGCCGATCCTCCCCGCCGTGACCGCGGAACTCATGGGCTTCGACGAAGCGTTCGCCAACTCGATGGACGCCGTGTCGGACCGGGACCTCGTGGCCGAGACGCTCTTCGACATCGCGCTGCTGGGCGTGCACCTGTCGCGCATGGGGGAGGAGCTCGTCTTGTGGACGACCTCGGAGTTCAACTTCGCCGTCCTCGGCGACGACTTCACGACGGGGTCGTCGATGCTGCCCCAGAAGAAGAACTCCGACGTCGCCGAGCTGGCGCGCGGCAAGAGCGGTCGACTCGTGGGCAACCTCACGGGACTGCTCGTCACCTTGAAGGGACTGCCCCTCGCCTACAACCGCGACCTCCAAGAGGACAAGGAACCCCTCTTCGACTCCGTCAGGCAGGTGCTCTTGGTGCTGGCGGCGATGGAGGGCGCGTACCGCTCGATGACCTTCCACCGCGAGGTGGCCGCGCTGGCCGCCGACGATCAGCTGCTCGTCGCCATCGACATCGCCGAAGGGCTGGTGCAGGCCGGCATGCCCTTTCGTCAGGCCCACGAGGTCGCCGGCGGCCTGGTCGGGCGCGCGGTGCGCGAGGACCGGCCCTTGGCCGACGTCGTCGCCGAGGAGCCGTCACTCGCGGGGTACGCGGAACTCTTCGACCGCGGAGCGGCGCTGGCGAATCGGCGCTCGCCGGGCTCCTCAGGCCCCTCGGCGTCGGAAGCCCAGAGCGAGAGGCTACGCGCGCGCATCTCGACCATGCGCTCTCGCCTCTAGTCACCGGGGACTGGCGAGCAAGAGGTCGACGACGCCTCGAGGCCGGTCTGCGGTGGCGAGGCAGCACCTCGTGCGCCGCAGGTCGGTGCACGCCAACGCGGCCACCCGACCTCGACGCGGGGACCGCATGTCTGGACCAAAAGGTCGCAATGCCCTACAGCGCGTGACCGTTGGCTGAGACGCGGTCGCTGGTGTACTCCGAAGGGACGGTCCCGTTGACGAGCTGAACGAAGAACGTGGTCGCACCGGCCACCCGCGGCATGGTGGAGACGAAGGTGGCGCGCCCCTGGGAATCGGTGGTGAAGGAACCGCCGTTGGCCTGTACCTGCGGGCACGAGCCGGGCGACTGCTGCATGAAGACGCCGTAGAGGGTGTCGGGTTGCCCGGTCTGGAGGTGGATGTCGGCGCTGAAGGACGCGGACGACACGCCGAGAGTGACGTAGCCGACTTCCGTGCCCTTCTCCTTCGTGTTGGTCGTGCAGTCGTAGGACGACGGGTTGATCGTTCCCAGGGCGACCCTCGTCCCCCGGACGGACGGCATCGTGGTCGTCGACGTCGGCGAGATCTTCGCGCCACTGGCGAGGTAGTGCGCCGCGATCCGCGACGCCGACAGCGCGGTCGGGTAGACGGCGACCTCGTCCTCGTCCCCCACGACGTTGGGGTTGAGGAGATCGTCGACCCAGTACCCGACGCGTATCGCGCTCGACGTCAGGTCGATGGACGTGATCGGCTTGAGGGCGCCCAGGTCGTGGCCGTCGACGAAGCCCGTGGCCATGTCGGTCTTGGCGTCGAAGGTGATGGCCAGGTAGTGCCAGTTCCCGTCCCACAGGTTCACGCCCACTGCTTCGGTGTTCCATATGGGCAGCGCACCGGCGTTGCCGACGCCGACGTACAGGTCAAGGACCAACTGACTGGCCTGACCGTCGCCCGTCGTGCTCGTCCACGTCGAGAGTCCCGCGACGTTACCCTCACCGGCTTGACCCATGCTCACGAGCGACTGGTTGTGGGCGCTCGAATCGCGCTCCCAGGCTTCCAGGGTGAAGCTGTGGTCGCCGACGAGCCCGGACTGGGCACCGCCGGTGCCGATACCTGAACTGGGCGTGCCCGCCGCGGCGGCGGCGTCACCGGCGATCGCCCCGGAGACGCCCAACTGCACCCATTGGGCGTACGTCCCGTTGTCGGCCAGTCTCGACGAGTCGCACATCACCGTGCCCGATGACTGGTCGAGACGGTAGTAGGCCACCGGCGAGTCCGCCAGGACCGACCTGGCGTACGCGTCGGAAGGGTGCGACGAGCACGCCACCGTCGCGGCCGTGGTCGTCGTGGAGGGTGTCATCGTCGTCGACGTCGTCGATGTCGTCGTGTGCCCGGACCCACAGCCCGCCAAGGCGAGACTGCACAGCGCCACCGCCACCCCTACAAGAACTGACCTCGAACCAATGCCGATCCGCGTTCCCATGTCACATCTCCCGGGGTATCGCGCCCCTATATAAGAAGTAAGACATGTTTGACGACGCGAAGATAGGGGAGAAGGTCCCGGGACGAGAGGTACCGCCACTGGGGGGCAGGTCGCCCGTTGCGCGGTCGACTCCTCGCCTCTCGAGGAGTCGACCCGAGTCGGACGCTGACCCCTGCTCGCAGTGCCGCGGCGGCTGCCCGGTAACCGGGGCTCCGCCGATAGCTTGGAATCCCCGGGAGGGTCCGCCCCTCGCCCGTAGTGTCATAGGGGTGCGACACACTCGAGGGCGTGACAACTGTGAGCGGACCCGTGGCTGAACGCCTCCTCACCCCGTCGAAGATCACCGCGTGGCTGGGTTGCGCGCACTACCTGACCCTCAATTCGCTCGTGGAGGCCGGGGAGATGTCGGTCGATCCCAGCCCCCTCAGTTCGCTCGCCGAGATACTCGTCGAGAAGGGGAACCAGCACGAATCGGGTTGCCTGGAGGACTACGAGGCGATGGGCAAGACCATCTACGAGGTCCCCGGACGCAATCGGGGTGAGGACTTCCTCGTCTGGGTGGCCAGGATCGGCAATCCCATGGAGCTCGGTTACGACGTCGTGTACCAGATGCCCTTCGTGCACGACGGCATCCGCGGCATCGCGGATTTCCTGGTGCGCCGCGAGGCGCCGATCGAGGGCTTCGCCCTCTATGAGCCCGTGGACGCCAAGCTGACGCGGAACTACGCGAAGCCGGGTCACGTCCTGCAGCTCTGCTTCTACGCCGAGGCCATGGCCGCCCTGGTGGGTCTCGCCCCCCACTCGATGCACATCTGGCTGGGTTCGGGCACGACCCAAGCCCTGGTGGTCGAGGACTTCGCTCCCTACTGGCGACGTCTGCGTCGTCAACTCGAGGTTCTCCTGGGCGACGAGGGGGCCGATGTCGCGACGCGGCCTAGACCGTGCGAGTCCTGCGAGTACTGCGAGTTCTCGGGCCACTGCGAGCGCCAGTGGCGAGCGGAGGATTCGCTGGCCTTCGTCGCCAACACCCGCCAGAGCGAGCGAGACGCCTTGGAGGAGTCTGGCGTGCGCACCGTGGTCGAGCTGTCACGTCGCCGCGAGCCGGTGGCCAACTTGCGCGACGAGAAACTGGCGCGTCTCACCCGCCAGGCCGCGTTGCAAGTCGCCTCCCGCGAGACCCCCGGGGCGCCACCCGCCTTCGAGGTCATCGAGGCCAGTGAGGATCCGGTCTACGGTCACGGCTTCGAGCTCCTGCCGGCCCCCGACGACGGTGACGTCTTCTTCGACTTCGAGGGGGACCCCTTCTGGTCGGCTGAGCACGACCTGATGTTCCTGGCGGGCCTGTACTACCTCGACGACGCGGGGCACTGGGTCTTCGACGGTCGCTGGGCCCACACCCTGGGCGAACAACAGGAGATGATGAGCGGTCTCGTCGACTTCTTCGCTCGCCGCCGCGAGCGCTTTCCGGGGATGCACGTCTACCACTACAACCACACGGAGCGCTCGACCATCGAGCGCCTGACCCGTGACGCCGAGGACGAGAACCTCTTCGCCTCCCTGGTGGATTCGGGGCTCTTCGTCGACCTCTTCACCATCGCCAAGAACGCCGTGCGCGTGGGCACGGAGTCCTACGGCCTCAAGCACCTCGAGCACCTCGTCGAGTTCGAGCGCACCGGCGTCATCGAACAAGGCGCCGGTGCGGTGGTCGAGTACGAGATGTGGATGAAGGACGGTGACCAGCAGTGGCTCGACAACATCGCGGCGTACAACGAGGACGACGTGAAGTCCACTCGCGCCCTGCGGGACTGGTTGGTGGCCCAGCGACCCTCCGAGATGCCCTGGCGCGACGCGGTCATCGAGCGGGAGACCTACGAGCTCGACACCGACGAGTTGGTGGAGGCGCTGCACGAGCACGACGAGACGTCCCCCGAACACCTGCTCGGCGATCTGCTGAACTACTGGCGCCGCGAGCGCTCCGCTGACGTGACGCCCAAGTACATGGCCTTGAACGGCGACTACAGCGTCCTCTACGACAACATGGACTACCTGACCAACCTGACCCTTCTTCGCATGGAGGAGCCCAAGGGGAGGGAGAAGGTCCCGCGCATGGTGCTCACGTGGCCGCCGCAGGCCGTGGACCACGGACTCGAGGCGAAGGACGAGGTCCTCTACGCGGGCGTCGGCGTCCAGTTCGGCAAGGGCATCGTGTCCGACATCGACTTCGATCGGCGTGAGATCACCTTGCCCTGGGGCAAGCTGCAACAGGAGCTCGGGGGAGTCCCCGCCGTCTTGACCAAGGACCGCTACTTCCGGCCCGGAGCCAAGGCCGGTGCCCTCAAGGACCTGGCGCGCCAGGTCCTCGACCCGACGGTCCACGGTCAGCCGGGGCGGCTGGCCCTGTCGTTGCTGGCGGCCGAGGCGCCACGCTTCCTGCCGGGGTGCGGGCCGCGCTACGGGCTCTTTGGCGACGACCTCGAGTCGATCTACGAGTGGGTGGGAGACCTCGACGAGAGTTTCGTGGCGATCCAGGGTCCACCCGGCACGGGCAAGACCTATAGCGGGTCGCACATCATCCATCACCTGATCGGACGCGGTCTGCGCATCGGCGTGCTGGCCATGAGCCACGCCGCCATCGACAACCTCATGAGCGCCACGGTGGACGTGTTCCGCGAGAAGGGGAACCCGCACGACCTGAACGCCCTGCGTTGGGTGGAGGCCCCCGCGGAGGCCCATGAGGCCATTCGCTACTCCAAGAAGAAGGGTGATCTGACGTCGGGCGAGTTCAACCTGATCGGGGGCACCGCGTGGCTGTGGGCCAACCCCGAGATGCGCCAGACTCCCGTGGACGTCCTGTTGGTCGACGAAGCCGGGCAATTGTCCCTGGCGGACGCGCTGGCCTCGACGGGGGGAGCGCGCACCATGTTGTTCCTGGGCGATCCCCTGCAGTTGGCCCAGGTGGCCAAGGCCGAGCATCCGGGTCGATCGGGCTCGAGCGTGTTGGAACACATCTTGGGCGAACACGTGACCGTGCCGCCGGATCGCGGGGTGTTCCTGGCCGAGACCTGGCGCATGCATCCCGACGTGTGCGGATTCATCTCCGAGCAGATCTACGAAGGGCGCCTCACGGCCAACGTCTGCTGTGAGCAGCAGTCCACGCAGTTCGGGACGGGCCTTCGCTGGCTAAAGACCTCGCACCGACGGTGTTCCACCGAGTCCCGCGAAGAGGTCGCGGTGGTCCTGAATCAAATCAGCGCGATGCTGGGAAGCACCTGGGTCAATCAGAAGGGCGAGGCAGCGCCACTGGGGCCCAAGGACTTCATGGTCGTCGCGCCCTACAACGACCAGGTGAGGCTGCTCAGGGCCGAGTGCGACGCTCGACGCGAGTTGCGCGGCGTCCAGGTGGGCACGGTCGACAAGTTCCAGGGGCGCGAGGCCCCCGTGGTCTTCTTCACCATGACGACCTCGACGGCCGAGGACATGCCTCGCGGCCCGGAGTTCCTCTTCTCGCGCAACCGTCTCAACGTGGCGGTCAGCCGAGCGCGTTGCCTCGCGTATCTGGTGTGCACCGAGGACCTGCTCAACTCGCGAGCCCAGGACATCGACGACATGCGTCTGATCAGCACCCTCAGCGCCTTCGTCGAGTACGCCCAGCGCGGGTGATCGACGCGCGGGGTCACGTCCATCGTGTAAGGTAGCAAAGCCGAATTGCGCAGCGCCCGACGATCCGAACGACATCGAAACGATTTCGTGAAGATTGTGGGTCGAAATGACAAATCGGTGGTGGGACGCCTGCTACAATGTAAATCCCACCGACAGAGACGGCGGCCGGTTGAATTTGCAACCAGGCAGACCGCGCTGTTAAGGTAGGCATCCCGTCGTTTGGGTAACTGAACGGCGTAATCGAGGGAGAGATCCCGAGATGGTGTACTTCACACCTCCGAGCTTGCTCGTGTGTGTCGTCGCTCCTTGAAAACGGAAGAACGAGAGCCAAAAGCCAGTACGGGCGACGATGGACGGATCTAACCGGACGCGTCGTTCGTCAAAAGAAGTGAGTAGTAGGCCAGAGGAGCACCCCGTGTTTCTCTGGTCGTCAGGCGAGTATTAGAGTCACTCGTCTGGCTCTCTGATTCGTAGAGAACTTCGGTTCTTGAAAGATCTTGATGGAGAGTTTGATTCTGGCTCAGAATGAACGCTGGCGGCGTGCTTAACACATGCAAGTCGAACGGACGATTGGAGCTTGCTCCAAAAGTTAGTGGCGAACGGGTGAGTAACACGTGAGCAACCTGCCCCGAAGATTGGGATAACACCGGGAAACCGGTGCTAATACCGAATACCTCCCTCACACCGCATGGTGAGAGGAAGAAATGTTTTTTCGCTTCGGGAGGGGCTCGCGGTCCATCAGCTTGTTGGCGGGGTAACGGCCCACCAAGGCAACGACGGATAGCTGGTCTGAGAGGACGATCAGCCACACTGGAACTGAGACACGGTCCAGACTCCTACGGGAGGCAGCAGTGGGGAATCTTGCGCAATGGGCGAAAGCCTGACGCAGCAACGCCGCGTGAGGGACGAAGGCTTTCTGAGTTGTAAACCTCTTTCGACAGGAACGATTGTGACGGTACCTGTAGAAGAAGCACCGGCCAACTACGTGCCAGCAGCCGCGGTGATACGTAGGGTGCAAGCGTTGTTCGGATTTATTGGGCGTAAAGAGCTCGTAGGCGGTTCGATAAGTCGGGTGTGAAACCCCCAGGCTCAACCTGGGGCAGCCACCCGAAACTGTCGTGACTAGAGTTTGGTAGGGGATCACGGAATTCCTGGTGTAGCGGTGGAATGCGCAGATATCAGGAGGAACACCAGCAGCGAAGGCGGTGATCTGGGCCAATACTGACGCTGAGGAGCGAAAGCGTGGGGAGCGAACAGGATTAGATACCCTGGTAGTCCACGCCGTAAACGGTGGGCACTAGGTGTGGGGACTTTTCAACGGTTTCCGCGCCGCAGCTAACGCATTAAGTGCCCCGCCTGGGGAGTACGGCCGCAAGGCTAAAACTCAAAGGAATTGACGGGGGCCCGCACAAGCGGCGGAGCATGTGGCTTAATTCGATGCAACGCGAAGAACCTTACCTGGGCTTGACATTTAGGGAAAAGCCATAGAGATATGGTGTCCTTCGGGGTCCTAAACAGGTGGTGCATGGCTGTCGTCAGCTCGTGTCGTGAGATGTTGGGTTAAGT
>CAIORQ010000049.1 GCA_903860745.1 uncultured Actinomycetes bacterium | reverse complement strand
GTACACGTCTCGGGGTGATCGTAGGCCGCGCAGCGGCCGACGCTTTTGTGAGTTCAGGTCCTCTTAACTCACCTCCTTCGCGTTCATCGTAGAACAGGGCGTTGGCTCGTTCGTGCAGGGTCGGTTTTGACTCACCGTGATCGTTTGGCGCTTCGCGTAGTTGATGAAGTGGTGCGCTGACGACGAGAGTCTCCGACGAGCTCGAAGCGATGCGATCGTTCCAGGAGCCGGTCGAGTGTCGCGTCGGCGACGGTCTCGTCGCCGAGACCTTCGTGCCAGAGATTGACCGGCAACTGTGACGTCACAATGGTCGATCGGGCGGCGCGGTCTTCCACCACTTCGAGCAGGTCGGCCGTCTGGTCGTTGGTGAACGGCCGTATCAAGAAGTCGTCCAGGATCAAGATGTCGAAGCGCGCGAGCGAGTTCATCATTCGCGCGATCCGTCCGTCGCCTCGCGCAACGGCGAGGTCATTCAGCAGTCTTGGGGTTCGCACGTAGAGCGCGCTGTGGCCGTGTTGAATCGCGCTGTGCGCCAGGGCGCACGCGAGGTAGGTCTTACCCACGCCCGTTGGTCCGAGGATGATCACGTTGTGGTGATGCTCCACCCAGTCCGAGTTCACCAGCGACACGAAGGTCGCCTTGTCGAGTCCGCGCGCGCTTGCGTAGTCGACGTCTTGTGCAGAGGCACCCGCCGCGAGTTTGGCGGCTTTGAAGACCCGCTCCAGTCGGCGGTTCTGTCGCTGGAGCAATTCGGCGTCGACCAGGAGCCCGAGCCGTTCTTCGAAGCTGAGCGACGAGTAGTCGGGTTGCTCTCGTTGCTGGGCGAGTCCACTGGCCATCGCCGGCAGCCGCAGGGACTTGAGGCCCTCAATCGTGTTGTGGTTCAGCATGCTTCCTCTTTCATTGGTAGTAGTTGGCACCGCGGATGTTCGAGTGAGTCGGGTTTGCGCGCGTCGGCACCGGAGCGAGAGGGCGTTGGTCGAGGCCGTGTTGCAGGATCGACGAGACGGACTTGTAAGAGAAGGACTGGATGGCGAGCGAGCGAGCACAGGCCAGCTCGAGACGCTCGGGGCCGTAATGCTTCTCGAGTCGCAGCACGCCCAAGGCGGAGCGGAACCCCTGTTCGGGGTGCGGTCGAGCCGCCATGAGTTCCTCGATGAACTGGGCCGTGGAGGGCCCGGTCTTGCTCGCCCAGGCAACGATGCGACTCGGCGTCCACGCAGCGTGACGGCGGTGGCTGCTCGGCATGTGCGCTGGCTCAGTGACCGCAACGCCCTTTTGGTAACTGCGTTTGTGACTGGCGACGCGACGGTTCTTCGCGAAGATCTCCACCACGTTCGCGCTCGTGCGCACGTCGAGGACGCTGCCGACCAGACCGTAGGGGACGCTGTAGAAATTGCGATCAATCTGCAGGTGGTAGTCGAGGCTCACCTTGGCCCTGGTCCAGGTGGCGAAGTCGTAGCGCGTGGTGGGTAGCGGGCGAAGCGCCGGTTGGTCGATCTCAGCAAACAGCAAAGCGCGCGAGCCCTCGAGCTTCTTGAAGGGCCGATTGTTGATCATCTCGACCAGCTCACCAATGCGTTCGTTCAGTGCACCGAGCGACGTGAAGCGCTCCTTGCGCAGGCGCATGATGATCCAGCGTTCCGCAATCTGCACCGCGACTTCGACCTTGGCCTTGTCGCGGGGTTTGTAGGACCTCGCCGGAATGATCACCACGCCGTAGTACTGGGCCATCTCCTGGTAGGTGGCGTTCACGTCCGCTTCGTAGCGGTGCGGCTTCGTGACGCCCGAGCGCAGGTTGTCGGGCACGCAAATCTCCGGGCAACCCCCGTAAGCTTCGAAGGCGTTCTCGTGCGCGTGACACCAGTGCACGAGCTCCTGGCTGCGCAGCGCCTCGGCGTAGAGATAACTGGAAGCACCGAGCACCGCGACGAACAGCTCGGCCCGGAAGCTCACCGTGAGATCACGCTCGTCGTAGATCGGGATGCGCAGTCCCGGAAAGTCGACGAACATCTTCTCGCCGGCCTTGTGATCCTGACGCATCGTCACGTCGAGCTTCTTGCGCCAGTCGCGATAGAGCTGGCAGAACTGGCTGTATTCGTAACCGTCGGGGTGCAGCTCCTTGTGCTCGACCCAGAGCAACATCATGGTCATGCCCTTTTTGGCGAGCTCTCTCTTCATCGTCGCGAAGTCGGGTTCGGGGCGCACTCTCGGAGCACTCGCGATCGGACCAAACAGTCGGGCTTCGAGCGCGTCGTCGTCGCTCAGCTCCTCGGGCAGCGGCCACGAGTCGATCCCTGCAACGCGGGCGCGACGGACGTAGTCGGCCACCGTCGTGTGGGGAATCGCCAGGGACAGGGCCACCTGGCGAAGACTCAACTGGTCGCCGAGTCGCAGTCGTAGAACGTCACGGATCTTTCGCATGGTTGTATGGGGACGGGGCACCGGCAGCTCCTCTGATCTTTGGACAGATCAATGAAGTGTTGTCGGTGCCCTCACCTCACATCAGCGCCGGCGTCAGCCATCTCCGAGGTGTACGAAAACTCCAGAATCGGTGTGTACGAAATCAATCGGAACGGGTGTACGAAAACCCTCGGAATCCGCAGGCACTGCCCGATCTTCGACTTCTGGTGGACGTTCACTGATCAACGTCTCGGGCGTGACGTGAGCCCACGTCACTCGTCGCGAGCGTTGGCGTGGAGCACGAAGCGCGCGGCCGGTGCGCAGACTCCAGACAAGCTCACGC
>CAIORQ010000048.1 GCA_903860745.1 uncultured Actinomycetes bacterium | reverse complement strand
TGCACGGTGCGCCCCGGCGTCAGGTCGACGCTCGTGGTCTGGGGCGTGTGCTCCACCAGGCGTTTGATGGCCCGGGCGGACGGGTCGCGTCGCCACCACGGCATCAGCGGACCCCCTCGAGGAGGGCCATCAGCTCGGCCACCGAGCCCACGGGACGCTGGCAGACCCCCCGTTCGCAGACGTAGGCCAGGCCCGGCTCGCGCCCGTGCAGGAGGGGCGAGGAGCCGTCACCGGAGATGAGCACGCCACGCAACATAGGTATCGATCGTACGGCACGGCTGAGCTCGTTGGGTTCACCGGGCACCACCACCTCGACGCCCTCGACGAAGCCGGCCGCCTCGACGAGGTCCACCACGGCCCGCGGGTGCGTGGCCAAGAGCTCGCCGGCCAGGTCCACGAGGCGCTCGGCCAGAGCCATGAGGTCCTGGTCGCCCCGGCACAGGGCCAGACGGGCGAGCGAGCGGGTGGCGACGGCGTGACTCGACGGCGTGGCGCCGTCGAAGACGTCCTTGGGCCGCGTGAAGAGGTCGGTGCACAGGTCGGACGTGGCGACGACGCCCGCGCCCACCCGCGGATCGCGCGACGAGGGCACGGGACCGTCCCAGTAGTGCTCGACGAGGTACCGGGCGACCTCCTCGGCGCGCGCCAGCCACCGGTCGTCGCCCGTGGCCTCGAAGGCGTCGACCATGGCGTCGAGCAGCCACGCCACGTCCGCGGCGGTCGCCAGGTCCCGCCGGCTCTCGGTGCGCCACCATTGGCCCTGGTGGTAGTGGCTCTCGCCGAGCGAGGCCACGAGGGCCAGCGCCTCGGCGACGAGCTCCTCGTCGCGCGAGGCGAAGAGCGCGGTGGCGAACATCGCGTTCCACTCCAGGATGACCTTGGTGTCGCGCGTGGGTTGCGCGCGACGCTGACGGGCGATCAGCAGGGCGTCGAGCGCCGGCGCGAGGGGCGCGGGGGCGATGAAGGGGGACTCGGGGTCGAGTCGCGGGACGCTGCGCCCGTCGAGGTCGCCCGGCGGGCCGATGCAGAGTCGACGAAGCAGCGCCGGCGCGTCGCGGTCGAGTCCGGCGTCGTGCAGCACGGACACGACCTCGGCACGCGTCCAGGTGACGTGCGAGCCCTCGACGCCGGCGGCGTCGGCGTCGAGCGAGGCGGCGAATCCGTCGGCGACGCGCAGCTCGCGCCGCACGAAGTCCACGGTGCGACGCGCCACCGCGGCGTAGGGGCTGGTGGGCCCCTCGCGCCGGGCCGCTCGGAAGTAGCACCGGGCGAGGAGCGCCTGGTCGCTCAGCATCTTCTCGAAGTGGGGCACCCTCCAGCGCGCGTCGACGCTGTAGCGAGCGAAACCTCCGGCCAGGTGGTCGAAGAGGCCGCCCCGGCTCATGGCGTCGAGGACGCGCCGCGCCGCGGCCACGCTCGCCGCGTCACCGGCCGCGTAGAGGGCGTCGACGTAGCTCGGTCGCGGGAAGCGCGGCGCTGACTGGCCGCCGTCGGCGTCGGTGGCCCCGGCGATGTCGCGGCCCAGCTCGTGGCGGATGCTGGCCAGGTCGAGGGCCTCGGCGCGCGGCGCGAGGTACTCGACGAAGGCGACCTCGCGCGCCAGGGCGGACTGCAGGGCCCTCGCCTGGGCCTCGACCTCGCTGCGGCGGTCGGTCCAGGCCCGCGCGATCGCGTCCAGCAGCGTCGCGAAGCCGACCTGACCGTGGCGCTCGACGGGCGGGTAGTAGGTGCCGGCGGTGAAGGGTCGACCATCGGGCAGCAGGAACACGGTCATCGGCCAGCCCCCGTGGCCGGCGATCAGCTGGGTGGCCGCCATGTAGAGCTGGTCGAGGTCGGGGCGCTCCTCTCGGTCCACCTTGACCGCCACGAAGTGCTCGTTGAGGATCCCCGCGATCACCGGGTCCTCGAAGGACTCGTGGGCCATCACGTGGCACCAGTGGCAGGCGGCGTATCCCACGGAGAGGAGGATGGGACAGTCGCGACGCGCGGCCTCGGCCAGCGCGTCGCCACCCCAGGTCCACCAGTCCACGGGGTTGTCCCGGTGCTGGGCCAAATAGGGCGAGAGAGCGTCGCGAGGGAGTTGGCTCAGTCGGGGCACGGTCGGCCGCCTCCCTTCGCCAGGGGCGTCCCCGGAACCGACCCGTCACGACCCTGGAGCGACCCCGGTCCACGGCCCGTGGTCGGGCGGTCGTTGCGCAACCTGTCGAACGTCGGCCGGTCGGGGGAGTGGGGGAGCACCCGGTCTCGATGAACGAGGTGGTGGTGCACGTGAGCCATGGGCGAAGCCTAGAGACTCGAAGGAGGAACCCGACCTTCGAGCACCGGGTCGCGCTGCGCGGCCGGACGATTCACGCCTGCGGCGAGGAGTTGCCGTTATCGTGAGGTCCGGCGAAGTCGTCCAAGCGAGTGCGCGACGTCGCGGCGTCACCCCGACGAGAGGAACAGCGATGAGCGGAGCACTGCGATGGGGGTTCATCGGCACGGGCAAGATCGCTCGCACCTTCGCGCGCGACCTCGAACTCGTCGATGAGGGGGTCGTGGCGGCGGTGGGTTCGCGCGACCTCGCCCGCGCCCAGGAGTTCGGTCGGGAATTCGGCGTGCCGCGCTGCTACGGCTCCTACGAGGAGCTGGTGGCCGACCCCACCGTCGACGTCGTCTACGTCGCCACCCCGCACCCGATGCACTTCGACAACGCGTCGCTGGCGCTCGCCCACGACAAACCCGTCCTGGTCGAGAAGGCCTTCACGGTGACGGCCCGCGAGGCCCGCGACCTCGTGGCGCTCGCCCGGTCCAAGGGCCTGTTCATGATGGAGGCGATGTGGACGAGGTTCCTGCCGCACGTGGTGGCCATTCGCGACCTCGTGGCGCGCGGCGAGCTCGGCGAACTGGTCGTGGTCGAGGCGGACCACGGCAAGTGGTTCGAGGCCGACCCCCGTCACCGCCTCTTCGACCCGGCACTGGGGGGAGCGCCGTGCTCGACCTGGGCGTCTATCCGGTCTCCTTCGCCTCGATGCTCCTGGGCACCCCGTCGCGCATGGTCACCATGGTGGACCCGGCCTTCACCGGGGTGGACGGGCAGGCCTCGATGATCTTCGGCTACGACTCCGGGGCCCAGGCCGTGCTGACCTGCACCTCCTCGGCCCGCAGCGCCACCCGTGCGTGCGTCACCGGGACGAAGGCGCGCATCGAGGTCGACGGCGACTTCTATGGTCCCGCCGGCTTCCGCCTGGTCTCGCGCACGGGCGAGGTGACCCGATTCGACTTTGACGTGGCGCCGCGCGGCCTGCGCTACCAGGCGGTCGAAGTGGCGCGTTGCCTCTCACAGGGTCGCCTCGAGAGCGACGTCATGCCACTCGACGAGACCGTGTCCATCATGGAGACGATGGAGAAGGTCATGGCGACGCTAGAGCCAGCGCCAACCCTCCCGGGATAGCTGCTCGTCGCGAAGCGGAGATTGGGCGCCGGCACGTTCGCAGGTGAGCCGCGAGACGTCCACGGCGGCCCGCAGGGCCGCCTCGACCATGGCGGGGTCATGCACGTCCTCACGGGTGTAGTCGTGTCCGGTCCACCAGCGCATCAATCCTCCGACGAGCGAATCACCGGCGCCCACGGTGTCGACGAGGGAGACGGGCGCGACGGGCACCGCAATGACCGAGCCGCCCACCAAGGCCCGCACGGCTGCCGGGCCGTCGGTCACCACGACGCAGCCAGCGCCCAAGTCGGCCAGGGCGCGCGCACCCCCCAGGGGGTCCTGTCCGGGGTAGAGGTACGCCACGTCCTCGGTCGAGACCTTCACGATGTCGGCGCGCGCGCACAGGCGCCGCACTCGGCTGCGGTAGGCGTCGTGGTCTCGTACGGCGCTCGGTCGGCAGTTCGGGTCGAGCACGACGAGCGTGGACCCGGCGACGGCGTCGACCACCGCTTCGCTCAGCGAGGCCATGGGCTCCACGACGAGGCCCAGGGTTCCCACGTAGAGGGCGTCGAGTTCACCGAGGGCTTCGAGGGCGCTCAGGGTCTCACGAGGGTCGAGGCTGAAGGCGGCGGTGTCGTTGAGATGGAAGTGGTAGCGCGGACCCGCCCCGTTGAGTTCCACGACGGCCACGGTGGTCGGCTGGGTGAAGGGGCGCTCGAAGACCAGGTGCACCCCACTCTCCTCGAGCGAATCGCGCACGAAGGAGCCAAAGGCGTCGTCCGACACTCCCGTGAAGAAGTGAACCTCCCCACCCAAGCGGCCGATGGCCCGCGCCACGTTGAAGGGTCCTCCACCCACCACGGCCTTCACCTCGCCACCGGGGGCGACGAGGAGATCGACCAGGTTCTCGCCGACCACGGCGATGCGGTGTGTGCTCACGGTGCTTCCTTGCGCCAGGGTCGTCAGCGAGAGCTGCCAATCCCCACGATTTCGGTGTTCGACCTACTTGGCCTTGTGGAGACAACGTTATCTCACTACCATCGGTGGGGCGCAAGGCCCGCGAAGCGATGGAGGAGATGGCAGGTGGTTGACGTGACGTCACGGCGCACCGGGTCTCGCGCCACGATGAAGGATGTCGCCGCGTTGGCCAAGGTCAGCCTGAAGACGGTGTCGCGAGTGATCAACGAGGTGCCGACCGTCGACCCGGAACTGGTGGAACGGGTCCGTAAGGCGGCGGCCCAGCTTCGCTACCAGCCAAATTTCGGAGCCAGCGCCCTGCGCCGCAGCGACGGTCGCTCCTCGACGATCGGCGTGCTGCTCGAAGACCTCTCCAACCCCTTCTCCGCGACCATCTTTCGGGCGGTGGAGGAGATGGCGGTCTCGCGGGGTGTCTCGGTGCTGGGCGGGAGTTTCGACGAGGACCCCCGGCGCGAACACCAGTTGACGATGGCGATGTCGCGCCACCGGGTCGACGGGGTCATCATCGCGCCGGCCAGCCGCGACCACCAGTACTTGCACGAGGAGCAGATGGCGGGAGTCCCCTTCGTCTTCGTCGACCGACCTCCCCACCTCCTGGACGCGGACCTGGTCATGAGCGACTCGCGCGCGGGAGCGTCCCAGGCGGTGGAGCACCTCATCGGATACGGACACCGACGCATCGCCTACGTGGGCGACCTGACGACGATCTTCACCGCCGAGGAGCGCTACAACGGCTACGTCGACGCACTCCATCGAGCGGGCCTCGAGGTCGACGAGTCCCTCGTGGCCCGTGACCTGCGCAACATCGCGGCGGCCGAGACCCGGGCCGGAGAGATCCTCGACCTGGCCAACCCTCCCACCGCCTTCTTCTGCGGCCAGAACCTCTCGACCATCGGCGCGGTCCGGGCGATTCGTGCGCGGGGCTTGCAACACCGTGTCGGACTGGTGGGCTTCGACGACTTCCCCCTGGCGGACCTGCTCGATCCGGGTGTCACGGTCGTGGCCCAGGATCCGGTCACCATCGGTCGTGAGGCGGCGGCCCTCCTCTTCGCCAGGATCGACGGCGACGAGAGCCCTTCGACGAGGAAGATCGTCGAGACAACGTTTCTCACCCGTGGATCAGGCGAGATTCGAAACGTCGTGAGCTGAGACTGACTCTTATCAGGCATTTTGGACGGCACCGTGTCGATGGCCCCCATTTCCCCTGATCTCTTGACGACGGTCAAAGATATTTCACTTGGTGTTTGACACGTCGGGGCGTCGTCTGTAGTGTGAGACAACGTTGTCCAGCACTCCGTGAGATGGTCTCATGGTTCGGACAAAAAGGGGAAGCGAAATAATGAAGTCACGTTCTATGCGGCTCATCCAGGGTGCGGCGGTTGCCTCGACCTTGGCTGCGTCGATGTTTGCGTTTGTTGGGGGCAATGTCGCGGTGGCCGGAGCGTCGTCGAAGATCAGCGTCGGCTTCGTCGTTGGTGCCGAAGCCGACCCCTTCTTCCAGTCGATGTACGTGGGCGCCTCGGCCGAGGCCAAGAAGCTCGGCGTCAACCTGATTTGGCAGGGCGACCCGGTCGACTACTCACCCTCGACCCAGCTGCCGATCATCCAGCAGGTGCTGGCCGAGAAGCCCAGCGCGATGGTCATCGCCCCGACCGACACCAAGGCCCTCGAAGGCGTGACCGCGTTGTCGGTGAAGGAGGGCATCCCGGTGATCAACGTCGACTCGGGCAACGCCAGCCAGAGCAACATCTACTCCTGGATCACGGGCTTCAACTACCAGGGTGGCGAGGCCGCCGCGCAGGCCTTGGCGTCGGCTCTGAACTACAAGACGGCCTGCACCGCGGCCAAGAAGTGCACCGTGGCGGTCGGCGTGAGCTCGCTCACGACGTCCACCGACGCCGCTCGCGTGTCGGGCTTCGAGTACGCGGTCAAGCACTCCTACCCGAACTTCACCCTGCTCAACGCGGTCGTGTCCAACTCGCAGCCCTCCAAGGCCCAGGCGGGATTCGCCACCGAGATCACCGCTGACCACCTGGCGGGCATCTTCGCCGTGGACGGGACCGACGCCGAGGGCGCCTCGGCTGCCGTCTTGGCCTCGGGCTCCGCAGGCAAGGGCATCAAGGTTGCCGCCTACGACGCCTACGCGTCGAACGAGGCCAGCCTCAAGGCCGGCATCCTGGCGGCCGTGGTCTCCCAGCAGCCGACCCTCGAGGGCAAGCTCGCGGTCCAGGCCGCCTACGACGCGGTCAAGCACATCAAGGTGAAGCACCTGCAGCTCATCCCCAACATCCTGCTGACCACGGCGAACTGCGCGAAGCTCTGCGCCAAGTACGTCTACGTCGCCTCCTGAGCATTTGGAGTGTGGCCCCCGAGTGCGAAGTGCACTCGGGGGCCTCTCTCTGCTAGGTATTACTCGACGTCCACGGGGGAAGTGAAGGAATGAGCGTGTCAGTACAAGAGAAGCCTGTCAGCGCCGACGGTCATGCGCCGTCGACGGTGTCACCGCGGGTCCGCGAGGTCCTGAGCAACCAGCTGGTGATCCTCGTCGTCGTGCTGGCAGCGCTGGTCATCTTCTTCTCGCTGAAGAATCCCATCTTCTACAGCACTTCAGAGGTCTCGAACCTGCTCATCGACTTCAGCGGTCTCTCGCTGCTGGCCGTGGCCGAGACCTACGTCATCGTCTCGGGTGGGATTGACCTGTCCGTCGGCTCGACGGTGGCGGTCTCGGGAGTCGTGGGAGCCGCGATGATGATCCACTTCCAGCCCCATATGGGACTGGCTCCCGACCTCCTCTTGGGCACCCTGGTCTGCCTCGGTGTCGGCGTTCTGGTGGGAGCCGTCAACGCCTTCTTGATCACCGTGGTGAACCTCGTGCCCTTCGTGGCTACCCTGGTGACCTACAGCGCGGGTGCCGGAGTCGCCCTGGTCCTCTCGGGTGGGGGCGACGTCGGCAACAACCAGACGGCGATCCTGTGGAGCTCCACCGGGTGGTGGGTCTTCACCTGGGAGGACCTGATGGTGCTGGTGCTGGCGATCCTCCTGGTCGTGGTGCTGCACAAGACGCAGTATGGGCGCTACAACTTCGCCATCGGCTCCAACCCCTTCGCGGCCCGTGCAGCGGGTATCAACGTCAAGAGGCATATCGCCTCCGTGTACGTCCTCGCCGGGGCCCTCTCGGGTCTGACGGGCATGTTCTTCTATATCCGTATCGGCGCTGGGGCGTCGACGACGGGAGCCACCTCCAATCTGCAGGCCATCGCCTGCGTGGTCATCGGAGGCGTGGGACTGATGGGGGGGACCGGCAATTCCGTCGGCACCCTCTTGGGTTGCGCGATCTTGACCGTGGTCGGCGACGGACTGATCTTCATCAATGTGCCACCCACCTGGAACCAGGTGGTGGTTGGCGCCATCATCGCAGTGGCGGCGGGGCTGCAAGCCCTTCGGGGCACCCTCCCGACCGCCTGGATTGCACGGATGAGGAACCGCGGATGAACGACGTCACCACTCCCATCCTCGAGCTTCGCAACATCTCCAAGTCCTACGGTTCGGTCGAAGCACTGACCGACGTGAGTTTCAAGGCCTACGCCGGTGAAGTCATCGGCCTGGTGGGTGACAACGGCGCGGGCAAGTCCACCTTGATCAAGACGATTTCGGGGGTCCACCCTCCGGACAAGGGTGAGCTCATCGTCGACGGCGTCGAGCGACGCTGGAAGTCGCCGCACGACTCGATGGAGAACGGCATTGAGACGCTCTATCAAGACTCGGGATTGGCCCCCGACCTGACTATCGGATCGAACATCTTCCTGGGACGCGAGCTCAAGCGCAAGGGTCTGGTGGGCAAGTTGGGCTTCCTCAACCAGAGGTCCATGGAGCAACGGGCCCTCGAGGAGTTGGAGAAGGTCGGGATCACCGTGCCTCCGTCGAAGCGGACGGTCTCTCAACTGTCGGGCGGCCAACGTCAAGCCGTGGCCATCGGCCGTGCCGTGATGTGGGCCAAGCACGTCATCATCCTCGACGAGCCCACCAACCACCTGGGTGCGCGCCAGTCGCTCGAGGTGCTCAAGGTCATCAAGTCCGCGCGTGACGCGGGACTGTGCGTCTTGTTCATCTCGCACACCCTGCCCCACGTGCTCGAGGTCACCGATCGCATCATCGTGATGCGTCTGGGACGGGTGGTGAAGGACGCGCCCACGTCGACGTTCACGGTGGAGAGTCTGCTGGGCACGATCACCGGTCTCAACACCTGAACTGAACAGACCTCTTACAGCAAAACTACACACCCGAAAGGTTGCTGCTCCCCAAGAATTGCAAGGAATCACGTCTCGAACGCGCAACTTGACAATCGCGTGAAATCCTTGCGTTCCAATGCTTGCAAAACGGCCAATCGGTGTTATGTTTTCCTTGCCGTAATACGTGAGTATGTCGGCGAACGATGTGCATATGAAATGGCGCGCAAGCGCCAACCGAGAGTTGGGGAGAATATATGAAGTTTGGAAAAGCGAAGGGTGCTGCCTCATTGGTGGTCGCCGGAGCCTTCGTCGGTTAAGTCCCAACGAGTGGTGTAAGAGTTCGTGGGCGTCGACGTTCGCCGTGCCAACCTCTTCGTGGTGAACTCTATGCCGCGGTGAGATCGATGGCAACCTCCTTAACGAGTGTGGCGTTGATCGCTGGTCTCGGATCC
>CAIORQ010000047.1 GCA_903860745.1 uncultured Actinomycetes bacterium | reverse complement strand
CTGGCGAAGTCCCTCGGCGTTGCTGCGCGCGTCGCGCACCGCGTAGGGCGAGGACTCGACGGCTACCACCTTGCCGCCGGGGCCGACGCGCCGAGCGAGGGGCACGGCGAAGAGGCCCACGCCGCTGAAGAGGTCGACGACGTGGTCGCCCGCGGCCACGTCGGCGAACTCCAGCACCGCCTCGAGCAGCACGCCCGGCGCGTCGCGGTGCGACTGCCAGAACGAGCGCGGCGAGACGGTGAAGTACCGGCCGTCCACTTGCACGCGCGAGTGCGTCGTCGGATCCACGGCGGCGCCGCTCAGGGAGCGCAGTTCGAAGAGGGTGCCGCGTTCGGTGATCCGACGCGCCAGGGCGAAGGGCTCCCCCTCCCCGATGGCGCGCAGCTCCACCTCGTCACAGTGGGGCCAGCGGGTCGCGAAGGCCGTCGAGAACCGCTCGTCGGCCACCTGGCACGACGCGATGGCGATCAACTCGTTGGAGCGCGAGCGTCGCAGGGACAGTGCTCCCTCGGCGTTCACCGCGCAGCGCAGGCGGGTGCGCGCGTGCGCTCCACCGGGGAGACTGATCACCTCGACCTCGGTCTCGACTCCCGCGATGCGGCGCAGGTGCTCGCTGACCAGCGCCGCCTTCCAGGTGAGTTGGGCCGCGAGGGAGGCGTGCTGGAAGTCGCAGCCGCCACAGCCCCCGGGGTAGAAGTGGGGGCAGGCCGGCGTCACCCGCTCGGGGCTGGCGACCAGGACCTCGACGGCGTCAGCGCGCGCGAACCTCGAGGTCTCCTCGGTCAGCACGATGCGCACCCGCTCGCCGGGGAGGGCCTGGCGCACGAAGACCACGCGCCCGTCCTCGAGATGGCCGACACCGCCCCCGGTGGCCGGTCGCTCGATGAGGACGTCGAGGTCGCGGGGGAGGCTGCTCACCCGTCCAGCCTACCGAGGGGCCTGGCCCGCGCCCCTCAGTCGACGGCGAGGCCGCAGTGGCGCAAGAACAGCTCGACCAGGGCGGCCGCGCGGCGACGGGCCGCGGGGACCTCGCGCCTGGTCTCGGCCACCAGTTCGTCGATGTCGTGACCGAAGTCCCGGGCGCTGGCGGCCGCCGACTCCAGCCAGTCGCGCAGTTGCAGGTCGTCGATCTCCGGGTGGAACTGCACCCCGAGGTTGCGACCCACGCTGAAGACCTGGACGGCCCTCGGCGAGCTCGCCCAGAGCTCGGCCTCGGGGGGCAGGGTGCAGCGGTCGAAGTGGAATTCGAACCAGGGCCCCTCGTCGACCACGTGCGCGCCCTGGGCCTGGATCCGGTACCAACCGATCTCGGGCTGAGGCGACCGCGAGACGCTGCCGCCGTGGAAGAGGCACAGGGCCTGGGCGCCGAAGCAGATGCCCAAGACCGGCACACCGAGTTCGCCGGCCTGGGCGATGACGCCTAGCTCGCGGCCGAACCACGACTTCTGCACCTCGTGGTCGTAGACGGCGCTGGAGGACCCCAGGATGAGCAAGACGGCGTAGCCCTCGACCGAGGGGGTCGGCGTGCTCTCGTTCATCATCACGATCTCGAGCTGGTAGCCCCGTTCGACGAAGGCGTCGCCGATGAGGCCGGGATGGTCCTCCTCGTGGTGGCGAAGGACGAGGATGCGCGGTGTCTCAGCCATGAGGGTCTCGCGGGCGGTCCACGGCTCAGGCGCCCGGGACCGACCAGCCCAACCCTTCGGCGATCTCCTTGCAGGTGGGGCACAGGGGGTACTTCTGGGGGTCGCGGCCCGGGACCCAGACCTTGCCGCACAGGGCGGTGACCGCCGAGGAGTTGACGATCCCCTCCACGACGGAGTTGCCCAGGGGGACGAAGTCCCCCTTCTTGGGGGTGTAGCCCTCGAGGACGATGTGGGTGAAGCGCTCGTGGTCGCCCTCGTCGAGCTGGGTCGTCGAGGTGACCTGGAGTTCCTGGTCGAGTTGCGTGCTCACCCGAACGACTTTACCGGCCCGTTAAGTTGAGGAGCGATGAAACGCCGTCGTCGTCGCCCCGCCATCGCCACCCGGCCGCTGGGCAACGTGGCGGGACACTTCACCCGCGAGGGCGGCGCCAAGAAGCGCTACCGGACCCAGGTCGCGGCCCAGAGCGCCGCACAGCTCGCCTGGACGCTCAACGGGGTCGACCTGTCGAGCTACCGCTGCGAGCACTGCCACCAGTGGCACATCGGGGGCGGTTCCCGGGAGGATTAGCGTCGCCCGCTCCCAGGGGGCAAGATAGTGGGAGTCGAAGTGAAAGGGTCCCCATGTCGGTACAGGCGTACATCTTGATTCAGTCCGAGATCGGCTCGAGCGAAGCGGTCGTGATGGCCACCCGTGCGGTGCCCGGCGTCGTGGAGGCTTTCGAGGTGACCGGCCCCTACGACGTCATCGTGCGCTGTGGCGCCGACAGCGTCGACGACCTGGGCAAGTTCATCGTCGGGGCCATCCAGAAGGTGCCCGGCATCACCCGGACCCTGACCTGCCCGGTCGTCAACATCTAGGAATCCCCCTAGCGGACCCTACGTCCAGGGCGAGGCCCTGAGGGCGTCCTGGAGGCTCGTAGCGCCCTCCAGGAGGGGTTTGGAGAGCATCAGGGCCCGGGGCTGGGACAGGCCCACCACCCCCGTCACGACGCCGTCACGGCTGTAGAGCCCGAGCCACTGCTGCGGTCCCGCTTCCCTCACCCGCGTCACGTCGTCGTCGGGACGGGGGTGGCCGAGCATCTGGATCTTCCTGCCGTACTGGTCGGACCAGAAGTACGGGATGAGTCGCGGCGTCTCCTCGCCGAGCGTCCAGTACCGCGCCAGGGCCCCGGCGTGGTCCGTCGCCACCTGCCAGTGCTCGATGCGCACGTGACCGGCGCCGGGCCAGGGGAAGCTGGCCACGTCGCCCACCGCGGCGACCCGCTGCGCGCAGAGCTGGTGGACGTCCACGACCACACCGTTGTCGATCACCAGGCCGGAGTCGGCCAGCCACTCGACGTTGGGCTGGGCCCCCACGCCCACCACCACCGCCCGGGCCGCCAGACGCGTGCCGTCGGCGAAGAGGACCTGGGCGTCTGCGCCCGTGGCGGGGTCGGCCTCCACGCCCACGACGTGCTGTCGGGTCCGCAGGTCGATCCCCGCGGCCGCGGGCAGGTCCTCGAGCCAACGCGACACGGTGTCGCCCAGGACGTGGAGCAGGGGACGCGCCTCGGCCTCCAGGACGACCGGCACGAGACCGCGGGCCGCGACCGCGGTGGCCACCTCGGCGCCGATGAAGCCCGCCCCGATGATCGCCACCACCTCGCCAGCCCCGAGTTGGTCGAGCCGGGCCGCGAGGCGCCCGGCGTCGTCACGGGTGCGGACTTCGAAGAGCGCGTCACTGTGCCAGGGGAGGCGACGGGCCCGCGCGCCGGTGGCGACCACGACGTGGGTCCCCTCGACGACGCGGCCGTCGCCCAGCATGACCGTGGTCGCGTCGACGTCCAGGTGGACGGCCGCGACCGAGAGCTCCAGACCCACCTGGGCGTGGTCCACCCGCTCGGGCGTCGCCAGGGTCGTGTGCTCCAGGGACCACTTGCCCGACATCACCTGCTTGGACAGCGGGGGTCGGTCGTAGGGAGGGTGCGACTCGTCACCGACCAGCGTGAGTCGTCCCGCGAAGCCGTGACGTCGCAACTCCTCGCAGCTGCGCCACCCCGCGAGACCGGCCCCGACGACGACCACGTGATCGGAGGGGGCCAGCAACCTCACGCGAAGGTCGCCAACCACTCGTCCGCCCCGCGGGGCGCGAGCACCGCGTTGTGTCGACGCACGTCACCCAAGCGCGCGAAGGGCTCGGGCGAGTAGTGGTGGCCCGGGTAGAGCACCGTGTCGTCGGACAATGCCGCGAGCCGCTCGTGCAGCGACACGTACATCTCGCGCGAATCGGAGCCCGGCAGGTCCGTGCGACCACAGCCGTCGACGAAGAGCGTGTCACCGCTCACCAGGTGCCCCTCGACGACCAGGCACTGGCTGCCCGGGGTGTGGCCCGGGGTGTGCACCAGCGTGACCTCGACGGCCCCGACGTGCAGCACGTCGCCGGACTGGTGGGGCACCAGCGGTGGCACCCCCACACCGGTGCCCTTGGTGACCCAGGTGGTCTCCACGTGGTGCACGTGCACGGGCACGTCGACCAAGTGGGCGAACTCGGCGATGCCGGCGACCCGGTGGCCCATCAGGTTCCCGCCGATGTGGTCCGCGTGGTAGTGGGTCGCGACGATCCCCACGAGCTCGAGCCCCTCCTCGCGCAGGAACCCCAGCATCTCCTCGGGGGCGTAGGCCGGATCGACCAGGACGACCTCGCGGGTCAGCGCATCGCCGATCACGTAGGTGAAGTTCGCCATCTGGCGCGCCACCAGGTTGTCGCGCGCGAAGTCGCGGCCCGAGAGGAGCTGTCGGAAGTACAGCCCCTCACTCATCGCCGGCGACCGTGGCGATCCTGGGCGCCAGCTCCTCGACCTTGGCCTTGGTGTCCGTGAGGCGCTTCTCGAGCTCCTCGATGATCTGGGTGGCGCGTTCGAGTTTGGTGAAGAGGTCGTCCACCGAGACCTCCCCCTGGTCGAAGGATGCCACGATGGCGTTGAGCTCCTCGGCGGCGGCGTTCCAGTCGGTCGTCATGCACTGTCTCCATTCTTGGTCGTTATCACGGCACCCAGTCGTCCGTCACCCACCCGCAACGACACCTCGTCGCCCGTCGCGACGTCGGCCAGCGAGCGCACGATGGCGCCGTCGGCGCGGGTCACGATGGACCACCCCTGGGCGAGGCGCCGCGCGGGGTCGTAGGCGGCGAGCAGCTGGCGCGTCGTGGCCAGCGAGGCCGTGGCGCTGTCGAGCAGGTGGCGCGACTGCAGCGTCAGGCGGTCGCGGAGAGAGCCCAGGTGGCGCTCCTCGGCGCGCAGACGGTCGCGCACCGCGAAGATCAGGGTGCGCCGGCGCTCCTGGACGTACTCGGTCGCCTCCTCGAGGACGGCGTCGAGCCCCACCACCAGTCGTTGGGCGGGCTGGCGCAGGTTGCGCTGGTCCCAGGCGCTGACGCGCGCCACGAGCTCCTCGCCCAGCTTGGTCGGGGTGATCGCCCGGGTGTGCGCCACCAGGTCGGCCACGGACTCGTCGCCGGTGTGCCCGATGCCGGTCCACACCGGTGTCGAGGCGGCGGCGATGGCCCGCGCCACCCGCTCGTCGTCGAAGCAGGCGAGGTCCCCCTTGGACCCTCCCCCGCGCACCAGTACGAGGACGTCGAGTCCCTCGGCGTCCAGGGTGGCGAGCGCGGCCGCGATCTGCTCGGCGGCCTGGTCCCCCTGCACCAGCGTCCTCACCAGCGTGACGTCGAAGGCGTAGCCGCTCGCGAGGAGTTGCCCGGTGAAGTCGTTGAACCCTTCGGTGCCCGGACTCGCCACCAGGCCCACCCGCAACGGCACCGGCGACATCGCGACGGCCTTGTTGGTCTCGAGCAGGCCCTCGCGGGCCAGTCGGGCGATGAGCTCGGCCCGACGGCGCGCCACGTCGCCCACGAGACCCTCGAGGTCCACGGCGGTCACCGTGAAGCCGATCTTGCCCTGGGGGGCGTAGACGTCGACGTAGCCGTACACGTTGACCACCACGCCGGGTTTGATCACCAGGCCGTCGACGGCCAGCTGGCGCTTGAGGGGGCCCCACACCGAGGTCCAGCAGTGCGCGTTGAGGACCGGCCGCTTGGCGTCGGATCCCGCCGTTGCGGCGTCGACCAGGTCCAGGTAGAGGTGGCCCTTCTCGAAGACCTTCGCGACCTCACCGCGCACCCACCGGCAGTGGCGTCGCCCGAAGGCCGACTCGAGCTGCGCGGTGATCAGTTCGTAGAACTGGCCCACCTCCAAGATGGGCTCACCCGTCGCGACGTCGTCAACCACGATGCGAGGCTAGCGGCCCCGGGACGCAGGATTGGCCGGTTGTGGGGGAAAACGCCCTGTGCCAGACTGGTGGGTGGATAGTGAGTTGACCGGGTGGCCGCACGACTCGGCGACGAGGCGTGAGGAAAGTCGGGGCTCCGCAGGGCAGGGTGCTCGCGAAACGTGAGTCACGGTGACGTGCAGGACAGTGCCACAGAGAACAGACCGCCGATGGCCCCGCGAGGGGATCAGGCAAGGGTGAAACGGTGCGGTAAGAGCGCACCAGCATCCCGGGTGACTGGGGTGGCTCGGTAAACCCCACTCGGAGCAAGATCAAACATGGGAACGCGGCCCGCAGGTCCCGCGAGGGACGTCCCAAGGTAGGTCGCTCAGATGGATGGCCACACAGCCTCGCTAGAGGTGGACAGAACCCCGCTTACAGGTCAACTCACTATCCCTCAGCCCAGCGGCACGCCCTGGGGGCTGATCAACTTCTGGATCCGCGCGTAGGTCGTCGCCAGGTGCGCTCCGCCCAGCGTGGGCGAGATCTTCACGCCGCGCTGGTACACCTGGGCGTAGGGGCATCCCCCCAGCTGGAACACGACGTTGGTCACCACGGCCGAACCCCGCGTGCGCGAGAAGCCCACGCTGAAGGGGCGCATGATGTCGGCGGGACAGATCCGCCGCGGGTCGGGGACCGTCACCGGCAGTGAGTTGATCAACGTCCGCACCTCGGCCACGACGCCACGATTGGTCACCACCTTGACACCGGTGGTCTCCTTGCCGCCGCCCACGACCAGGGGGTAGCGCCAGGTCAGCACGTTGAGCCCGGCGGGCACCAGGTCGCCGACGGGCTTGGTGGTAGTGGCCTGGGCCGGCGTGGCGAGCGCTGCTACCGTGACCAGTGCGAGTGCCGCGCCCTTGAGGGATCCGCTGTACATGATTGCCTCCTCGACATAAAAGTACTGTCGCGGCGCGGCGCGGCCTTACCCGACTAGCCGAAATCCTCGAGTTGGGAGAGGAAGCGGTTCAGGGCGTTCAAGGTGGCCTTGGCGGCCGACACCAGTTCGGTCTCGGCCTGGGCGATGCCGTGACGGTCGGCGTCGTTGGCGCGCGGACGCAGCGTGACGATGACCGGCCAACCGCGCACCGTGGCCACGTTCACCGAGCCGACGAGGTAGAAGGGGACGTCGAGGCCGAGTTCGCGCAGGGCGTCGAGGGTGGCTTCGGCGCCGCCGATCAGCGGTCCGTTCTGTGAGCGTCCGACCCCGACGCGGCCGTTGAGGTTGAGGTGGACCTCGCAGAAGCCCTCGTGGAAGTTGAACTCCGCACGCACCATCACCACTCGCCCGACCTCGCCCGAGCCGCCGCGCGACGCCTTGGGCGTCGGCTTGACCTCCTCGACGCTCACGGTGGCGTCGGGGTAGTAGAGGCTGACGATCTGCTTGGCCACGACGCGCACCGGGCCGGCGTCCTCGCCGTTGACCACCAGCGCGACGGCGTCGACGTCGCCCTTCTCGCTGTAGCGGAAACCCACGTTCACGACGCCCGGCAGGGCGCGCAGTTCGAGTTCGAAATCTTCTTCGGTCGGCGAAATCATCGGTGAATAATACCCCTCTTGGCGTAGAGCCGGGCGTCGGCGATCCTCATGAGCTCCGCCGGATCGGTGGAGTCTCGCGGCGACGTCGCGGTTCCGGTGGTGAAATCAATGCTCTCGCCCGCTTTGGCGACGTTCTCGCGCAGGCGTTCGACGAATCCCATCGCCTCGTGGCCCTCCGCGTTGTTCAAGATGGCCGCGAACTCGTCACCGCCCACCCTCGCCGCGAGGTCACCCTGGCGCACCGAGAGGCGCAGCGCGAAGCCGAAGTGGCGCAGCAGCCGGTCGCCCACCTCGTGACCCATGCGGTCATTGACGATCTTGAAGTCCTTGAGGTCGATCAGCACCAGGGTGAAGGCCCACCCGTAGCGCGCCGAACGCACCGCCGAGTTGGCGAGGGCCGTGTCGAAGGTCCGTCGATTCGAGATGGTGGTCAAGGCGTCGTGCGCCGCGGTGTAGCGCGCGAGGTGCAGCGAGAGCGCCAACTGGCAGGCCACGCGCACCGCTTCGAGCTCGGCGGGCGACACGACGTCGGGCTCGCAGTAGACCCCGGGAGCGCGGGCGAGCTTGTCGGCGCTCGCCAGGTCCACCGCGGCGCCGTGCAGTCGGAACTCCTGGGTCGTCAGGGCCTCGTGCTCGAGGACGACGACCGCGTCGACGAGGTCGTAGCGCTTGGCCAGGTGCTCGAGCACCAGGTAGATGAAACCGATGCCGAGCTCGTTGGTGGCGAGCTCGTCGATCATCGTCTGGAACAGCCACGGCTCGTAGCTCACGACGCTCGCCGCCGCCACTGCGGAGTCGCTCAGGTCGGGGTTCGTCATCAGCCGTTCACCGCGTGTCGCGCCAGGCTCTGCTGGCTGCGCAAGGTCTCGATCGGCACGCAACCGGCTCGCAGCATCGGTTCGAGGTCCTGGGGCGGCACCGGTCGCGATATCAGGTAGCCCTGGCCCCGGCGACAGCCCAGGTCCACCAGCTTGTCGGCGATCTCCGTCGTCTCGACGCCCTCGGCCACGACCTGCAGGTCCAGGGCGCCGCCCAACTGGATGATCGACTCCACGATGGCCCGGTCGTAGCGGTCGTGGGTGATGCCCTGGACGAAACTCAGGTCGAGCTTCAGGACGTTCACCGGCAACTCCTTCAACTGGGTGTACATGGCGGTGCCGGTGCCGAAGTCGTCGAAGGCCACCTCCACCCCGAGCGCCTGGAAGCCGTGCAGGATGGCGGCGGTCTTGTCGCGTTCCTTGAGCGCGGTCCACTCCGTGATCTCGATGCACAGACGAGTCCCCGGGACGCCGTTGAGGACCAGGCACTCCTCCACGAACTCGACGATGTCGGCCATGAGGAACTCCGCTGGCGACATGTTGATGCGCAGTACGAAGTCGCTGTCGGGGAAGGACTTCATCCAGCTCGACATCGTGCGACAGGCCTCGGCGAAGACCCAGCGACCGATGTTGACGATCAACCCCGTCTCCTCGGCGACGGTGATGAACTCGATGGCCGGGATCATCCCGCGCACCGGGTGCTGCCAGCGCACCAGCGCCTCGAAGGCCAGCAGGCGGCCCGTGCGCAGGTCCACCTCGGGCTGGAAGTGCAGACGCAGTCCCCCGTCGTCGATGGCGTCGCGCAGGCTCAGCTCCAGCTCGCTGCGCTCGCTCTCCACGGTGCGCAGCTGGTTGTCGAAGACGACCGCCTGGTTGCGACCGCGGCTCTTGGCGCTGTAGAGCGCCACGTCGGCCCAACTGAGCATCTCGACCGCCTCGACGTCCTCCTTGGGCGCCAGGGCGATGCCGATGCTCGCGGTGTGGATGAACATCGAGCCGAAGATGTCGACCGGCTGGGCGATGACCTCGAGGAGTCGAAAGGCCGTCGCCAGCACCTCCATCTCGCTGGTGATCTGGTCCACCAGGAAGACGAACTCGTCGCCGCCCAGTCGAGCGGCGAAGTCGTTGGCCCGGATGCTCGTGCGCAAGCGGTCCGCGATGGTCACGAGGAGGCGGTCGCCCGCGCCGTGACCGAGGAAGTCGTTCATGACCTTGAAGCGGTCGAGGTCGATGATCATGACCGCGGTGTCGCGTCCGGACTCGAGTCGGGTGACCAGTTCCTGGATCAGGGCCCGCCGGTTGGGCAGCCCGGTGAGGTCGTCGTGGTTGGCGTTGTAGACCGTCTGCTCCTCGGCGTCGATGCGCGCCTGGAGCTGCACGAGGAGCGAGGCCACCGCCTGGAGGGCGTTGATCTCCGGCTTCACCCACTGGTGGGGCGAGAAGTGCAAGAAGCCGAGGATGCCCCAGGTCTTGTCGTGCATCAACAGCGGCACGGCCGCACCGTCGAAGACGTCGATGCCCATGGAGTCCTTGACGTTCGCCCGGTACTCGTCGGGGTCGTCCATGCCCGGGTAGTAGGGCTCACGGAGGTCTCGGGTGGCCGCCCAGATGGGGTCGAGGTCGAAGGGGACCACGGCCATGGGGTCGGGGTCCGGGCGTTCCACCCGCATCGGCAGGAAGTCGGCCTCCAGGATCGAGAGGCCGCGCACGTGGTCGTTGCGACGGATGAAGGCGACGTCGGACTCGAGGAACTCGCCCAATTCGCGAACGGTCCAGTCGAAGGCCTCTTGACGGTTGCTCGAGGAGGCCGACATGAGGCGCTCGGCCACCTTCGAGACGAGCTCGTCCAGACGCTGCTGCTTGAGGAGCTTCTCCTCGCGGTCGAACATGGCCGCGGCGTTGCTCAACATCCCGCCGAAGCCCCGACCCAGGGTGCGCTCGCGCGCCGACCAGACACGGCCCTCGCGGGCGACCACCAGGGCACCCTTGACCGTTCCGTTGACCTCGATGGGGTTGATCAGGATGCCCCATTCCACCCCGTCGATGGTGGCGGACATGTCGTCGAGGGTCTCGGGCTGCGCCAGACGCTGACGGACGAGGTCGCTGATGCGCTCGAAGAAGTCCTGAGCGCCCCGCCCGACCAGGGGCTCCATCTCGAGGCCGCCGAAGGGTTGGCCCGACGCGGTGACGATGGCGACGATCTGGGTGCCCGCGATGACCTCGAGCAGGGTCCCGACGACGACCCGGGTCTCGGTCGCGGACTTCGTGAGTTCAGCGACGTCAGTGCCTGGGCCCGTCGCAGGTGACGGGTCGTCTCCGGACTGCGCGTCCCTATTCTTGACAGCCGCCATGGGTAAATACTAGGTCCGGCCAAGGACAATGGGGAATAAACATGTCCCCAATTCCCGAGGAATCGTTCAGTTTCCGTACGCCTGCAGGCCCGTTTCGACGTCGCTGACGTCGAAACGACGACTGAGGAGGTGCTCTGAGGGCATGCGGATGCTGTGCACCGACGGCGCCTCGGCGTGGAACACCCGAAACACCATGCCCAGGGCCTCGCTGTCGCTGAGGTTCCAGATGTCGCGGAAACGCTCCGCGTGCTCGCTGAGCTCGTGGAAGCGTCGTTCGCCCCCGAGTTCGGCCATCTCCTCGTCGGTCGTCGCGAAGAGGTAGAGCGGCGACACGGGCTGCATCTGAACGCCCATCTTGTCCGCCAGCAGCCACAGGCGCTCCATGGCCGCTCCGGCACGCACGTACCACTGCGGCTCGGCGCGCGGGACCGTCACCGTCATGAGGCCCGAGCTCGTGTTGACCGCCATCTGGGTACGGACCCCGAGGATCTTGCCCGCGCGCCAGTCGCGCAGGTTGTCCATGACGTCGGGCCGGCCCAGGAGTTGCATCAGCCCGAGCGAACCCGGGTCCATCTCGAGGGTGCGCACGTCGAGACCCTCCTCGAGCGAATCACGACCGGGCCAACGGACCTCGCGCATCATCTCGTTGTGGATCTCGGGGATCAGGAAGCGCAGCCGATCGGCCTCTCCGAGCATCGTGGCCAGGCGCACGATGCGCTCGCGGTCGGTGATGACGCGCAGGCGAGCGCCCTCCTTCTCGACGGCCCGGGCCATCAGGTCCAGCATGGCGACATCGAGCGTGCCGGGTTGGCCCATGCGACGGTTGGACGCGCGTGAGAGGAGGTGCGGCTCGAGGAGCTCGAGCTCCGGGTCCATCCCCTCGCCCAGGTGCAGCGTGGCGACGTGCAGCGACGACTTCGACTCCGGGAAGAGCTGCACCTGGCCCACCAGGTGCATCGCCGCGGCCGCGACGCGGGCGTTGAACAGCGCCGCGCCGATCGAGAGGTAGCCCGCCCGGTGGCGTACGTCCATCTTGGAGCTCCGCTCGGGCACCAGGTAGAAGCGCACCTCGCCGTCGTCGGCCTCGAAGCGCCAGGGCTGGACGTTGCCCCCCGAAGGGGCGCGTCGCGCGGCGTCGACGATGCGGTCGATCGGGTCGAGACTGGTCGTGGCGGGGTCCTCGGGCGGCGGGGTCCGCAGGTCGATCTGCAACGAGTTGTCCACGGTGACCGGAGCCAGGCCCGAGAGGATCTCCTCAACGTCGAAGCGGACCCGGCCGGAGGGCAGTTCGCGGCCGAGTCCGAAGCGGCGCACCGCGGCGGCGACCGTGGCCCCGCCGAGGGTCACCTCGCTGGCCAGCTGCGGCCACCCGCTGATGGTCTGTCCCAGCTCCAGCGCCGAGGCGGCCGCCCGGGCCGAGACGTCCGACGCGCCCAGCAGGCGCAGGACGAAGGGCCCCTTTTGTTCCGTGGTCAAGCCCGAGAGCGTCTCGTAGGTCATGTCGCCCAGGAGGCCGTGGAAGATGGGGCGACGCGGTTCGAGGTCGAAGCGCTCGACGTCGAGGACGCCGCGGTCGCTGGTCTCCATGATGACCGGGATGGCCCGCTCGCGCGCGGCCTCGCGGACCAGGAACTTGATGTCGAGTGAGTCGCACTCCTCGATCACTAGGTCCAGGCCGTCGATGAAGCGCGGCAGGTTCTCGGCGGTGACGCCCTCGTTGAACACGCTCACCCTCAAGTAGGGGTCGATCTCGGCCACCCGGCGCGCCAGCACGACGGCCTTGTTGACGCCGAGGTCCATGACGCCCGCGGGGATCCGGTTGAGGTTGTGCAGCTCGATCTCGTCGAAGTCCGCGAGGCGCAGCTCGCCGACGATGCCCTCCATCGCCAGGACGTGCGCGATCGAGTGGCCGGCGCTGGCCCCCACGACACCCACCCGCAGGCCGCGCAGCCGCGCCTGTTCCTTCTTGGTCAGCTTGTTGCGGTTGCGATTGAGGCGCAGGTGGTCGAAGGGGCGCGGGCCGAGGAGTCGCACGACCGCGCGGCGCCACGGATAGTAGACCCAGCGCTGGCCGTCGGCCTCGAGGTCGGCGGGGGTGGAGTCCACCAGGGCGTCGAGCTGGGACCGCTGCTCGTCGTACTGGTCGAGCACCTGCAGCGACGAGTCCTCGCGCAACACCCGTAGAACCTCGCGGGGACCGCGCGCGGTCACGTCGAGCACGAGCGGCTGCCAGGCGTGGTACTGGGCGGTGTCCTCGCCCACCGCTCCCGCGGCGACCGCCGGTCCGCGAGAGAGCTGCTCGGCCTCACGGCGCAGGGCGAACTGGTTCTCGGGGCTCGAGAGCTCGTAGGACAGGTTCCGCCGGTACGAGACGGCCACCGTGCGATAGCGCTCGTCGGGGAAGGCCACCGACGTCGTACCGATGCGGATCGCACCTGTCACCTCGCCCACCGGCAGCATCCGATCGGCGACCGCGCAGATCGCGAACTCCGCGCCCAGCCAGTTGAGCGCGTGAACCACGCTGCGTGAGAACACCACCAGCAATCGATGACCGATCGACGCCTCGCCCTCGGACCAGGCGCCCTTGATCTCGATCGCGCCCAGGCGCGCCTCGCGGTCGATGACCTCGCCGATCTCCTCGATGTCCGGTGAAGCGGCCATCTCCCCGACGATGGCAGACTGGTAGCGATTCTCCAGGGGCCCGTGCACGCGAACGCCGCCCACGACCTTGTTGTCCGCGTCGAAGGCGAGGAAGAACAGCGACACGCCGTGTCCGGCCTCGAGTTCTCGACGGTGGAGGGTCTCTTCGAAGCCGAAACTACGGTACTTGCCCTCGGCCCCGTCCAGGTAGAGCCGCCACAGGTCGGGTCGCTCGGCGGGGTGATGTCCCTCGAAACGGATCCCGGACTCGATGTCCACGAAGCTCGATCCGTAGCGGTAACGCCGATTGATTGAATGTGCCACGATTCTCTCTCCACTTCACGGTCGCTCCGACGCGTCTCGAATGACGTCCGTGTAATTACAAAACAGCATAATGACGCCGTCGCGAAGTTTGGTGGAGGGACCACGTCGGCCACCGACACGGTCACCGGAGCCGGGTCGGAGGTTCATTAGGGTTGTGTCGTGTCAACAACCCTCTCGGTCGGCCCCCGATGATGGCGGAGCTGATCTCCTTCGTCGCGATCGTGGGGCTCGTCGTGGGTTCCTTCCTCAACGTCGTCATCTACCGCGTGCCCCGCCATCTCTCAATCGTGCGGCCCCGTTCAGCCTGTCCGGGTTGCCACACGCCGATCCGCGAGGTGGACAACATCCCGGTGATCTCGTGGCTCGTGCTGCGCGGACGCTGCCGGACGTGTCACGCCCCCATCTCGGTCCGCTACCCCCTGGTCGAGGCCGGGACCGGTCTCCTCTTCGCCGTGACGGCGTGGCGAATCGGCGAGCACCTCGACCTCGGTGCCTACCTGATGCTGGACGCCGCGCTCGTCGCGCTGGCCCTCATCGACCTCGAGCACCTCGTGTTGCCCCGTTCGATCATCTACGTCGATCTGGCGGGGGTGGCCGCGTGGCTGACGGTCTGCGCCGGAGTGGACCACCAGTGGCGCCGGCTCGTCGTGGCGATCGTCTGGGCGTCGGGATGGTTCGTCGTGTTCTTCCTGCTCAACTTCCTGAGCCCGCGCTCGCTGGGCTACGGCGACGTGCGACTCTCGGCGCTGCTGGGCCTGGCCCTCGGCTGGCTCGGCACGGGGGTCCTCCTGATCGGCTTCTTCACGGCCAACCTCCTGGGCGCCGTCGTCGGCCTCACCTTGATCGGGCTCAAGAAGCGCCGCCGCGACGAGCCCATCCCCTACGGCGTCTACCTGGCGGCGGGCACGGTGGTGGCGATCCTCGTGGGACCCGCCCTCCTGGCCCACTGGCACTACTGGCCCAACGCGGCCTGACTACATCACGTACTCCATACGCAGCCCCTCTGAGTCCCATTCGGGCTCGAAGGGCAGACGCCGCGCGGTGTGGGTGTAGGCACGGCGCGCCGACCAGATCAGGACCGCGGCGTCGATGAGATGATGGGGCCG
>CAIORQ010000046.1 GCA_903860745.1 uncultured Actinomycetes bacterium | reverse complement strand
TCGACCTCGTCATCGCCGAATCCCTGGATCAGCCCCCGCAGCATCTGGCTGAGGATGACCCCGGAATTGCCCCGGGCCCCCATCAAGGAGCCCTGGGCGATGGCTCGACAGACCTCGGCCATGGTGACCTCGGCGCCCAGTTTGTTGACGTCGGCCACCACCGACTCGAGCGTGAGGGTCATGTTGGTACCGGTGTCGCCGTCGGGGACCGGATAGACGTTGAGGCGGTTGATGACCTCGCGCTGGGCCCGCAGGAGACCGGCGTAGGTGGTCACCGCCCGGGTCAGGTCCTTGGCCGAGAGAGTGGTGAGAGAGGACATCAGAGTCGATGCTACAATGGTCCTTCGGTTTCTTGGGGCGTCGCAGTGGGCGACGCCGGCGACGAAGGAGAAGTTCATCATGGCATCAGTCTGCGAAATCTGCGGCAAGAAGCCGTCCTTCGGCATGAACGTCTCGCACTCGCACCGTCGCACCAAGCGCCGTTGGAACCCGAACATCCAGCGCGTGCGCGCCCTGGTGGGTTCGACCCCGGTTCGCATGAACGTGTGCACCGGTTGCCTGCGCTCGGGCAAGGTCACCAAGCCGGCGCGCCGCTCCGCTCCCACCGCCTGAGTCGCCCTCCCTGGGGAGAACTAGAGCTGGTGCTGCCAGCCCCGACGTTCGAAGGCCTCGCCGCGCAACGTCCGCCTCGTCACGTCGGCGACCACCACACCGATCTCGCGCGGTAGGCGCAGCCCGCGGTCCGCGAAGACCATCATCAGACGGTCGACGTCGGGCGTGACCATCAAGAGTTCGTAGTCCTCCCCGCCACCGATCGCCTCGTCCAAGGTGGCCCCCTCGGCCACGGGGATCTCCCACAATTCGAAGCCCACGTGGGAGGCGTCGGCCAGGCGGTGCAGGTCGATGCCCACCCCGTCGGAGAGGTCCATCATCGCGCTGACCCCCGCGCCGCGCGCCGCCACGCCCTCGGCCAGACGCGGCCACGGTCGCCGGTGCGCGACCACCAGCTCGTCGGTGAGCGACGCCCCGGCGCGGCGGCGGCGCAGCCCCGCCGCGGAGCGTCCCAGGGGTCCGGTCACCAAGATCTTCTCGCCCGGTCGCGCCCCGCTGCGCAGGACGGCCCCCTTGTCGGGGCACTCGCCGAAGACCGTGACCGCCACCGAGACGTCGCGCCCGCGCGTCAGGTCGCCGCCCACGATGGGGCACGAGGTGATCACGGCGGCGTCGGCGATGCCCCGGTGCAGCTCCTCGAGGTCGGTGCCCGGCGGTGAGGACACGGCGATGACCGCGCCGCGGGGGCGTCCGCCCATCGCCGCTAGGTCCGACACGGCCGAGGCCACGGCCTTGAAACCGAGGTCCTCCAGGGGGAAGAGGGACTCGTCGAGGTGCACGCCCAAGACGGCGACGTCGGTCGAGATCAGGGCCTGTCCGACGAAGGGCGACAGCACCGCCGCGTCGTCGCCGATGTGACGTTCGCCATGGGGAATCGGAGCGCCACCGAGAATCGCGGCGATACGCTTGATGATGTCGTCTTCCCCCCGAGTCGACTCTCCGGGTATCGGATGGTCAGAGGAACGTGACACGGCAGTTGACAGGTTGAACGTGGACTCCGCGCGAACGCGCGGCGAGAGTTTTGGAGGACGTACCAGTGACATACCCGACGTCGAACAAACAACTGATTGCCTGGGTCGAAGAAGTAGCGCAACTCACAACTCCCGATCGTATCCATTGGTGCGACGGGTCGGACGCCGAATACGACCAACTCTGCCAGTTGTTGGTCGACCACGGCACCTTCCGGCGTCTCAACGACGCCAAACGGCCCAACAGCTACTACGCGGCCTCGGACCCCAGTGACGTCGCGCGCGTCGAGGACCGCACCTACATCTGCTCGACCCTCGAGGGCGACGCCGGCCCCACCAACAACTGGCGCGACCCCGCCGAGATGCGCGACACCCTCAACGGCCTCTTCGCGGGTTGCATGAAGGGACGCACCATGTACGTGGTGCCCTTCTCGATGGGTCCCCTCGGCTCGGACATCGCCCACCTCGGCGTCGAGATCACCGACTCGGCCTACGTCGCGGTGTCGATGAGGATCATGACCCGCATGGGACAGGCGGTCTTGGACCTGCTCGGCGAGGACGGCTACTTCGTGCCCTGCCTGCACTCGGTGGGCGCCCCCCTCGCCGAGGGACAGGCCGACGTGGCCTGGCCCTGCAACGCGGTGGACAAGTACATCGTGCACTTCCCCGAGACCAGGGAGATCATCTCCTTCGGCTCGGGATACGGCGGCAACGCGCTGCTCGGCAAGAAGTGCTTCGCCCTGCGCATCGCGAGCGTCATGGCCCGCGAGGGCGGCTGGTTCGCCGAGCACATGCTCATCTTGAAGCTGACCAACCCCCAGGGTGTGGCCAAGTACGTCGCCGGCGCCTTCCCGAGCGCCTGTGGCAAGACCAACCTGGCCATGCTGGTGCCGACCCTGCCGGGCTGGAAGGTCGAGACCATCGGCGACGACATCTGCTGGATGAAGCCGGGACCCGACGGTCGCCTCTACGCCATCAACCCCGAGGCCGGCTTCTTCGGCGTGGCGCCGGGGACCAACTACGAGACCAACCCCAACGCCATGGAGTCGGTGCGGGCCAACACGATCTTCACCAACACGGCGCTCACCGCCGACGGCGACGTCTGGTGGGAGGGCATGCCCCTGCCCGAGGCGGCGATCACCGACTGGCTCGGTCGGCCCTGGACCCCCGAGACCGGGACGCCGGCGGCGCACCCGAACTCGCGCTTCACGGCCCCGGCCGACCAGGACCCGGCCATCGCGCCCGAGTGGGAGGACCCGGCCGGCGTGCCGATCGACGCGATCCTCTTCGGTGGTCGTCGCGCCACCGTCGTGCCGCTGGTGACCGAGTCGCGCGACTGGGTGCACGGGGTCTTCATGGGCTCCATCGTCGCCTCCGAGACCACCGCGGCCGCGGTCGGTGCCGTGGGCAACCTGCGCCACGACCCCTTCGCCATGCTGCCCTTCTGCGGCTACAACATGGCCGACTACTTCGGGCACTGGCTGAGCTTCGCCGAGCACCACGACCAGTCGAAGCTCCCGCGGGTCTTCTACGTCAACTGGTTCCGCAAGGGCGACGACGGGCGCTGGCTGTGGCCGGGCTTCGGCGAGAACAGTCGGGTGCTCGAATGGGTCTTCAACCGCGTCACGGGAGAGGCCGACGCCGTCGAGACGCCGATCGGCTACCTGCCGACCCTGGAGTCCCTGGACGTGTCGGGTGTGGACGTGTCGGCGGCCGACATGGCCGAGCTCCTGAAGGTCGACGTCGAGGAATGGCGCCGCGAGGTGCCGGGCATCCGCGAGTACTTCGCCCTCTTCGGCGACCGTCTGCCGGCGCAACTGCTCGAGCAGGTCGACCTCCTCGAGCGGCGCCTCGGCTAACCCCTCTCTGCCCGGCGCGTCCGAGTGCGCGTCGGGCAGACTGTTGTCATGACGCTGCTTCTGAGGCCCTTCACGTCCGAGGACCGCGCCGAGGCCTTCGCGGCGCAGCGCGAGGTGGCGGGAGAGAACTTCGACTTCCTGTGGGGCTACGACGTCGAGGGGACCTGGGACGACTACGTGAGGACCCTGGAGGACCTCGCGCGGGGCCGCCGGGTGCCTGAGGGCCTGGTGCCGTCGGCGACACTGGTCGGCGACGTCGCCGGCCAGTTGGTGGGACGCGTCTCGGTGCGCTTCGAGCTCAACGAGTTCCTGGCCACCCGCGGCGGCCACGTCGGGTACTGCGTGCGCCCCCAGTTCCGACGCCGCGGCTACGCCACGCAGATGCTGGCGATGGCGGTGGACATGCTGCGCGATCGCGGCGTCGAGCGGGTGCTCGTCACCTGCGACGATGACAACGTCGCCTCCGCGGGGGTCATCGAACGCTGCGGGGGTCAGCTCGAGTCGACGCTCGACATCGAGGGTGACCGCTTTCGTCGCTACTGGATAACGACCTAGTCCGCGTCGACCACCTCAGCCCTGGCGCAGGGCACCCATCACGTCGGCCACGCTCGACTCCCTCTCCATCTCCACGAGTCGACGTGGGTCGAAGCCTCGCCGACCCGGTTCGCTGCCAGCGACGCAGCGCCGCAGCTTCTCGAGGAGCTGGTCCGGCGTGAGCGGATTTCGAGGGTCACCCTGGGCGACGTCGCTCGAGAGGTGGCGAACCCCCGAGTCGGTCTCCAGGGTGACCCTCACTGCACCGTCGGGGAGATCGACGTTGCGGCTCGTGCGCACGCGTTGGGCGGCGAAAGCGGTGATCACGGGGTCGTTCCGACTGGACTCCTCGAAGAGGTCCGTCCAGCACGAGCGTCTCACCAGCACGCCCGCCGCGACGTAGCGTGCGGACTGCATGGCGCGCAGTTCGCTCTCCCAGCCGGCCTCGCCGCCCAGGCGATACGCTTCCTCGGGCAGCTCCACCTCGACCGAATTCACTCGCTCGGCGGGCAGGTCCTCGGCCAACAAGACATTGATCAGCGACTGCAGGGTGCTCGCCGCGGGATAGGGTCGGGTCGAGACATCGAGCAGGCGCCAGCTGCGCCCGAGGTCCTCGTTCAAGGCCTGCGGGCGACGTCCTCGGGGTCGCGACCGGTCTCGAAGCTGATGGTCGCCTGCGCACCCTTCGACATCACCAAGTGGGTCTCGACGTCGTCCATCGCAGCCAGCGCCTCGAGGAGGCGAACACCGTAGATCGCGCCCGACGCCCCCGACACTCCCACCACCACTCTGCGGACCTGCGACGCTGCTGGCATTCTTCGATCTCCGATGCTCGGGGCCTGCGCTCACCCACCGTGGCCGGTTTCGACACGCGGCACTCGCGGGACTCTCTCAGGGACGATACCCGCAATCGCCCACCGCCGGACGCCGCCGCCCGACGGCACGGCGGATCAGTCGGCGGTCTCGGCGTCGGCCACGATGAGGCGAGGACCCGAGGGCCAGTCGAAGTAGCGCCAGGTCCAGTTGATCATCACGCGAAGCTTGTTGCGGAATCCCACCAGGTACCACAGGTGCAGGCCGAGCCAGGCCAGCCAGCCGGCCGTGCCCTTGATGGTCGGTCCCTTGGGCAGGGTGGCGACGGCGGCGTGGCGTCCGATGGTCGCCATGATCCCCTTGTTCTTGTAGCGAAAGGGTACCAGCGGCTTGCCGTTGATCTGGCGCAGGATCTGGGCAGCCACGTGTCGACCCGACTGCATCGCCACCGGGGCGAGTTGGGGGTAGAAGGCGTTCTCCCCGCTGGGGATGGCCGCGGAGTCACCGACGGCCCAGGCGTCGGTGCGCTCGGCGATCTGCAGGAAGGGTGAGACCCTCACGCGTCCGCCGGGTCCGGTGCTCTCTTGCACGTCCGACGCCAGGGTCCCGTGGGCGGTCACGCCGGCGGCCCAGACGACCGCGGCCACGCGCAGGCGCTCGCCGTCGGCGAAGCGGATCGCGTGCTCCTCCACCTCCACGACGCTGCGGCCGAACTCGACCTCCACGCCCATGCGCTCGAGCTCTCGCAGGGTGTAGGCGCTGGCCGATTCCGGGAAGGGCGTCAGGAGTCGCGGTGCCTGGTCGACCAGGATGACGCGCACTCGTGTGCGGTCGAGCTTGAGGCCATCGCGCTTGATGACGGTCTTGATCAGTTCCGAGAGCGCCCCGGAGGTCTCCACTCCCGTCGGGCCCCCACCGACGATGACGAAGTTGAGCCCGATCGGCGCGGTGTCGGCCACCGCGTCGGCGTGCTCGAGCGCCGACAGGAGGCGGTTGCGAAGACGTCGCGCGTCGGCCAGCGAGTAGAGCGGAATGGCGTGCTGGGACGCACCGGGGATCCCGAAGAAGGCCGCCGTGGCGCCCGTGGCGACGACCAGGTGGTCGTAGACGATCTCCTCACCATCGCTGAGCACCACCGCGTGGCGCTCGTGGTCGACGTGGGACACCAGGCCGTGGCGGAAGCGAACGTTCTCGGCCTTGCCAAAGACCGTGCGGATCGGGTAGGCCACCTCGGCGGGCTCCAGCATCGCGGTCGCCACCTGGTAGAGCAGCGGCAAGAAGGTGTGGAAGTTGTGGCGATCGACGATGGTGACGCGAACCGCCTTGTGGGCGAGGCCGCGCGCCACCTCGAGTCCGCCGAACCCTCCCCCGACGATCACCACGTGGGGCAGTCGGGTCAGGTCGGGACTGCCGGTCTTCGGGTCGATAGCCATATCACATTTGAGCATACCCACCGCGGGTGTATCGAATTCATCGATGGCTGACTCTTCGCCCCGCCGCGTAGAACAAGCCGCCGACGATCATGACGAAGGCCAGGAACTGGTCGCCGGCGGCGAAGTCCAGGCTGACCGCGACCGGGATCAGGGCACCTAGCACCCAGGCGAGCTGCTGGCGCACCGCGAAGCGGGCGAAGGTGCGCCCCTGCGCGCCGGCGGGAACCAGTCGCTGCGTGATCGCGTCGAAACTCGGCTGGGCCACCGCGGCGCACAGACCCAGCCACCCCGCGAGAAGGGTCTGGTCCACCAAGGTGGCGTGGCGCGACGCCGCCGCCGCGCCGAGCCCGGTCAAGAGCACCGAAGCGGTCAGCAGGGAGGCCTCGGTGAGCGCGTTGCGCACGCGGGTCACCAGGCCCAGCCCGATCAGTGATCCCAGCGCGCTGGCCGAGAGGGCGTAGGCGTACCACTCGAGCCCCGCGTGGTGACGGCGTAGTCCGAAAGCGAGCAGGAAGGAACCGAATCCCACGCCGAAGCGCATCAGCGCCGACGCGCTCAGGCCCCAGGTGACCTCCCCCTCGCCCAAGGGCGAGAGGACGAGCAGGTCGCGCTCCTCGGGGCTCATGTCGACCTCGTCGCGCACGACCTTCGCCGGACGCTGCAGGCGAAGGCTCGCCACGGTCCCGGCGGCGAAGACCACCGCGGCGGCGATCAAGACGCTCGGGGCGCCGAGGGTCTTGAGCAGGGTCGCTCCCAGGGAACCCGCGACCAATCCGCTCAAGGTGCCCAGGAGCGTCAACTGTGCGTTGAAGCCCGCGTAACCGCTGCCCTGGGGGGCCGCTCCGCTGGGCCAACCCTCCTGTCCCACCCCGGCGGCGTGCTCGTGGAACTGGTCGGTGCGCGCCATCTCGGGCACCAGTGCCCCGCGCGTGACGCCGTAGAGCTTCGAGGAGATCAGGAGGGCGAAGGCCTCGGGGAAGAGCCAGAGGGAGTTGAGGTGCTGGCTCATCGACCAGCACAGGACGATGCGCGCACCGGCCGACATCGCCACCAGGATCCGCCGTCCGTTCGCCGAGCGGTCGATGAGCGGACCCAGCACCGGCGACACCACCGCGAAGGGGGCGATCGTCAACAACAGGTAGAGCAGGACCTTGGACTTGGCCTCGGTCGGCGACACGGAGAAGAACAGTGACCCCGCCAGCGAGACCGTCACCAGGGTGTCGCCCGCCATCATGATGACGTGGACGAGGGCGAGACGACCGAAGGCGGTGGCCTGGTCGAAGAGGTCCTGCGCCGAGGCCCGAGCGAGTGAGGCCAATCCACGTCGACGCACCACCCCACCCTAGTGACCGACGTGAGGACGCCGGAGTGACGGCCCCGTCGCACCTCGACCGGGGCCGCGACCACGAGGGCTTCGCCGACGGGCACGGGGTGCTCCCTATGCTGGAGCCGTGGCCCCCTTCGAACTCCCTGCGGTCATCGTCACCGATCAACTCACCAAGCGCTATCCCGAGTCCGATTTCCTCGCCGTGGACCGGCTCGACCTCAGCGTGGAACGCGGCGAGATCTTCGGTCTGCTCGGACCCAACGGCGCCGGCAAGACCACCACCGCCGGCATGCTCACCACCAGGGTCATTCCGACCTCGGGCTCGGCCCACGTCGCCGGGGTGAACGTGGTGGCCCACCCGGCGCGGGCCAAGCAGTTCGTCGGTGTCGTGTCCCAGTCGAACACCCTGGATCGTCAGCTCACCGTCTGGGAGAACCTCTACTTCCACGGGCGGCTCTTCGGCATGGGCGCCACCGAGTCGCGCGCGACCGCCACCGAGCTCCTCGAGCGATTCCAACTCGCCAAGTGGGCCAAGGCCTCGGTCTACGCCCTCTCGGGGGGCATGGCCCAGCGCCTCATGGTCGCCCGGTCGATATTCCACCGCCCCGCCGTCCTCTTCATGGACGAACCGACGGCGGGCCTCGATCCCCAGAGCCGGCTCGCGCTCTGGCGCATCCTCGAGGAACTCAACCGTGATGGTCAGACCATCTTGCTCACGACGCACTACATGGAAGAGGCCGACCAGCTCTGCGACCGAGTCGCGATCATGGACCACGGACGCATCCTGGCCCTGGACACGCCGGCCAATCTGAAGAAGTCCACCGGCGTCGACACGGTCGTCACCATCAAGGCCAGCGGCGACCTCGCCGCACTCGAGACGAGCCTGCTCGAAGGCGTCGAAGGCGCGTCGAAGACCCGGTCCATCGACAAGGGCGTCGAACTCCACGTCGCCAACGGCACCCAACTCTTGACCCGCGTCCTCGCCGCCGCCGAGAACGTCGACGTGACCGTGCAGGACCTGTCCGTCGCCGAACCCTCGTTGGAGACCGTCTTCATCAACCTGACCGGCAAGGAGCTGCGGGACTGATGAGCGACTCGACCCACCACCCCATCGACGTCGGGCACGGCCGCAGCACCATGGCGGCGAGTCGCACGGCGCTCGGCGCGCTGTTGTTGCGCGACGTCGTGGTCTTGCGCAAGGACGTCAAGACCTTCATACTGCGCACAATCATCCAGCCCTTTCTGCTCTGCTTCGTCTTCCTCTTCGTCTTCCCCAAGATCGGCCAGTCGGTGGGCGGGGCCGGCGGGGCCCAGAGCGCCTTCGCCACCGTCTTGGTGGCGGGGGTCGTGGGGATCTCGATCATGTTCCAGGGCGTCCAGTCGGTCGCCCTGCAGATGTCCCAGGAGTTCGGCTTCACCCGCGAGATCGAGGACCGCGTCCAGGCCCCCTGTCCGATCTGGCTGGTGGCGGTCGAGAAGGTGATCTCCGGCGCCCTCCAGGGGATGATCTCGGCGGCCATCGTCCTGCCCATCGCCGACCTCGTTCACGCGCGCGGCGTGGAGGCCTCGATCCACATCCACTGGCTCATCTTGTTGACCCTGGTACCACTGGCCTGCGTCGCGATGGGATCGCTGGGTCTGGTCCTCGGGACCAGTTTCGAGCCCCGCAACATCGGCCTGATGTTCGGCTTCATCATCTTGCCCATCACCTTCCTGGGCGGTACCTACTACCAGTGGGACCGTCTGGCACCGGTCAAGATCGGCTCGTGGCACTGGTTGCAGACCATCGTGCTCGTCAATCCGCTGCTCTACGTCAACGAGGGCATGCGCGCGGCCTTCACCAACGTGCCTCACGTGCACCTCTACGTGATCTACCCCGTGCTCATCGGCTTCTGCGTCGCCTTCTTGTCACTGGGCCTGCGCAACTTCCGCCGGCGGGTCCTGAGCTGAATCAGTCCTCGGGGCCCACGTCGGGCGCGGAAACCTTGGTGCGCCTCGGGACGCCCGTCGGCAGTGGCGGACGTAGGGTCACCAGGTGGAAGTGGTAGGCGTTCAGGTGGTCGTTCTCGTGAGAGTACTTGCCCGACTTCAGGTCCTTCATGTACTGACGTTCACCCGCCATCACCCGGCGCGAGAGCATCAGGCCGGCAAAGACGCACAGGCCCCCGAGGATCAGGCACAAGAAACCCGCCGAGTACGGCCAGACGACGTTGAGGCACTGCGACGAAACGGTCACGCCGTTCTTGGGATCGATGGTGTTCGCGTTGCACGCGTCGTTGATCCGCTGTTCGTGGTGTACGAGCCAGCCGCCGTAGACGGCAGAGGCCAACCCGATAAGGAAGAAAAGCCGACGCCACACGTAACGAGCCTACGTTCGCGTCACGCCTCTTTCGGGACTTTTTGTGACGGCAGCGCGGGAGCCTGTGGTTTCTCTCATCCACGGCGACCGTCAAGGCAGGTGCACCGAGGGAGAAGATCGGCTCGGCGCCCTAGACGTCCCACCAGATCGTGCTCATGGGGCGTGCGGGGACCTGCGGATTCTCGCGTCGGAAGGCGAGGACGTCGTTCTCCCGCGACGCCGGCAGACAGAGCCTGATCCGGTCGAAGTGCGCGGCGCTCTCGGGGTCCCCCGGCGAGCGCAGCTGGCCGTCGAAGTCCTCTCGCGAGGCTCTCACACCAATCTCGGCGAGCACCTCGAGAAGGCGGTCGGGGGTGGGTTCGGTCGGGCGGGTCAGCCCCCAGAAGTACTCCCAGGCGGACGAGAGGCTGGCAAGGGGATGGCGCTGGGGCATCTCGATCACGACACGACGCGTCGCGTGGCGACCCAACTCCTGGAGGAACGGGACGATGTCGGCCACGTTGTAGACCACTTGATGCGCGGTCACCACCTCGCAGCTCGGCACCGACCCCGCAATCTCAGGCCAGTTGCCCAGGAAGGTCTCGACGTCGGCGCCGCGGCGGCGCGCGTTGCTCTCGAACATCTCGAGCATCTCGCCTTGGTGATCGACGCCGATGACGAGCGCGGCCGGAGGCGTTAGAGCGAAGGCGGCGACGCCGCCTCCGCAACCCACGTCCAGGACGCTTCCGCCGTCGCTCAGTGCCTCTCGCGCGCGCTGGTGCGACGGACTGTCTTCGATGACGTCGGGGACCTCGAAGAGCACCGGTGGGTGGATCCACGGGCTCTCGGGGGCCTGGGCCAGTATCTCCTCGGGGATCGACCAGGCCTCGAGGGCGCGACGCCACTCGAGGGCGGCGCTCACCGACTCAAGAGGCGCGAGAAGAAGCCGCCCGTCGCGGGCTCGTCCACGCAGGCGCAGCGCTCAGACTTGGGCACGCCCTTGAGGGCTTGTTCGATGTGGTTGCCACAGCCCGACCAGGTGGGCTTGTCGCAACGACGACAGGTGGTGCGGTGACACATTCTCAATTCCTGCTTTCTTCTCTCTTGGGGGTGATGCGAAACGATGTCGGGGGGACGGGCTCAGCGGCTGAGCGCCTCGGCGAGGCCCTCGCGGGCCGGTGAACGGCTCCAGGTGGCGTAGCCGCCGTCGAGGTTGGCGACCTCGTAGCCCCAGTGGCTCAGCAGCTGGGCCGCCACGTGACCTCGCTGACCCACCTGGCAGTACACCACGACCGAGGGCGTGTCGATCTCGCCGCGGCGCTCACGCAACTCGTCGACCGGGATGTTGTGCGCGCCGGGCAGCGAACCCGCGGCGAACTCGGCGCGCGAACGCACGTCGAGCAGCATCGCGCCGCGCGAGCGCCACTGGTCGACCTCGTGCCACTGGACGGTCCGTTCGAGGCCGCTGAGGACGTTCTCGGCCACGTAACCCAGCATGTTGACGGCATCCTTGGCCGATCCAAAGGGCGGGGCGTAGGCGAGCTCGAGGTCGGCCAACTCGACCGCGCTCAGGCCCGCGCGGATCGCGGTGGCCAGGACGTCGATGCGCTTGTCCACGCCCTCGCCCCCCACGCCCTGGGCGCCCAGGATGGCACCGGTGACGGGATCGACCAGCAGCTTGAGGCTCATGGGCACCGCACCGGGGTAGTAGCCCGCGTGCGAGGACGGATGCGTATGGATCACCACGGCGCGCCGGCCGGCAGCCGTGAGGCGCTTCTCGTTCCACCCGGTCGCCGCGACGGTGAGGTCGAAGACCTTCACGATGGCGGTGCCGATGGTCGTGCGCGGACGCACTTCGCGCCCCGCGATGTGATCGGCGACCAGGCGTCCGTGCCGGTTGGCGACGTTGGCCAGCGGCACCAGGGTGGCGCTGCCGTCGAGGGCGTCCATCTTCTCGGCCGCGTCGCCCAGGGCGTAGATCGCCGGGTCGCTGGTCTGGTTGAAGCCGTCGACCGCGATGCCGCCCCGCGGCCCGATGAGCAGTCCGGCGTCACGCGCCAGCGTGGTCTCGGGACGCACGCCGATCGCGACCACGACCAGTTCGGCCTCGAGGACCTCGCCCGAGGTCAGGGTGACCGAATTCTCGCCGATGCTCTCGACACCGTTGGCCAGGTGGACCGCGACGCCGTGGCGGAGCAGTTCGTCGGTGACCACTGAGGCCATCTCGGGGTCGAGGGGAGCGAGGACCTGGGTCGCGGCCTCGACGATCGCGACACCGACGCCGCGCCTCGCGAAGTTCTCGGCGACCTCGAGTCCGATGAAGCCGCCGCCCACGACGACGGCGCTGCGCGGAGACCCCTCGACCACCGTGCTCAGACGTTCCGCGTCCTCCACGGTGCGCAAGGCGTAGGCGCGCTCGACGCCGGGGATCGGCGGCACGATGGCCGTGGCCCCGGGGCTGAGGACCAGGATGTCGTACTCGAGCTCGTACTCCTGACCGCCGGCCAGCGGACGCACGAGCACGGAACGACGCCGGGGATTGATGCGCAGGACTTCGTGGCCGACGCGCACGTCGAGGCGGAAGCGCTCGTGCAGCGACTCGGGCGTCTGCACCAGCAGGTCCGTCTCGTCCTCGATGACCCCGCCCACGAAGTAGGGCAGGCCGCAGTTGGCGTAGGAGACGTGGCCGCTGCGCTCGAGCACGACGATGGAGGCCTCGGCGTCGAGTCGGCGCAGTCGCGTGGCCACCGACATCCCGCCGGCGACACCCCCCACGATGACGATTCTCTTCATCAGGACCCCTACGCCAGGCTCAAGAAGAGCTTCTGGAGCTTCTTGGCCACGGCCTCGGAGTCGACGCTGGCGTCGGCGATGCACTCGCGCAGTGACGACGAGATGAGCATGAAGGCCGCGGTGTGCACCGCCTTGGAGACCGCGGACATCTGGGTGACCACGTCCTCGCAGTTGCGCCCCTCCTCGAGCATGCGCACGATGGCGCCCATCTGCCCGTGGGCCCGCTTCACCCGCAGGGTGATCTGGGCGAGCTGGGCCTCGTCCTGCAAGACGTGGGTCGGTTCCGCGGTGGCCATCGGCCCTCCTTCGTGGGTTTTATATACCCCCTAGGGTATCACAGCCTCGTCGAGCCGTGACGCCGCGCCGCGGCTCAGCGGGCCGCGAAGGCGACCACCTGGTCCGCCAGCGGGGCCAGGAGCAGACCCGCGCCGGCGCTGGGCGTCGCGAAGTCGTTGGCCTCGGCTCCCAGGCTCACCTGGCGCTCGAGCGCTCCCGTGGCGGGGTTCAGGCCGTAGAGCGTCCCGTTGCCGATGCTCCAGACCAAGTGGGCGGCCACGATCGGCGGTCCCACGCCCTGCGACGCGTGCCACAGGACCTTGACCGACGCGGGACTGGTCGAGACCCGCACCGCTTCGGTGCCGTTGCGACAGGGAAGATACACGACGTCGCCCACGACGGCCACGCCGCCGTCGAGGTCGTCACCGCAGTTCGACGGGACCGTCTCGACTTGGCCGCCGACGTGACCCAGGTGGTCGGCGCGCAGGAGATAGACGTCGCCGGTCTTGCCGGTGGCCACGATGAATCCGTCGTCCAGCAGGGCCGGTTCGGCCGACAGGTCCGCGTCGTTGGCGTTGTCCTGTCGCCAGTCGGCGGGCGCGAAGAACGAGACGAGGCGCATCGCCGAGGAGAGCTCCACGACGCCCTCGCTGTCGTCGTAGGCGTGACCAGGGGTCGTGACCGAACCGTTGCCCGTCTCCACCCACACGTGACCAGAGGCGTCCACCGCGGGCGCGGCGCCGCCCATCCACACCGAGCCCTGGTTCTCCCCCGGACCCCCATCCACCTCGAAGGTCACCGCACGCGAGGGCGCGGACTCCTCGAAGGCGCCGACCTCTCCGTGGTAGGTCGCGCAGTCGCCGTAGTTCCCCCCGAAGGTGAAGACCACCGAGCCGTTGTCGAGCGCCAGCCCACTGCGATTGAGGTAGGGCGTCTGGGGCGAGGTGGGCGTGGGGACCGGTTCGCGGAGCATCAGGTCCCCGCGAACCAGGTTGACTCCGTAGAGGTAGTGCACCGCTCGACCGGACTTCATCTCGAAGGCCAGTGCGAAGACTTCCTGGCGCACCGGGTCGATGACGGGCGTGCCGGTGATACCGATCGACGGCGAGATGTTGCCGCAGGGCATCATCGACGAGGGGACCGGCGCCGCCAGGTGTCGCCGCCACACGACGGCGCCGCTGTGGCTGGAGAGGGCGTAGACCGAGTCGTTCTCCGTAGCGACGATCACCTCGCTGCCCCACACCAGGGGCTCACCGTAGACCTGACCGTCCAATACCTTGGAGGTCCACTTCGGTCGGCTCGTATTGACCGACGTGAAACCCGCCGCACCCCCTGACCCGATCCTCCTCCGTGATACCCGAGCCACTGCGTCGTCGCGGGCGACGACGCACTCGCACCTTGCTCGTGCACCGACACGACAGTCGTGACCCCGGCGAGGACGAGCGCGACGACGAGCGCGACCAGCGCGGGGTGGCGCCTCGTCCTTCGAGAGTGTCGTCGAGGCGTGTGGTGGTTCATCCCCCGAGGCTAGCCAGCGACGTGGTCGCTCCACCAGTGGCCCACACCACGTTCGCCGCCATTACGGGCGGGCGAAGCGCTGCGCACAGAGCCGCCATCCGACGATGAAGAGCGTCAAGAAGGCCCACGCCACGACGATGAACGCCGGGGCCGTCCCCTGGCCCGCGATCACCCTCAGCACCATGCCCAACGCCACCGTGGTCATGACGACGATCTCGCCGCTGAGGGGCCGCAACAGTGCCCGGTGCAGTCGGGCCACGAGCGCCCAGCCCGCGAGGAGTCCCAGACCGAAGGGCCACGTCGTCGACGCCATTCCCGCGAGCGAGATCCCGTGGTCGTGCGCCACACGTCCAATGCCGACGAAGGCCACGACGCAGACGACGTCAATGAGCGGAGCGAGGCGTCTCACCGCCCCAGCGTAGGGTGACCCTCAACAAGACGGATCGAGTGGGTGAGGGAGTGGCTCCCACGTGAAAGGGACGCGTCGATTACTTTGGCGTTCACCCTTGGGTTCGGGCTCCATAGACCACGGGTGCAGGAGGTCTTGCCCGGAACGATCGTCACGCAAACGTCGAGGAGCTTCTCGAACTTGCTGACCTCCTTGAACACGGACCACCTCCTCGAGGAAAGTCGAGGTCAGCGGTCGACCGGTGTCAAGCAAGTCCTGAAACTCCGTCAAGCATGTGCCGAAGCTGTGTAAAGGAAGTCCCGAATGCGTTTCGTCCAGGATGACCCGAACTTTTACATCCTCTTCGTAGGGCCGGTGGGGATCGAACCCACGACCCAGGGATTATGAGTCCCCTGCTCTAACCACTGAGCTACGGCCCCGTCGAAGTTCGAGCCTAATTGACAGCGATGCGGAGTTCCGACTCGTCTAGCCATTCCAACCTTCGCCTGGGGGCCACCAGCTTCGCACCGTTCTGCGATGATGTTGCCCGAGGTCGCGATCGGCGTCGCGGGCGCAAACGGCTCGGGTGAGAAGCGCGTCTCTATCATCAATTTGGATACGAACGGTACGACCCATCTTCTTGTGACGAAAGACTTTGTTGAGCGTACTTGACGCACGTCATCAGGTTGATTACGTTTTGGGCATGAACGGACCAACTCTCGTCATCCTGGCAGCTGGGAGGGCCCGTCGCTACGGCGGTCTCAAGCAACTCGCCCCCATCGGCCGCCACGGTGAGGGGGTCATCGACCTCATCGCCTCGGACGCGGTGAAGGCCGGATTCGACGACATCGTCGTCGTCATCAACCGCGACACCGGTCCCACGATCCAAGAGCACGTCGCCGAGCACTGGCCCAAGGATCACCGCGTGGCCTTCGCCTTCCAGGAGAAGTTGCGCGGCACCGTTGACGCGGTGCTGTCGGCCGAGGAGTACGTCAACCACGGCGTGCCCTTCGCCGTCTCCAACGCTGACGACCTGTACGGGCTCGACGCCATGATGAAGCTGGGCGAGCACCTCACCACCAGCCCCGACTGCTGCCTGGTGGGCTTCCAGCTGGAGAACTCCCTCGTGGGCGACCTTCCGGTGTCGCGAGGCACCTGTCAGGTGCACGACGGCCGGCTCTCCCACGTGGTGGAGCGTCGCAACGTCCACTTCACCCCCGACGGGCTCGAGGCCGACGACGGACTCTCCCCGCGCTACCTGGAGCCCGAGACCCTCGTCTCGATGAACCTCTGGGGTTTCCAGCCCAACATCTGGCCCCTGATGCACCGTGAGGTCGAGGAGCACGATTTCGAGACCGACCCCGAGGTCCTGCTGCCCACCTTCGTGGCCAACGTCATGAAGCGCGACGGACTGGTCTTCTCGGTCCTGGAGACCAATTCGCGCTGCATCGGCGTGACCCACGCCGAGGACCTGCCCCTGGCCCAGTTCCTGGTTCGCGAGGAGATCAAGGCGGGTCTCCGACCGGAGTACGCCTTCAACTGAGGTCGCCAGTCCTAGGGCGAGCCCACCGCCACGACGTCGTCCACCTGCACCCATCGACGCTCGCGCGCGCTGCGTTCCATCGACTCGCACACCGCGGCCACCGACGCGCCGACCTCGAAGCCGGGCGCCCAGGGCTCGTCGGGCCACGCGTCGGCCAGCGACGCCACCTGGTTGATGAAACTGGCGTCGTAGCCCACGCCCTGTCCGATGGCCCACCAGCCCGCCGTCTCGGGATGCAGGGGGTGTTCGGCCCGGATGCGGCGCATGCCGTAGAGCCGCGGATCGTCGTCGACTCGGGCGAACCACAACTCGTTGAGCTGGTTGTAGGAGAACAGGGCCGTGCCCAGGGAGCCGTTGACCTCGACCACGAAGTCGCAGGGGCGCCGCGGCGCGGCGCGAGCGACCTCCATGGTGCCCTGCGCCCCCGACGCGAAACGAATCAGCGCGGCCGACGCGTCGTCGATCTCGACGCGACGGGTCGAACCCTCGAAGGACCGCTCGCCCACGAAGGTGCTCGACGTCGCCGAGACTTCGTCGATCGGCCCCAACATCCACGTGGCGAGGTCGACCAGGTGGCTGCCGAGATCGGCGATGGTGGTGGCACCCATCGAGGCCTCGAAGCGCCAGTCGAAGGGGATGGCCGGGTCCACGAACTCGTCGCTCAGCCAGGTGCCCCGCCAGAGGTGGACGTCACCGAGCTCGCCGCGAGCCACCATCTCGGCCAGGAGTGACAGCGCGGGCAGGCGCCGGTAGTTGAAGCCCACCGCGTGATGCACCCCGGCCGCCACCACCGCGTCGCACGCGGCCGCGGCGTCGGCGTAGTTCACCGCGAGCGGCTTCTCGCAGATGACCGCGTGACCGGCTCGGGCGGCGGCGACGGCGATCTCGGCGTGGGTGCCCGGCGGCGTGCAGATGTCGATCACGTCGATGTCGGCGCGCCCGATCACGTCACTCCACTGCGACGCCGTCTCGGGGATCTCGCAGTCACGCGCCGCTCGAGCGAGCGCGTCACCATGGCGGCCCGTCATGACGACCGGCACGAAACTGACCTTCGACGGACGGATCAGCGGCGCCGCTCGATAGGCGTAGGCGTGCGCGTCGTCGTTGACGAGGTGGGCTACCTGCCCCTCAATCGCGCCGACGCCAACATGGTCTTTCAGATGGTCTCGCGTCGCTACGAGAAGGGATCCATCATCGTGACCTCGAACAAGAGCTTCGGCGAGTGGGGTCAGGTCTTCGGTGATGACGTCTTGGCGTCGGCGATCCTCGACCGGCTACTGCACCACTGCGAAGTCATCTCGATCAATGGTCCGAGTTACCGCTTGAAGGACCACGTCAACCCGAAGGGAGGTGACCAGAACCGCTAGTCTGCAGTTCGGCGGACCTACACGTTCGCTTGTACTTCGTGCTACATATTTGGGAGTACGCGGACAATCCCTATCGATCCGAATGATCATGACCAGATCTCTGAGAAGGACGCGGCCGCTCCCACGTTGAGCTCGATCCTGGGTGGGTATGCGGTTTAGTACGTCTATTACAGGCGGAGGTCATAATCCTCGATGGCTGGACGGCGTTGTCAGTACTCTTGGGGTAGAGACAAAAGGAGTCGTGATA
>CAIORQ010000045.1 GCA_903860745.1 uncultured Actinomycetes bacterium | reverse complement strand
TCCGATGATCGAGACGAGTTCGAGCCACAGGAGAGTCTGGACCATGAGCGACAGGGACGGTGACAAGAAGGTGTTGTGGTAGCTCGGGTAGTTATGCTGGGCGAAGTCGGTGACGAGGGTGACCGATAACGCGAAGAACTACGTCCTCTCCGCGGCTTTCCAGAACGCAATCGAGGGGATCCGTCACCTCACCACACGTCCCTACCGGCCCCAGACCAACGGCAAAGCTGAGCGCTTCAACCGAACCTTGGCCGATGAATGGGCCTATCAACGCGTCTATCTGTCCAACGATGAACGCGCCACCGCACTGCAAGGATTCCTCGTCGACTACAACTATGAAAGGACACATTCAGGAATCGGCAACCACCCGCCGGCGAGCAGACTTCCGTGAACAACGGTCCTGGGAATTACATCTAGGCCCGACCCGGGACCTGCGAGAACGACTGTCGAGAGGTGCGTTGGATCGCCAGGCACGCCATCGGGGATGTTCAGTTCAAACGAACAGAACGCCATCTTCCTCGAGGGTGACCGACGTCTACGAGGAGGGACCGGGCCCTTGGCCGCGGCAGTCGTTGGGGTGGGGCAGTCGTCTGGACGGCTGATTCCCCTACGAAACACACGAACCAAGGTGATGGCTCGCCTCGGCGGAGGCGTGTGGCGCCCCTAGCTGAATGGGATCCAACTGTGAAGTAATCATTGACATTACTGAACACGGTGCTACGCTTCGAAACAATCTGAACCATTTCACCAAGGGGGGGAAATGAACAAGCCCATCAGCTCGTCAGGCGAGTCGCTCGAGCACGGCCGTCCGATCATCTTTCGACACGGCATCGTCTTGACGATGGACGACGCCCATCGCATCCTCAAGGACGGCGATGTCTTGATCGTGGACGGGGTCATCCGCGAGATCGGCACGAACCTGCAGGCCCCCGCGGACGCCCTCGAGATCGACGCCAAGGGCGGCATCATCATGCCGGGCATGATCGACACCCACCGACACATGTGGCAGACCGCCATGCGCGCCTACGGCGCGGACTGGACGCTGTCGCAGTACTTCGTCTGGTACTACCTCGAATACGGCAAGAACTTCCGGCCCCAGGACGTGTACGCCGGCAACTTGCTCTCGGCCATCGAGGCGGTCGACGCGGGTGTGACCACCTCGGTGGACTGGTCCCACGGACTGCAGACGCCGGAGTACGCGGACGCCGCGGTGGACGCCCTGGAGTCGGTGCCGGCCCGCTTCGTCCTGGGCTACGGCAACATCCAGCGGGCGCCCTGGGAATGGACCGCCGACCCGGGATTCCGGGAGTTCTACAACCGACGGATCCACGGTAAGACCGACCGACTCGGCTTCCAGATCGCCTTTGACGTCGTCGCGGGTCCGGAGTTCCCCGAGCGCGCCGCCTTCGAGGTGGCCCGCGAGTTGGGCGTCTCGGTCAACACCCACGCCGGGGTGCTGGGCGCCAACGGCGACGACAGCATCCGACTGATGCACGAGAACGGCTTCATGACCCCCGACACGATCCTGGTGCACTGCGCCACCCTCTCCGACGACTCGTATCACCGCATCGCGGCGAGCGGGAGCTCGGTGTCAGTGTCCACCGAGAGCGAACAGAGCGCCGGTCAGGGTTATCCCTCGTCGTGGAAGTTGCGTCACTTCGACATCCCGATCAGCCTCTCGCACGACACCTCGGTGTGGTGGAGCGCCGACTTGTTCACCGCGATGCGCACGACCCTGGGCGCGGACCGTTCGCGTCAGCACTTCGAGGCTCATCTCAAGGGTGAGACGGTCACCCAACTCGACCTCCGCGCCGAACAGGTCATCGACTGGGCGACGCGGGGAGGCTCGCGTGCGCTCGGCCTCGACGACAAGGTCGGCAGCCTCGAGGTGGGCAAACGCGCTGATGTCGTGCTACTCAAGAACGACGAATCCCCAGTAATGTTCCCGATTGTCAACCCTTATGGGCACGTGGCGATGCAGGCGCAGCGCGCGGACGTGCACACCGTGGTGGTCGACGGCAACATCCTCAAGCACGAGCATCGACTGATCGGCATTGATCTCGCCAAGGCTCGCAACGTGGTCGAAGAGACGGTGAACCACCTGGAGAGCACCCTGGGCGAGGAGGCGTGGGAAGCGGGCATGCACCCGGCGCTGGCGCCCACGGAGATCATCGACAATCCCTACAAGTACGTGTAGTCCGACCCGTAGACGGGTGCCTCGCACACCGCCGGCCGCTCACGCGGCCGGCGGTGTTGTCGTTACAAAGTGTTAAAGATGTTCGCTATGACTTGACACGTTCAGTGAACACCACTATCGTGCACACCGTTGGCCGTGAAACGACCCATTGGGGGGGCGGCGGTTAGCGCCGGTCGTGCGATAGGCGCGTCGGGTTAATCAGGGGGGGAACAAATGGTGAGAACCAAGATGCGTTGGCTCGTGAGCATTGCGGCGGGGGCGACGTTGTTGTCGACGTCGGTGGTCGCTCTGGGCACCGCGCAGGCGACGACCAAGGCAAAGACCTACAAGGTGGCGTACCTTTCGTACGGCGTGGCGAACAGCTACGACGCACCGATGCTCGCGGCGGCGAAGGCGGTTGCGGGGGCTGACGGCGTCAAGGTGACCGTGTTCGACTCACAGACGTCGTACGCGACTCAGGTGTCCCAGCTGCAGACCGTCATCAGCTCGGGCCAGTACCAGGGCGTCGTCCTTCAGCCCGTCTACGGCGCGGCGTTGCTGCCGACCGTTGCCAAGGCCATTGCCAAGGGCATCAAGGTGGTGAACATCGACCAGATCCTGGGCACGAAGTACACCACTGACCAGATCCAGGTGAAGGGTCTGGCCGGCAACGTCGTCTTCTTCCCGTCCAAGATCGGGACGCAACTCGCGACCTTGGCCCACTCGGCGTGCGCGGGCCTGAGCCCCTGCAACATCGGGCTGGTCCACAACTACACGGGTTACGAGCCGGATGGCGCGATCACGGTGGCCTTCAAGGCGTACATCGCGACCAAGCACAAGGACAGCATCGTGGACGAGGTCGACGGTCTCTACCAGGCCGGTGTCGCCCTGACCCAGGTGCAGAACATGCTGACCGCTCACCCCAACATCAACGTGATCGTGGGAGCGGACCAGGACTGCGAGGGTGCCCAGCAGGCGCTGACCGCGGCGAACAACACCAAGGTGAAGCTCGTCTGCTACGGCGGCAGCTCCTACGGCGTCGCCCAGCTGCAGTCGCACAAGGGTCCGTGGTTCGCTGACGTGCTGCAGATGCCCGCCACGGAAGGCCAGCTCGGCATGGAGATGGTCGTGGCGGCGATGAAGACCGGCAAGAGCCAGGGCTCCAAGAACCCGGTTGCTGGCCTGCCCAACAACGGCATCCTGACTCCGGCCAACTCGAAGACGTTCACCGGTGAGTGGCCGGGTTGATCCTGGGAACTGAAGGTACTCAAGAGTCCGAGCACTGAGAGATTGGTACTGAAAGACAATGTCTTCGCGGACTAGTGAGGTAGGTCCTCGGCGGACCGCGGACAACCCCGGCGGCGACCTCGTCGTCGCCGGGGTGTCCAAGCGGTTCGGCGGGGTCCCGGCATTGAACGACATCTCGCTCACCATCGAGCCCGGCAAGGTTCACGCGCTCATCGGCGAGAACGGGGCCGGAAAGTCGACTCTCGGAAAGATCATCTCCGGGGTCCTTCAGCCCGACGAGGGTACCCTCACTTTCGGGGGCGAGCCCCTGACCATGCGTTCTCCCCGAGAGGGGCTCGGTCACGGTGTCGTCACCATCGCCCAGGAACTGGCGATCGTGCCTGGACTCACGGTGGCCGAGAACGTCTACCTCGGTTCGCAGATCGCCACGGCCGGTTTCGTCCGCCGACGCGAGATGCGCCGACAGTTCCGTGAGCTGGCCCATCACGTGGGTTTCGACCTTTCGCCGGACGTGCGGGCCGGGAACCTCTCCACGGCCGACATGCAGAAGGTGGAGATCATGAGGGCCTTGTCGCGCAACGCGGCCGTCGTGGTGATGGATGAACCGTCCGCCGCGTTGTCCGGCCGCGAGTCAGCCGCGCTGCACGAGATCATCCGATCCCTCGCTCGCCGCGGCAGCGCGGTCATACTCATCTCGCACTTCCTCTCCGAAGTGCTGTCACTCTCGGACACCATCACCACCCTTCGCGACGGGCGACTCGTTCGCACGGTGGAGGCGGCGGGTGCGACGGAGGACTCCCTCATCGAGGGCATGCTCGGACGGTCCCTCTCGTCGGTCTTCCCCGACAAGTCGATCGCCGAGACTCCGGCGGAGACGGTGTTGGAGGTCGATCACCTGTGCGCGCCGGGAGTGACGGACTGCTCCTTCGTCCTGCGACGCGGCGAGATCTTGGGCATCGCCGGTCTGGTCGGCGCGGGTCGCTCCGAGCTGGCGCGGGCGATCTTTCGCGACGCCAAGGTGACGGGTGGCAAGGTTCGTCTGGGGGGGAGCGAACTCGGCGGCCACAGCCCGCACCGGTCGATCAACCGCGGCTTGGCGCTGATACCAGAATCGCGCAAGGCGATGGGACTCATGATGAGCCGCTCGGTGAAGGAGAACGTCTCATTGTCGCGCCTCAGCCTAGTCAGCCGCCTGGGCTGGATCGCGCCGATTCGCGAACGCCGCACGGTGTCGAGGCTGATGGACAAGACCACGGTGAAGGCCGCGGGAATGGGTCAATCGGTGTCGATGCTGTCGGGGGGCAACCAACAGAAGTTGCTGTTCGCCCGTACCCTGATGTGTTCGCCATCGGTCCTGATCGCCGACGAGCCCACCCGCGGAGTGGACGTGGGCTCCAAGCGGGCGATCTACGACCTCCTCACCGAGATGGCCCAGGAGGGCATGGGCATCATCGTGATCTCCTCGGAACTCGAAGAGGTCCTCGGTCTCGCCCACCGCGTCATCGTGATGCGTCATGGCCGCATCATCACAGAATTGTCAGGTCCGGACATGAACGAACAAGCGGTCCTGGCGGCCGCCTTCGCCGAGACCACTACTCACTGAGGAGAATCATGACCGACCTGAAGAGTGAATCGAGCGACCTGTCCGAGTTGGACGAAGGTGCCCTGCGGGGACCGGGGTTCACCTGGCACCGGCTCCTCGGTTCCTGGAGGACTGCGGGGATCGCGATCCCCTTCGCGATCTTGTTCATCACGCTCTCGATCTCGAGCGGACCGTTCCTGCACACCACGAACCTGATCAACATCCTCGACCAGCAAGCGTCGACGTTGTGCATCGCCGCCGCCGGCACGCTGGTGCTGATCACCGGGGGCATCGACCTCTCGGTCGGCGCAACCTACGGACTGGCGACGGTGGTCGCGGGTCAGATCGCCGCCCACCACTCACCGGTGCTCGCCATCGTGGCCGGCATCGGGGTGGGCTTGCTGGTCGGCTTGGTGAACGGGCTGATTCGTACGATCTTCAAGATAAATCCCCTGATCACGACGCTGGCCATGTCCTTCGTGATCGGCGGGCTGGCCCTCAAGGTCTCGGCGGGCAACCTCATTGTCCTCTCGCCGACCGGAGGATTCTTCAAGTTCGCCAACGCGCAGTTCCTCACGGTTCCGAGCGCCGTCTGGATCACCCTGTTCGTCATCGTCGTCCTGGGTCTGCTCCTCTCGCGAACTACCTTCGGGCGCTACATGGTGGCGTCGGGTGGCAACGAGGAGGCCGCCCGCCTGGCGGGTGTGCGCGTGAACCTGGTACGGGTGATCGCCTTCACCTTGAGCGGAGGTGCCGCGGGCCTGGGTGGCGTCATCGACATTTCGCGCCTGCTGAGCGCGCAGGCGGCGAGTGGTGGCAACACCTTGTCCTTCACGGTCCTGGCCGGCATCGTCGTGGGCGGGACCTCGATCGCCGGCGGAGAAGGCTCCGTGTGGCGAACGGGCCTGGGCGTCCTCTTCATCGCCCTGATCGGCAACGGCATCGACCTGCTCGGCATCGATCCTCTGTATCAGAACATCGTGCTCGGAGCGATCCTCCTGGTCGCGGTCGGCCTCGACTCATGGGCACGTTCACGTCGCCGCTGACCAGGGAGGCGACGTCGTGAGTCGCCCGGACGTACGGAAGTTTCGAAGTAGGCAGTAGTGACCGTCGCGTCACACGAAGGTGGCGCGACCCGACGAAGGAGAATTGAATGTCCGAGAATTCCAAGAAGATCATCGCCGTCACCGGGGCCACCGGTGCCCAGGGGGGGAGTCTCGTACGAGCCATCCTCGCGCACCCTGAGGCCGGATTCAGTGTCCGGGCCCTGACGCGCAATCCGGAGTCAGACAAGGCCCAGGCGCTCGCGGCACTGGGTGCCGAGGTCGTGGCCGCGGACCTCGATGACGAGGCCAGCCTCATCGCCGCCTTCGCCGGCGCGTACGGAGCGTACTGTCTGACGAACTTCTGGGAGCACTTCTCGGCGGACAAGGAGGTCGTCCAGGCCGCCAACATGGCGCGGGCCGCCAAGGCGGCGGGCGTGTCGCACCTCATTTGGTCCTCCTTGGAGGACGTGCGCGACTTCGTGCCCCTCGACGACGAGCGGATGCCGACGCTCCAGGGCAAGTACAAGGTCCCACACTTCGACGCCAAGGGCGAGGCCAACCATTTGTTCATCGACGCCGGAGTGCCGACGACGATCCTGAACACCTCGTTCTACTGGGAGAACCTCATCTACTTCGGCATGGGTCCCCAAGCCGGCGAGGACGGCACGCTGGCCATCACCTTCCCCTTGGGCGACGCGAAGTTGGCGGGTATCGCCGCTGAGGACATTGGAAAGTGCGCCTTCGGTGTCTTCGCCGCTGGCGACCGCTTCATCGGCCAGACCGTCTCCATCGCCGGCGGCCACTTGAGCGGCCAGGAGATGGCGGACGCGTTGACGCGCGCTCTGGGCCGTGATGTCCGCTACAACGCGGTGAGCCCGGACCTGTACCGATCCTTCGGTTTCCCGGCGGCCGACGAGCTGGGCAACATGTTCCAGTTCAACGCTGAGTTCTCGGAGCAGTACTGCGCCGCCCGTGACCTCGACCTGGCCCGTGAGCTCAACCCGGACCTGCAGTCCTTCGACCAGTGGCTGGCCGAGAACTCGGCCAAGATCCCCCTGGCCTAGCAGGGTCCTTCCCCTTCGCACGACGTCCCCGGGGTCCGGGGACGTCGTGCGAAGCGAAGAAGACACCTCGGGAGCAGTGTTCAGGGGCACCACCGCGCCCACGCGTCCAACGAGAGGTGCTTGGCGATCCCACGGACCCCGCGCGGCAGCTCCCTGCAGAACCCGAGCGACGTGACGTATTCGATATCGAAGACCGGTTTGGCGTGTCGGATGAAGGAAGCGAAGGAACCGCACTCCGAATAGCGCACGCACTGCTCGTCCACGACGAAGTCGAAGGAGGGCTCCAGGGCGGAGGCCGCGGAGGCGTAGCTCTTGAGCGCCACCGCGAGGTGCAAGGAGTGCGCCAGGGCGGCAATGGCCCGGTCGTAGACGTACTGCTCCGGCGTGGTCAGGGGGAAACCGGTGGCGTTCTCCGCGCCATCGACGTTGTCCGGGTCTACCGCGTCGAAGCCCTTGCGGGCGCACATCGCTAGGCGTTCCTTCATCAGCGGCAGGAGAATCGATCGGCGACGGATGTCGAGCCAGCGTTCACCGGTCCAACCAGCGTCACCGCGACCGATGACCGAGTGGGGGAAGTGCGAGGCGTCGGGCCGCCAGTCCTCCCAGGTGCCGACATCGATGTAGCAGACCACCCGTCTGCCCGAGGCGTGCAATTCTGCCACGACTGTTGCCGGGGTGTCGAAGCCGTCGAGCTCCATCATCGTGAAGGGGCCGCTCAACTGGGCCGTGGTCGGGGCGGAGGAGATGTCGAGTTGCAGCACGGCGTCGGTGCTCGGGGTCCACATCGCCGTGCTGGCGTCACTGGTCGCGGTGCTGGCCATCGCGGTGGCCGCCAGGAGGAGACCGCAGAGCGACGTCCGAAGTGCGAACATGCCCCATTTTCGCACCCGGCTCGCGTCGAAGTGATCGTCGAAGGGCCGTCGTCGGCACCTTTCGCGGCAGCGAGGAGGTTACGGTCGTAAGGCCTTATCCCCGGACTCGATTGGCCCTGGGTCAGGGGGATATCTTGAGTTCCAACACCGACAGTTGAATCGAGGTCTCATGGCCCATTCGTTCACCCACCCCAAGGCCCGCACCGTCGCCCTCGTCGGTGCCAGCGGCTCGGGGAAGACCTCGTTGCTCGACGCCCTGGTCTGCGCCAGCGGTGGCTTGGCTCGGCCGGGCCGGGTCTCCGACGGTTCGACCCTCTGCGGGACGGATCCTGAGGAGCGCAAGCACCAGATGTCCCTGGGTATCGGCATGGCACCCATCTGGGTGGGCGGCGACAAGTTGACTCTCCTCGACACGCCTGGCTTCATCGACTTTCACGGGGAGGTCCTGCGCGCTCTCGAGGTCGCCGACGTCGCGGTGCTGGTGGTCAGCGCGGTCGCGGGGGTGCAGCCGGACACGGCTCTCGTGTGGGACATGGCCCTCGCCGCCGGAGTGCCAGTGGTCGTCTTCGTCAACGCCCTCGACGCCGAGCGAGCGGACTTCGAGGCGACGCTCGCGGCGCTCGAGAACCTGGTGGGTCCCCGTCTGGCGCCCCTCGAACTGCCCATCGGTTCGTCCGGCGCATTCGAGGGAATCGTCGACCTGCTGGCCGACGAGGCCATCGTGTACGGCGGATCGACGGCCCAGCGCGGGCCGATCCCCGCTTCACTGGCCGAGCTCGAGCAGCGTGTGCGTGCGAGCCTGCTCGAAGCCATCGTCGTGGGCGACGATTCGCTCACCGAGCGATACCTCGAGGGCGAGGTACCCGACACGGCCGAGCTCGAGGAGGTCCTGGGGCACCTGATGATCAACGCGCACATATTCCCGCTCACCTGTGGCAGCGCGGTGAGCGGAGTGGGCGTGGACCGTCTGGCCTCCCTGCTCGACGAATTGGCCGAGAGTCGACCCATCACGCTGGACGAGGACGGCGAGCCGACGACACTCCTGCGTGACCCTCAGGGCGAATTGGTGCTCAGGGCCTTCAAGGTCATCGTCGACCCCTACGTCGGGCGCAGCGTGGTCTTCGAGGTGATCTCGGGGACCCTCACCCCCGACGCGGTCTTGGTCAACTCGAGGACCAACGTGGAGGAGCGACTCCACGGACTCAGCTACTTGATGGGTTCGAAGTTGGTTCCGGTGGAGGTCGCCGTGGCCGGCGACGTGGTGGCGGTGGCCAAGTTGAGCAACGTGGTGGTCGGCGACGTGCTCGGGCGCAAGGGTCACGTCTTCTCCTTCCGCACCGATGCACCGAGTTTGCCAGCCCTGTCGGTGGCTCTGGTGGGCTCCTCCCACGACGATGACAAATTGTCGTCGGCCCTGCAGCACCTGGCCGAGGAGGACCCCTCCATCACGGTGCGCCACGATCCGGTGACACGTCACCTGGTCATCGACGTCATGGGCGACGTGCACCTGCAGGTCACCCTCGAGCGACTGCGCCGTCGCTACAACATCGAGGTCACGACGGAGGTCCCCTCGGTCGAGTTCTTCGAGACCATTCGCGCGCCACGAGACGTCGAGGGTCGGCTGAAGAAGCAGACCGGAGGCCACGGTCAGTACGCGGTGGTGAACTTGAAGGTCGAGCCCATCGAGCCGTCGGCCCCCTTCGAGTTCGTCGATGCCGTGGTCGGCGGGGCGGTACCGCGCCAGTACATCGGGGCCGTCAAGAACGGGGTGGAGAGGTCCATGCGTCACGGAGGACCCAAGGGTTTCCCGGTGGTGGGGCTGCGCGCGACCCTGTACGACGGCAAGTCGCACAGCGTCGACTCGTCGGAAGCGGCCTTCGAGACTGCGGCCTCGCTCGGATTGCGTCAGGCCCTCGACGAGGCAGGGACGGTGGTCCTGGAGCGGATCATGGCGGTGCGGACCTCGGTCCCGGCCTCGTTCCTGGGCGACGTGCTCAACGACTTCTCGGTGCGACGAGGCAAGGTCATCGGCACGGACCACGATGACGAATCGACCGCGACCGTGACGGCCCACGTCCCCGAGTCCGAGTTGTTGCGCTACGGACTCGACCTTCGCAACATGACGGCCGGTCGCGGCAAGGCGACGGTGGAGCTCGACCACCTCGCGGAGACCACCAAGATTCCCACCACCAAGTAGGCGCTCGTCGCCGAACATCGCGCCTCGGGCGCGTCCGGCGAAGTCGCGCTCGTCGCAGGGGCGCGTACGATGCTCGTCGTGTCCAGTCATTCCGTCCAAGAGGTTCGTCGGTTGGTTGACAACGCCTCCACGGTGGTCGTGCTCACCGGAGCGGGAGTGTCGACGGCGTCGGGAATCCCGGATTTCCGCGGGCCCGAGGGCGTGTGGACCAAGAACCCCGCAGCCGAACGACTCTCCAACATCGACGCCTTCATGGGGTCGGCCGAGGTACGAGTCGCCGCGTGGCGACGCGCCCTGGATCAGGCGTCGCGGGCGTTCGAGCCGAACCCGGCGCACCGGGCACTGGCGGCGTTCGAGGCCACCGGCAAGCTGACCGCGCTCGTCACGCAAAACATCGATGGGCTACATCTGGCGGCCGGCTCCAGTGCGGACCTCGTGGTCGAGGTCCACGGCAACACCCGCATCACGCGTTGCTTGCGCTGCGGGGCAGAGTCGCCGACGTCGGTGGTCCGGCAGCGCGTGATCGGCGGCGACGTCGATCCCCACTGCACCGTGCTCGTGGACGGCGAGGCCTGCGACGGACTCTTGAAGACCGCCGTGGTCAGCTTCGGCCAACCATTGCCGACCCAGCAGTTCGCTTGGGCCGAACTGCGCGCGAAGACCTGCGACCTTCTGATCTGCGTCGGTTCGACCCTGATGGTCCATCCGGTGGCCGGGCTCGTTCCCAAGGCCGTCTCTCGTGGCGCGAAACTGGTCATCGTCAACGGCGAACCGACGCCCTACGACGACGAGGCCGACGTGGTCCTTCGAGGCGACATCCCGACGATCCTCCCCAGCGCGCTGGGAGTGGCCCCCATCGGATGAACCTTGGGCGTCCAACTCCTGGGAGCGGCGCGGTCCCGATGACAGCCTTCGTCTAATCGGGGCACCATCCCATCTCGGCTGGACGCAAGGGTCCGAAGGGCTTCGATGCCCCCGTCGCTCGCTCGGCACGGTGTGCTTCCGGGAGGCGATCGGCGCTGCGGTGCTCCTCGCGAGACCCGCGGGCCTCCGCCTGGTGCTGCCTCGCACTGTTATCAGCCATCTGACATTCCTTTCACACGACTCTCACAAGTGCGATTCCTATGGTTGGGGGTAGTTCAACAGAGAGGATGAGATGATGAGGAATGTAACGAGCAAGTCCATGGGCGCACTGGCCCTCGTGGTCGCGATGGGTGTCGGTCTGCCGGCGGTCGCATCAGCGACGGACCCGACGACCACCACCACCGTGCTGAGCGCCAGCTTCCTGAAGGCGCAGCAGGCCTTGGAGCTCCAGTTGGCGAACCGAGCGACGCAACTGACTCACCTGGTCGCCGACGTCACCGCGGCGACGACGTTGTCGTCGTCCCAGGTCGCCACGCTGACGGCGCGTCTGTCGACCGAGGTGTCGACCAACAACGCCTTGATCGCGAAGGTCCCGACGGACACCACGAAGGCGGAGCTCAACGCCGACCGCAGCGCCATGCTCAATGACAATCGCGTGTACGGCGTCATGTCGCCTCAGGTCTTCGAGTCGATCGAAGCGTCCGTGGTGGCCAGTCAAGTGACGACCATGCAGGGCAACGAAGCGGCTCTCCAATCAGAGGTGAACTCCCTCGTCGGTCTCCCGGGCTACAAGAACGCACTCAACCACTTCAACAACTACGTGGCGCGACTCGGGAACTGGTCGACCAGGATCGTGGCGATCGAGGCGATTGTCCTCGAGCAGACGCCCCAAGGCTTCCCGGGCAACACCAAGGTCTTCGTGGCGCAGAACCAGCGGATCCTGAACGCCAACCTGGCCCTGGCCTACGCCTCGTATGACGCCAGCATCATCAGCCTCGCGACAGGTGGCTACACGGGTTCGTGAGTCGTCGACGTCGAGATGCCTCGACACGACGTGGAGTGGCGGATGGCGGCGGTTGTCGCCATCCGCCACTTCGTCGCATTGCGGGGCGACGGTGATGAAGGCATCGTCCGTTGCCCGAAGCCCTTCTCCATCCCTCGGCGGGAGATGTTCCTGAGTCCACGCTCCTGGCGATGCCCGATGACGCGTCCGTCGATCGTTGGCGGCAGTGAGGGTGTCCGCGGCCTGCGTCGTCACGACGTGGCGCAATCATCGGCGCTGAAACTCGTTGGAGCGGGTGACGGGAATCGAACCCGCATGGCCAGCTTGGAAGGCTGGAGCTCTACCATTGAGCTACACCCGCGCGTCTGCAATCAGACTTCGTCAAGTCTAGAACACCGGACCTAGGCTGGAGTCGTGGAAGAGACGCTCTACGACCAAGTGGGCGGACGGCCGTTCTTCGAAAAGTTGGTGGACGGCTTCTACGCCGCCGTGGCCACCGACGAGGTGTTGCGGCCCATGTACCCCGAGGACTTGACCGAGTCGAAGAGGACCCTGGTGCTGTTCCTCTGCCAGTATTGGGGCGGACCGCCGACGTACATGGAGGAACGCGGTCACCCGCGGCTTCGCATGCGCCACGCGCCCTTTCGCATCAACAAGAAGGCGCGCGACGCGTGGATGACCGCCATGAACAGCGCCCTGGCGGGTGTGCGCGACCAGCTCAGCGACGAGCAATTCGACGAGATGACCTCGTACTTCGAGATGGCGGCGCATCAGATGCGCAATGTCTGAGGGTGCGGGGACGGTGACGAGCCCTCGCGCGCCGCGATCATGAGCCGGCGGTTGGTCCTCGAGGTCGGTGAGAAGCCGGTGATCAGCGTGACCCCGGTCCCGAGGGGTCTCGCCGCTCCGGCACTGAGCCTGATCGTTCTCGAGGCGATCGTGGTCGCGCTCGCCGGACGGTGGGGGCTGCTGCACCGCCACGAGGCCGTCGCGGTCGTGACGGTGGGGGTCATCCCGGCCCTGGTCGTGGCGACTCGTTCATGGCGTTGGCGCTCTCACAAGATCTTCGTGACCACCCAGCGGATCGTGGTGCAGGGTGGCGTACTGGCGCGCCACTCGTCCCAGGTCAACCTCTCCGACGTCTTCGCCACCCACGCGGACCAGACCTTCGGAGAACGCTTGCGCCGCCGCGGAGTGGTCATCGTCGAAACCTCCGGCGGGTCGGTGACCCTGGGCCCGGTGCGCCATCCCGCGGCACTGCGCCGTCTGGTGGACCGGGCCCGCCGAGACGGCGCCGATCCCGTGCGCAGGAGCTGGGACGAATGGTTTCACAATCCCGACATCGAACTGGACTGAGGGGCTCGCCCGGACCATTACCGTGATGGTATGGAAAAGTACCGCTGTACGGCCTGTGGCAACCTGACCCGCTTCGACGTCGTCGAGACGACGACGGTCCGCTCCTTCCACCACTACACGGTGGGGGGAGAACTCACCGTCGAGGAACCCGAGGTCATCTCGCGCGTGGTGGACTCGGTCTCGTGCCGCTGGTGCGGACACGGGCGCGGAGTAGAGGTCGTCGCCGAGGAGTCCTAGGTGCGCTCCTTCGACACCACGCGTGATCGCCCGGCGCCGCGCCGTTGGAGAGGGGTCACGCTCGCGGGTGAAGTACTGGAGGGCGAGTTCGTCCGACCCACGCTGATCGTGGCCGTGAAAGCGGATTGTCTGGGTTGTCGCAGCGTGCTCGAGTCGCCAGCGGACGCCCTTGGCGACGTCGACGTCCTCCTCGTGGCGCGTGAGGCGTCGGGGGAGTCGTGGTGGGCGGGTTCCGCTCACCGGGTGGTCGTGTCGCCGACCCTGCTCGATGATCTCGACGTGCGCTGGCCGCCGTTCTACGTCCTGGTCGACCCGCGGTCCCAGCGGGTGCTCACCGAGGGAGTCGTCTTCGCACCCGAGCAGGTCCGCGGGGAGATCGCCGCGTTCGTGGTGTGACAGCCCCCGGTCAGGATGTCGGAGACGGAAAGGGGCATCGTGTCCGACATCGAATTGTCCATCAGCTGCACCGACTGCGTGCGACGTTCCACCCCCGATTGCCAGGACTGCCTGGTCACCTTCGTGCTGGGTGACGGGCCCGACGAGTTGACGCTGAGCCCTGAGCTGGCCGACGTCGCGGGGTTGCTGTCGAGTCAGGGGATGATCCCGCGGCTCAAGTTCCACCGGGTGACGAACGAGGGCTGAACACCCCGGTAGCGTGGGTGGATGGCGCGCCACCTCCTGGTGACCAACGACTACCCGCCCAAGACGGGCGGGATCCAGGTCTACCTCCACGAACTCTGGCGCCGTCTCGAGCCGGGCCGTGCGGCGGTGCTCACGGCGACGTCGCACCCCGACGCCGCCGCCTTCGACGCCGCGAGCGAGGTGGTGATCGAGCGCGTTCCCGAAGCGACCCTCTTCTTGCCCCTGCCGCGCGCGCTGCGAGCCATCGAGGGGGCCATCGAGCGTCACCAGCCCGACCTGGTGCTGCTCGATCCCGCCTGGCCCCTGGGGCTCCTGGGCCCGCGGCTCTCACGTCCCTACGGCGTCGTGTTGCATGGCGCGGAGGTCGCGATTCCGGCGCGGCTGCCTTTGGTGGCCTCGAGCCTGCGCCACGTCCTGCGCCACGCCGAGGTCGCGGTGTGCGCGGGCAGCTATCCCGAGGCCGAGGCGCGGCGCAACGCCGCCGAATGGATGCCGCCGACCCTGCACATCCCACCCGGCGTGGACACCGACCGGTTCACCCCGCTGGACGCGGCCCGCCGCGGCGAGGTCCGCGAGCGCTTCGGGCTCTCGGCGACCTCGCTCCTGGTGAGTTCGTACTCGCGTCTCGTGCCACGTAAGGGCATGGACACCCTCATCCGAGCCAGCGCCCTGTTGGCACCGACCTTTCCCGATCTCCAGGTGGCCATCGGCGGAGCCGGGCGCGACCTCGCGCGCCTGGAGACGATGGCCGCGAAGCTCGAGGCACCGGTCAGATTCCTCGGTCGCGTCCCCGACGGGGACCTGGCGCCGTGGCTGGCTTCGAGCGACCTCATGGTGATGGCCTGTCGCAGTCGCTGGTTCGGCCTCGAACAAGAGGGCTTCGGCATGGTCTTCATCGAGGCGGCGGCGTCGGGGGTGGCCCAGGTGGCCGGCCGCTCGGGCGGCAGCCACGAGGCGGTGCGCGACGGCGTCACCGGGCTCGTGGTCGAGCGGGCCGGCAGCGACCGGGACCTGGCCGCGGCCATGGAGGCGCTGTTGGGCGATCCCGACCGGCGCCGCGAGTTCGCACTCGCCTCGCGTGAGGTGGCCTGCGCGGACTTCGACTGGCGGGTCCTGGCCCAGCGGCTGGCGACGGGGCTGTCGCTCTACGACCACGGTCGGGCGACTCCGATTTCCTGACACCACTGTCTAGAGTGGAAGGAGAGGAGGTGTCGTGGCGCAGCGTGCGACGCAGTCAATTGTCGTGGCGGCCGTCCCGAGCGCGGTCTACTCCGTCGTCGTCGACTTCGACCGGTACCGCGAGTGGGTGAGCGACCTCAAGAGCATCGACGTGACCGAGCGCGACGCCGACGGTCGGGCCCTCGAGGTGGCCTTCCGGGCGGCGGCCTTCGGGCGCTCCACCAAGTACCGCCTTCGTTACGACTACAGCCGTGCGCCGGCGCTGTTGAGCTGGCACCAGACCGAAGGCGACGTGACCGAGTCCCTGAACGGCAGTTACTCCTTCGAGGCCATCGATGACGCCTCGACGCGGGTGACCTACGACCTCGAGGTCGAACTGGCGGTGCCGGTGCCCCAATTCATCCAGCATCGCTCGGCGCAGCGCGTTCAGCGCCACGCCCTGGTCGAGCTCAAGCGTCGTGTGGAGTCCCTGTCGTGAAGGACCTGGCCATTGGTATCGACGTCGGCGGCACCAAGGCCCTGGCCGTCCTGGTCACCCCCGAGGGTGACATCCTGGACGAACTGCGCTCGTCGACGCCACAGGACACCACCGGTGGCGCCGGAGTCGCCACGGCGAGGGTTCTCGCCGACCAGGTGGCGACCCTGTGCGCGCGTCACGGACTCGACCCCGTGGACCTGCCCATCGGGATCGGGATGCCGGGTCTGGTCCGCCGCGACGGACGCCTCGCCGAGGCCGCGAACCTCGTGGGAGCCGCGGGCGCCAGTTTCCCCGAACTCCTGGCGGAGTCGCTGGGCGCCACCCACGTCTACATGGAGAACGACGGAAACTGTGCGGCACTGGGCGAGCACGCGTGGGGCGCGGCGCGCGGGATCGACGACTTCGTCATGGTCACCCTGGGCACGGGCATCGGTGGCGGGATCGTCACCAACGGCGTCTTGATGCGCGGGCAGAACGGATTCGGTGGCGAGATCGGCCACATGGTGGTCCAGGCGCGCGGCGCGATCTGCGGCTGCGGGGGTTTTGGCTGCTGGGAGCGTTACGCCTCGGGAGGCGGACTGGCCCGACTGACCTTCGAGTGGGCCAACGAAGGGCGCCTGCCCGTCCTCGCCGAGCGCTGTGGGGGAGCCCAGAACGTCCGCGGCGAAGACGTCACGCGTGCGGCTGGCGAGGGCCTCGACGAAGCCTTGACGCTGGTCGATGACGTGGCGTGGTGGCTCGCCCGCGGCCTCGCCAACCTGGTGGCCATCCTCGACGCGGGTCACTTCGTGGTCGGTGGGGGACTCTCGGTGGCGGCTGACCTGCTGTTGCCGCGGGCTCGGGTCTACCTGGAGGAACTCACCTTCGGCTACGACAAGCGTGAGGCGATCCTGCTCACGCCGTCGGGCCTGACCGTGCACGCCGGGGCCCTCGGGGCGGCCCGCGTCGCCTTCGACCGCCTGTCGTGAGACTCGGCGTCGTCCTGCCGACGTTCCGCGACGACCTCGACGAGGCCTTCACGGTGGCGCGCGAGTGCGAGGAGTCGGGTCTCGACGGCGTCTTCGCCTACGACCACCTCTGGCCGATGGGCGCTCGGACCCGGCCCGCGCTGTCGCCCTTCGCGGTGCTCGCGGCGGTCGCCACGAGGTTCCCGGGCCTGTCGGTGGGTCCGCTCGTCGCCCGAGTCGGCATGGTCGGCGTCGACCGGCTGGTCTCGCAGTTCCGCACGCTGGCCTCCCTGGCGCCCGGGCGGGTCGTGGCGGCCGTGGGCACGGGTGACGCCAAGTCCCGGGACGAGCTCGAGGGCTACGGACTCACCCTGGCCAGCGCCGAGGCGCGCCGGGCGCAGCTCGCGAGCGTGGTCGGGGCCCTGCGCGACGAGATGCCCGTGTGGATCGGGGCGGGCGCCGAGGCGACCAACGCGCTCGCCGACGCGACGGTGGCCCTCAACCTCTGGGACGCCCGGTCGAGCGAGGTGGCCGCCTGGAGTCGCCGAGGTCCGGTGACCTGGGCGGGACCCGCGCGCGAGGACCTGGAGGCGTGGCTGGACGAACTCGGTGACGCCGGCGCGACGTGGGCCGTCTTCGCGCCCGGCGTCGACCTGTCGGTCCTCGCGGGTTGGCGTCGGGGCGCCTGAGTCAGTAAATTTCGTTGATGGAATTCCGACGGATCACCGGCCTGCCTCCCTACGTCTTCGCGACCATCAACGGGCTCAAGGCTCAAGCCCGGTCCCAGGGTCGCGACATCGTGGACTTCGGTTTCGGCAACCCCGACCTGCCCAGCCCCGACATCGCGGTCGAGAAGCTGGCTGAGGCCGCGCACAACCCCAAGAACCACCGTTACAGCGCGAGCCGCGGTCTGCCCAACCTGCGTCTGGCGATGGCGACGCGCTACAAGAAGCTCTTCGACGTGGACCTCGACCCTGACACGGAGGTCGTGACGACCATCGGTGCCAAGGAGGGGCTGACCCATCTGATGTGGGTCCTCCTGGGTCCCGGCGACACCGCGATCGTGCCCAGTCCCAGTTACCCGATCCACCTGGCGGGCCCGGGCTTCGCCGGCGCCCAGGTCATCACCGTGCCCATGGTGGACCCGGGCGCCAGCACCAACGACCCGGGTGACGACTTCTTCGCGGGTCTGGTGGCTGCCTGGGAGAGCGCCACGGTCAAGCCGAGGGTGATCATCTGCTCCTTCCCCCACAACCCCACCAGCGCGTGCGTGGATCTGGCCTTCATGGAGCGCCTGGTGAACTTCGCCCTGGAGCGCGAGGTCATCATCTGCCACGACTTCGCCTACGCCGACCTGGGCTTCGACGGCTACCAGCCGCCGTCGATCCTGCAGGCCCCTCGGGCCAAGGAGTGCTGCGTCGAGCTCTACACCCTGACCAAGTCCTTCTCGATGGCCGGCTGGCGCGTGGGGTTCATGGTGGGCAACGCCGAGATCGTGGCGGCGCTGACGAAGTTGAAGAGCTACCTCGACTACGGCACCTTCCAGCCGGTTCAGATCGCGGCCATCGTGGCGATGAACGAGGCCTCGGACTATCCGGACCTGTTGCGCGAGGTCTACCAAGTGCGTCGCGACACCCTCATCAGCGGCCTGAACCGCATTGGTTGGTCGGTCGCGGCCCCGAAGGGCTCGATGTTCATCTGGGCGCCGATCCCCGAGCCCTACCGCGAGATGGACTCCCTGGAGTTCGCCAAGTTCCTCATCACCGAGGCCGAGGTGGCGACCAGCCCGGGAGTGGGCTTTGGCGAGGGCGGCGACGGTCACGTCCGTTTCGCCCTCATCGAGAACGAACTGCGCACCCAGCAGGCCATTCGCAACCTGAAGCGGGCGCTGCCCAAGCTGAACTGAGTGGCCCGCATCGGACTCATCGGGGGGCTCTCCTGGGAGGCCACGGCGTGCTACTACCGCTACTTCAACCAGTTCCACGTCGGCCCTTCGCCCTGGTCACAGCCGCTGGTGGTGATCGACTCGCTCGACATGGCCGACATCGTGGTCCATCAGCGCTCCGGTGACTGGGAGGGCGCGGGGGCGACGCTGGCCGACGCGGCCCGACGTCTCGTGGCCGCGGGAGCACAGGTCGTGGCCATCGGTGCCAACACGATGCACCGCAACTACGACCACGTGGTCGCGGCGGTCGAGTGTCCGGTGGTCGACATCCGTCGCAGTGTCGCCGAGGAGGTGCGAGCCCTGGGCGGTGCGAGCGTGGGGCTTCTCGGCACCCGCTACGTCATCGAGCAGGACTTCTACTGCGACGGCCTCGTCGACGCGGGGGTCGCGGTGCTGCGACCCGACGAGTCCGCGACCGCGGAACTGCAGCGCATCATCTTCGACGAGTTGACCCAGGGGAGGCTGCACGAGTCGTCGCGCGAGACCCTGGTGGAGATCGGGGCGTCGCTCGTGGCGCGCGGCGCTGACGTGGTGGGACTGTGCTGCACGGAGTTCGGTCTGCTGCTCGACGAGAGCGATGCGCCCTACGCCGTCGTCGATTCGACCAAGGCCCACGTGCGGGCCCTCTTGGGGACGGCGCGCGCTCTGGACGACGACCCGCGATGATCACCCTCTACGGCGTCGGTGCGCTGAGCTTCATGATGCTCATGTACGCCCTCGAGCGGCGCGCGCGAGGCTTCGTGGCGGCCTTCGCCCTGGGCTGCGCCCTCTCGAGCCTCTACGGTTTCTTGTCCGGCGCGTGGCCCTTCGGGGTCATCGAAGCGGTCTGGTCGCTGATCGCCTGGCGGCGTTTTCGTCGAGGCGGCTAGCCCCGCTGCCACACCGCGTAGAGCGTGGCGTCTGCGAGGAAGTTGTAGCGCTGGCGGTTCACCTCCACCACGGGTCCGCCGACCCGCTGCGACCATCCGGCGAATCGATAGCCCGAGCGGGTGAAGCCCACCGCGTGCAGGCGTTGGGCCGACCAGGCCGTCTGGGCCCTCATGACGCCGCGTCCGCCGTGGGCGACGAAGCGCACCGTGGCGGGGAAGCGGATCGGGACCACGACGCCGCGCTGGGCGCTGTCGGCGCCCACCGCGACGCACTTGACGATGCTCGAGCAGCTCACCGCGGTGAAGAAGTCCTTGTGAGCGAGACTCGTGGTCGTCGCCTCGCGCGACCAGCTGAGTCCCCGGTTGAGCGAATAGGTGGTGACGGCCTGCTCGAAGCCGTCGGTACCGCCCGCGACGCACAAGGTCACCGTGGGACAGGTGACCGAGTTGAGGAGTCCGAACATGGTCGAGTCGAGGGACACGGTCGCTTCGGGCGTCCAGGTCTTGCCGCCGTTGGTGGATCGGCTGGTCACGCTGGCCCCGGCCCCGGTGCCCGTACCGCCCACGGCGACGCAGAACTGGGGATTCGGGCAGCTCACGGCGTCGAGGGCCCCGGTGCCGCGGGTGACCGAGACGAGGGGGGTCATCGAGCTCCAGCCGACGCCGCCATTCCAGGAGTAGGCCGCCACGCCCTTGAACTGGTCGTCGCGTCCCACGGCCACGCAGTAGGTGGTGCGCGGGCACGTGACGGCGTAGAGGAAGCCGGTGCCCGTGGCGTCGGCGTTCACGGTCCTCTCCGGGGACCAGGCGGCACCGCCATCGAGTGAGTAGGCGGTGACGGCCTGCCCGCGGCCGTCCCAACCCACCGCCACGCAGCGGTGGGAACTGGCGCAGTCCACGTGGTCGAGGAAGCCCTCGGAGGAGAAGTCGACGCCGATCGTCTGCTCCTTGCTCCAGCTCCGGCCCCCGTTGGTCGAGTGCGTGAAGATCGGTCGGCTCAGGTTGTCCCAGCCCACCGCGACGCACAGGTCCTTGCCCACGCAGTCGACGCTCTGCACGTAGCTCGCGCCGGAGGCGTCGGGGGTGAGCTGGCGCTCGGCGACCCAGGTGCGTCCCGAATCGACCGAACGGGACACGACGCTCTCGTTGGCGTCGTTGGTGCCCACCGCGACGCACAGGGCGCCCGAGCAGGACACGGCCGAGAGGGGGCCCTCGCCGGGCAGGGCGGCGACGTTGAAGAGCGTCTCGCGACCCCAGGTCTGACCAGCGTTCGACGAGACCGTGACGAAGGCCCGGCCCAGGGCGTCGCTGCCGACGCTGAGGCAGCGGCTCGTCGTGGGGCACGCCACGCTCGCGGGGTCGTTGCCCGCGACGGTGCCCGTCGCGCCGTCGCCGGCGATGGGGGACTCGGCGGCCCAGTCCGCGCCACCGTCGGTGGAGCGGGTGACGACGCTGTTCGCCGCGCTGTCCGCTCCCAGAGCCCCGCAGACCCCCGAGCCGGTGCAGGTGAGGGTGAAGAGTTGTCCGGTGCCCGTGGCGTCGGTGAGGATGGCGTTCTCCGCACTCCACGACCACTGTGCTCCCGACATGGTCGCCACGGCGGAGACGCCCCAGTGGCTGGTGTCGGCGCCGACGGCGACACAGGTGGTGGGGTCGAAGCAGTCGATGGCGTTGAGCGCTCCTCCGTGACCGTCGCCGTCCAGCTGGGTGGCCTTGGCGCTCCACGTCCAGGTGTCGTTGGCGAATGACGCGTAGGTGACCTCGCCGTAGCCGGTGGCGTCGGAGCCTACCGCCACGCACGAGACCGTTGAGTTGCAGCTGACCGAATTGAGCTGGGCGCGCACGTCGCCCACCGTCGCGCCGTCACCGGCCGCGACGGCGTCGGGACTCCAGGAGTTTCCCGCGTCCAGGGTGTAGGTCGTGACGTTGATCGAGTTGGACAGGTCGGTACCGACCGCGAGGCAGACGTCGACGGAGACGCAGGCCACCGAGTTGAGCGAGACGGTCGGTGGGTTCGAACCGCCGTTCTCGTTGGCCATTGTGATGGGCAGCGACCAGTTCCAGCTCCCGGCGTGCAGGTGCCCCACGATGGCGACGCCGCGGTGCTCGAGACTGGCCCCCACGGCCACGCACTCGGTGCTCGAGGGACAGGTGAGCGAATTGAGCGACAGGATGGTGGTGGGGTCGAAGACCTTGACGGGCGACCAGGACGCGCCCGCGTTGGTGGAGTACGTGATCACGCCCTGGTCGGTCGAGGAGGAGCCGATGGCGATGCAGTCGGCGCTCGAGGCGCAGGAGATCGTCTTCATCTGCGCCTGACCCGATTGGGCGGCCTTGAGGGTCTGGGTCACGGCGGTGTGCAGGATGCTCCGTGCCGGCGCGGAGCTCGCCCCCGCCCCAGCACCCGTCGACAACGAGGCGGTGAGGGTCGTGGCGACGAGCAGAAGAGCGTACCGCGTCGCGCGGATGCGCGCGGCGCGGGGGTCACGGGTGATGTCGAGTCTCATGCGAGGCCTTCCTGACGCACCGGGCATCAACTGGTCGGTGTCACGTCAGCAGGCTACGCCCGGATCTCGGGGCCGAGCCCTGAGATTTGTTGGAATTGTTGGGGAGTTGTCCTGTTTGTGCGACGTCGCGCGGGGCGTGCGATGGACTAGAGGCGCACTACGACACCGGGCTCCAGACGGCGTAGAGGGTGATGTTGGCGCTGAAGCTGTAGCGAGCCTTGTTCTTGAGGGCGAGGGGTCCTCGAGGGGTGGTCGCCCAGCCCGCGAAGCGGTAACCCTTTCGGGTGAAGGCGTCGGCGTGCAGCCTCGTCGTCGAGAAGGCGACTTGGGGGGCCATCGAGCCTCGACCTCCCCGGGCGGCGAAGTGCACCGTCGCGGCGAACCTGACGGTCGTCGCCGCACCGACGGACCCGGGCCCGGCGCCCACGAGGACGCAGCGGGTGGCGGAGACGCAGTCCGCGCCCGCGAAGTAGTACGGCGTCGCGTCGGGCCCGGCGATCACGTGGACGCCGGACCACGTGCGACCGTCGTTGACGGACGTCGCGTAGACGCCGGTCTGGCTCTGTGCCGCGCCGACCGCGACGCAGTTCGACGACGCGGAGCACGACAGGTTGACGAAGTAGGCGGCACCCTCGGCGCCAGTCTTCAAGATGTGCGGCGCGCTCCAGGTGGCGCCACCGTTGGCGGAGTCGTACACGACCGGCGACACACCCTCGTAGTTGCCGACGGCGGCACATCGCCTCACGCTCGAGCACGAGACGCTGTAGACGAAGGTGAAGGGAGCCGTGATCTTCTCGGGCTGCCAGGTGAGACCACCGTCGGTCGAGAGGGCCACGTCGGCATTGTTGCTCG
>CAIORQ010000044.1 GCA_903860745.1 uncultured Actinomycetes bacterium | reverse complement strand
TTTTCGGCGAATCTCCGTCCAAACTTGCATGTTGCTGTGCACCCTTCTCCCGTTTCGCTGGTTGATTCCTTAGGGAACCAACTTGTCAGCCGGGGCTGTTGGGTGTGGCTGTTTTCGATGCGCGTTTCAGGGGCGAAGTGTGGCTACTTTCGATGCGCGTTTACAAGTACTTGAAAGTGTGCCTGAAACGTCCTAGTGTGAAAGCACTTACAGTGTAAGTGCTTTCACGTTTCAGGCAGTTTGTTGGGGGGGGAATGTCAAAGGGAAATGCCACGATCTATGACGTCGCCGACGTCGCGTTCGTCTCGATCGCCACGGTCAGCCGCGTCATCAACGGAGGGTCGCACGTCAGACCCGAGACACGCGACCGCGTCGATGACGCGATCAAGCAGTTGAACTTCGTCCCGAGTTCGGCCGCGCGAAGCCTGTCCGGTGGCAAGAAGTGGTCAATCGGCTTGGCCTACCCGCTCTACGAGAATCGCGCGACGTTCACACCGTCGATGGAGGAGGACTCCAACGTCCTCTACACCGACACCGTCATCCGCGGCGCCTCGGCCCAAGCGGCGCAGCTGGGCTACTCGCTCTTCGCGTGTGCGGTGCGCATCGGCCACGACGACGGCATGGTGCCACTGCAGCAACTCTCCAGTTCGGTGGACGGCGTGATCCTGGTGGACCGGGTGGTCAACGACGTGGGAGCGATGAGAATCGCCAAGCGGATGCGCGCCGTGCACCTCTCGGGTTCTGGCGTGACCAAGTTCGGGGCGACGGTGCGGCCCGACAACGAGGGCGGTATGCGATCGCTGATCCGTCACCTCGTCGACGAGCATCGGGTGGTCGATTTCGGATTCGTGGGTGGCATCCCGAACAGTCCCGACGCCGTCGCTCGTCACGACGCATTTCGGTCCGTGGTCTCCCAGGCCGGCGGCACGGTACGCGACGAGAACGTCCTGGTGGGCGATTTCTCCATGCTGCGCGCGGAGGTCGAGCTCGAACGCCGGCTGACCCTGCCCGAAGCCCTGCCGCAGGTCTTCGTCTGCGCCAATGACCAGATGGCCCTTGGCGCCCTCCACGCGCTGCGCGAGCACAATGTGCGGGTCCCTCAGGACGTGATGGTCACCGGATTCGACGACATCCCGATGGCGAGAACGTCTCGGCCAGGGTTGACCACCGTTCGCCAGTCCAGCGTCAGTCTCGGAGTGGCCGCGGTGAACCTGGTCGTCGGCCTCTTGGACGGCGAGGTTGAGAAGGGTTCGATCGTGACCTTGCCCACCGAATTGGTCGTTCGACGGACCTGCGGATGCGCCCAATCGAGCGTGGGGACCGTCGCGAGTCAACAGGTCGCCTAAGACATAGGTCCGTCGACGGCGCCATGAAAGTCTTGGCGCTTTCATCCGGATGCTTCGTGACCCCAGGCCAGCGGCGCGAGCGCGATTCTTCGTTGCCGAGCTGCGTGGCGGCCATGACGTGCAACGCCATCACCCATTCTCGCGAGGTCGCCCGTGTTCATCGGTCCACCGTCGTCGTGAGTGCGCCTCCGGCGCGAGCGCCGCGTTCCGTACGGCTTCGCGACGTTCTGGCCCGTTCGTCGGCGGGGTCAGGGACGAGAGGCTCCGACGTGACCAAGGGCGTCGGCTCGCCGGCGCGCAGTGAGGCGGAGTGCGTCATCGTCGTGAAAGAGGATTTCTTCCAATGTTGGCCGGAAGCGTGAAAATCGTCCGGCCGATGACGCGGCTCAGAATAACATGACCTAGGTTTGCCCGGCCCAGGACGCGGCCACTGTCTGAAGTGCACCGAGAGGATCAGTTCATCCTCCTTCAGATTGGTGGTCCGCTCATCGTGTGGTCGAAGAACTGGGGGGAATGACTTGCCAAGAGAGGTGTCAGCACAGTGAGAGTGCTACTGCGACGCCTCGGCATCTACGCCTTCACCGCGTGGATCTCGATCACCCTGACCTTCCTCCTGCCTCGACTCATGCCGGGCAATCCCATCGAGCAGCTGATCGCCAAGCTCCAGGGTCGAGTGACTCCTCAGGAGATCGAGGCGATCAAACTACAGTTCGGCCAGGGCCTCAACCAGCCGATGTACGTGCAGTACGGGCACTACATCGACCAGTTGTTCCACGGAAACCTGGGGACCTCGATCGACTTGTCGGAATCCGTGTCGAGTGCGCTCGTGAGTCACATGTTCTGGACCATCGGTCTGATCGGTGTGGCCACGGTCTTCAGCTTCATCCTCGGCACCTCGCTGGGTGTCCTCTTCGGATGGACCCGCGGATCACGCGCTGACGCCATCATCCCGACGGCCACCTTCTTGCAGAGCATGCCCTACTACTTCTTGGGGACCATCCTGGTGCTGGTCTTCACCGTCCACCTGCACTGGTTCCCGTTGGAGGGTTCCTACAGCAACACCGTGCACCAGGGCTTCAACTGGCCCTTCATCTCCAGCGTGATCCGCTACGGAGAACTGCCCCTGTTGTCGATCGTGCTGAGTTCCTTGGCCGGATGGATGCTGGGGATGCGCAACATGATGATCACGACCGTCGGCGAGGATTTCGTCTTGATGGCCGTCGCCAAGGGCATGCCTCGAGCGTCTCGACGGGGTGGACAAGTGGACCACCCTCAACGAGCCCTGGTGCAGCGCGTGGCTGGGATATGGCTACGGGCATCACGCGCCGGGTCGCGACGAGATCGGTTTGGCCGTGGCGGCCACCCACAACCTGCTGTTCGCGCACGGGCTCGGTGTGCGCGCCGCGCGCAGCATCCGCCCCCAGGCGGAGATCGGGCTGACGCTGAACCTCGGTGTGCTGCGACCCGGCACGACGGACCCCCAGGACCTCGAAGCGGTGCGCCGGGCCGACGGCAATCAGAACCGCATCTTCCTGGACCCGCTCTTCAAGGGCTCCTACCCCCAGGACATGCTCGAGCACTACGCCCACATGACACCCGGTTTCTCGGTGGTGCAGGACGGCGACCTCGACGTGATCTCCTCGCCGATCGACTTCCTCGGCGTCAACTTCTACAGCCCGGGAACGGTGTTCGACGCTCGACGCGAGTTCGAGGCTCGCGCCATGGGGTACAACGTCGGCCCGCGTCCCGAGGAGCCGACGTCCAACAACCTCCAGATCATCGGTGTCGAGACGCCGGGGCGCCCCAAGACGGCGATGGACTGGGAGATCGACGCGACGGGCCTGCGCGAGCTCCTGTTGCGCATCAAGGACGAGTACACGCAGATCCCCCTCTTCATCACGGAGAACGGTGCGGCCTTCCACGACTACGTCGACACCGACGGTCAGGTCCGCGACCCCCAGCGCATCCAGTACGTCCACGACCACCTCGGAGCCTGCCTGGACGCCATCGACGCCGGGGTCAACCTCCGGGGCTACTTCCTGTGGAGCCTGCTGGACAACTTCGAGTGGGCGGTGGGCTACTCGCGACGCTTCGGCATCGTGTGGGTGGACTACGACACCGGGCGCCGGATCCCCAAGCACAGCTTCCATTGGTATCGCGGCGTGGTCACCGGCAACATCCTCTCGCCACTCGAGGGTCGTCTGGATCCGCACAAGTAGGACGTTCCTGTGGGGACCCGCGGCCAACCACCGCTCCACAGGTCCTCACCGCGATGGCGCCGAGAGAGTCGTCTCGTTGACCGCTCAGGTCCGACACGCGGACGTCGCGCCCGGTAGTAGGTGGCGGTAGCGCGCGACCAGTGCGTAGACCGGCCTCGCGGCCCAGCGCACGGGGATCGTGTCGACACATCGTCCGACGACGCCCCAGGCCCCGCCGCAGCGAGCCAGCGCGGCGGCGACGGCGCGCTCCCCACCACGCGGGCGCGCCCCATCTATCCACCACGCCTTCTCCGTCACGTCCGTTTCGCTCAGACCAGTCGAGCCCAGCGTCTCGGGAGGGAGGTCCTGCCAAGCGATCGCCCGCGCGACCCCGTCAGGCCAGCGCCGCTCGATCCAGCGGACGCACGCCGTGCAGAAGCCGCAGTCGCCGTCGAATACCAGGAGCGGAGGCGTGAGCACTCCTCCCAACCTAGGGGGAGCCGCGCTGCGCTACACCTCGAGGAAGGGTCGCAGCTCGACCTTGCGCCCGCAGTGACGTGAACCCTCGCTGGCGAGTTCGAGCGCCGTCTCGTGAGTCGGGACCTCGACGATCCAGAAGCCACTGACGTAGTCCCCGGACTCGAAGAAGAGTCCGCCACTGCGAAGTTCGGTCCCGCCCCGGTGCTCGATGACGAGGCCCTGGTCCGGTGACGCGAGGCCGGCGGCCATGATCCAGTGGCCCTCCGCTCGCAATCGCTCGTTGAACTGGTCGACGGCGGCCATCTCGTCGGCCGTGGCCGACTCGCTGCGGTCGTCGAGCACGCTGATGAGGTAGCGCATGTCAACTCCCTCCTCGGTGGACGCCGCGTGCTCGCGGCACACCCATGTTAGGGAACAGGCCCCGGCGACGCGCACCGCGGGAGGTCCCGGCCGGCTCCTTGGCTAGCTCGCGCTCGACGGCGTCTCGTGTCGCCAGCTGCGCCAGAGCGCGGCGTAGTCGCCGTGGAGGGCCAACAGCTCGTCGTGGCTGCCGAGCTCGACGATGCGACCGTCGCGCATCACGCACACCCGGTCGGCGTCGTGGGCCGTGTGGAGACGGTGAGCGATGGCGATGACGGTGCGGCCCTCGAGGACCGCGGAGAGCGAGCGCTCGAGGTGGCGAGCGGCTCGCGGGTCCAGCAGGGCCGTGGCCTCGTCGAGGATGAGCGTATGGGGATCGGCCAGCACCAGTCGGGCGAGGGCGATCTGCTGCGCGTGGGCGGGGCTCAGGGGATGTCCCGTCGTCCCCAGTTCGGTGTCGAGGCCCCGGGGGAGGAGGCGCACCCAGTCCAGCGCGTCCACGGCGTCGAGGGCCTCCTCGATGGCGGGGTCGGTGGCTTCTGGGTGGGCGAGGGCCAGGTTGTCGCGCACGGTGCCCAAGAAGATGTGGTGCTCCTGGGTCACCAGGAGCACGTGGCGGCGAAGCGAGGCCAGGGGCATGTCGCTGACGGCGACCCCACCGAGGGTCAGCGACCCACTGGTGGGCGCGTCCATGCCCGCCAGCAGACGCCCGAGGGTCGACTTGCCCGCGCCCGAGGGTCCGACGATGGCGAGTCGCTCACCGGGACGGATCACCAGGGACACGTCGTGCAGGACGTCGCGACCTTCGCCGTAGGCGTAATGGACGTGCTCGACCCGCAGCTCCTCGTCCGACGGCTCCGGCCCGCTCAAGGGCCGGGTGTCGCGCACCGCGGAGACGCCCACCAGGCGCGCCAGGGAGGACTGCCCCATCTGCAGCTCGTCGAGCCACGACACGATGCGGTCCAGTGGGTCGTTGATCTGAACCACGTAGAGGGTGACGGTGGTCGCCGCGCCGATGGTGATCACGTGGTGCAGGGCCAGCAGCCCGCTCCAGCCGAGGGTGGCCGCGACGGCCAGCGCGAAGGCCCCCTCGGTGATGGGGAACCAGATCATGCGCATCAGGAGCGTGTACATCTCGGCGTAGAAGTTCTCGCGCAGATTGGCCTCGATGCGGCGGTTCTGACGATCGGCGAGTTGGAGGGCGTCGACGGTGCGGGCCCCCTCGGCGGTCTCGGAGACCGTACCCGCCAGGCTGGCGTAGCTGATGCGTTCGCGGCGGTATCCGGGGGTCGCGTAGCGCAGGTAGTGGCGGGTGGCGAAGAACAAGAAGGGCATCGACACCAGGCAGGCCAGCGACGCCAGCGGACTCACGAGCGCCATGGCTGCGAAGGTCAGGAGGGTCTGGACGATGGCGACGAGCCACTCGGGCATGGCGAAGCGCACGGTGCGCGACATCGCCTCGACGTCGCTGGTCGTGCGGCTGAGCAGGTCGCCCGTGCCGGCGCGTTCGACTTCGAGGAGCGGCAGGTTGAGCACCGACTGCAAGAAGGAGTCGCGCAGGTCCGCGAAGACGCGTTCGCCCAGGATGTAGCTGCGGCGTCGGGCGAAGAAGGTCAAGGCGCCGTAGGCCAGCGACGAGCTCGCGAGCACCTCCAGCGCAGCGGTGATGCGAGCGTCGCTCAGCGCGTGCGTCGTCGCGTCGTTGATGAGGATCCCGATCACGTAGGCCGGTACGAGCGCGGCGACCGCGGCCACGGCGTAGAGGCTGAGCATGATGGCCAGGGAGCCGCGGTGACGACGGATCAAGGTGCGTGCGAAGGCCCGCACCTCGGGGAAGCTGGCGATGGGCAGGGCGCTCACGGCTGATCCGTCCGGAGCACGATGCGGCGGTAGTCGGGCGAGCTCGCCAGCAGTTCCTCGTTGGTGCCGTGGGCGATGACGCGTCCCTGGCCGAGCACGTAGACCTCGTCGGTCACGTCGAGTAGCAGCGGGCTGCTCGTGACCAGTGCCGTGCAGCGCCCCATCCGCGCCTCGCGCAGACGCTCGGCGATGCGTTGTTCGGTGTGGGCGTCGACCGCCGAGGTGGGTTCGACCAGGATCAGGACGTCGGCGCTGGTCAGGAGGGCTCGCGCGAGAACGAGTCGTTGACGCTGCCCTCCCGAGAAGCTGCGGCCCCTCTCCTCGACCCTCGCCGACAGCCGGCCCTCGAGGACGTCGAGGACGTCGGTGGCGCTGGCCGCGTGCAGGGCGGCCTCGAGGGCGGCGTCGTCGTGTCGCGAACGGCCGGACAACTCCTCGCGCAGGGGACCCGAGAACAGTCGCGGTTCGATCTCGCTGACCACGATGTGCCGACGCAGGTCGGCGAGGGCGATCGACCCGAGCGCGACGTCGTCCAGGGTCACTCCCTCGACGTCGGCGCTGAAGCGGCCGAGACGCTCCACCACCGGTACGACGTCGGCGCTGTCGGCGCTCACGAGCCCGACCACGGCGCCGCGCCGCAGGGTCACCCCACTGCGAGCGTCGTGCAGGGCCCCGAAGTCGTCGGGCCACGGCTGGGTCGGGCCCGCGTCGCTCACCGTGGGGGCGACGCGCAGTATGCGCAACACCTTGCCCGCGCCCACGTAGGCGCGCGTCACCGAGATGACGTACTCGATCGCGGTGCGCAGGGGAGTGGTGAGGAAGGTGGTGTAGCCGAAGAAGGAGACGAGCTGACCCGGCTGGAGCTGGCCGTTCATCACGTCGTGGGCGCCGAGGAAGGTCACCACGACGGTGAGCACGGCGGGCAGCAGCACCTGGCCGGACTCCAGTCCCGCCTGGGGGGTCGCGATGGCCACCCCGGTGCGACGGACCAACTCGTTCTGTCGCTGGTAGTTGGCGTAGAAGACCTCCTCCCCCCCGACGCCACGCAGGATGCGCAGACCCGTGACGGTGTCCGATGCCAGGGCGGCCAGTCGTCCGGCCGCCTCGCGCTGGGCCGCCTGGGCGCGGTGCAGGGGACGCATCAGCGGGACGGTGAGCCCGGTCAGGACGGGGACGCCGACCAGCACGATCAGGCCCAACTGCACCGACGTGGCGAGCAGGATCCCGGTGACGACCAGCCAGGAGATGATCGAGCCGATGAAGCGGGCCAGGGAGTCGAAGGTCCCCCCCACGCGCATGGCGTCGGCCATCACGGTGTTGACGATGTCCCCCGCCGGGATCTCGTCGGTGAGGGCGTCACCGGTGGCCGTGATGTGACGACCGATGAGGTGGCTCGTGCGAAAGGCCGCGTGCATCCAGTTAGTGACGGCGAGTTGGTGGCGCAGCGACCCGCACACCGCCTGGACGACGCCGAGCGCCATGACCAGGGTCACCCAGACCAGTAGGGCCCGCGGGTCGTGGTGCACGACGCCAGCGTCGAGGGCCCGGCCGACCGCGGCCCAGACCAGGGCCTGGGACACCATCCAGCCGATCCCGAAGATCGCGTTGGCCGACAGGTGCCCGCTCTGGTGGCGCGCGAGCCACGCGAGGTAGCGCTGGGGCGAGCGCAGCGGGGGCGTGCCGGGGTCCGCATCAGGCAATTCTCGGTACGGCAGATGCGGCATTGCGGTCCTTCGACGCTGAAGTGAGTATCCGGTGAGTCGGGTCTGACGGCTGCGTCACCACCTCGGCGCAGCGCGTCGACCCGGGCTGTCAGAGCAGGCCAGTTTAGGCGTTGCGCGGGCGCGGCGCGGGAAAATCTTGGTGGCGACGCACGGACTCGAGGGGTCGGGTGCGGGTGGTGGACATCTCAGTATCGTGGACGCAATGAGTCGCGCGAACCCCTATCTCGTTTCGCGGCTGCAGGGCTACACGGGAACCATCTTCTCCGAGATGTCCGCACTCGCGGTGGCCACCGGTTCGATCAACCTGGGCCAGGGCTTCCCCGACAGCGACGGACCCGACCTGATCAAACGAGCCGCGATGCGCGCGATCGAGGCCGGCCACAACCAGTATCCGCCCGGTATCGGCATCGTCGAGCTCCGCGAGGCGATCAGTGCGCACCAGAGTCGCTTCCGTGCACTGGACTTCGATCCCGCGACCGAGGTCCTGGTCACCGCAGGCGCGACCGAGGCGATTGCGGCCAGTCTGCTCGCCTTGTGCGAGGTGGGCGACGAGGTGATCATGTTCGAGCCCTACTACGACGCCTACGCCGCGTGCACGGCGATGGCCGGGGCGAGGCGTTCGGTCGTGCCCCTGCGGTCGCCGGACTGGTCCTTCGACCCCGCGACCCTCGAGGCCGCGGTCAGCGACCGCACGCGACTGGTGCTGGTGAACACCCCGCACAATCCCACGGGCAAGGTCTTCTCGCGCGCCGAGCTGGAGGTCATCGCCGAGCTCTGCCGCCGCCACGACCTCCTGGCGGTCACCGACGAGGTGTACGAGCACCTGGTCTACGACGCCCCGCACGTCTCCCTGGCGTCGCTGCCGGGCATGGCCGACAGGACCGTCACGATCTCCTCGGCGGCGAAGACCTTCTCCTTCACGGGATGGAAGATCGGCTGGGCCTGCGCGCAGCCCGACCTCCTGGCGGCGGTGCGCGCCGCCAAGCAGTTCCTCACCTACGTCAACGGCGGGCCCTTCCAGTACGCGATCGCCGAGGGGCTGGAGCGCTGCGACGAGTACGTCGTGGAGGCGGCGGCCACCCTGCGCGAGAAGCGGGACCTCCTCGCGGACGGACTCGCCGGGGCGGGCTTCGAGGTCTTCGCGTCGCCCGGCACCTTCTTCTTGACCACCGACATCTCGACACTGACCGACGAGGACTCCTACAACTTCTGTCGTGCGCTGCCCGAGCGTTGCGGGGTGGTGGCGATCCCCAGCTCGGACTTCTACGACGACCCCGACGCGGGACGTCACCTGGTGCGCTGGATGTTCTCCAAACGCCGTGAGGTGCTCGAGGAGGCCGTCGCTCGGCTCGCTCGGTTGCGGGTCTGAGGCGACGGGTGCTCCGGCCCCGCACGGGTAGCGGGGACGTCGCGACTCGTGGGGGGCCGGGGGCGGGCCTAGTATCGGCGAGGTGGAGTCAGTCCTCGAGCGTCCGGCCGTCCGACGGGTTCGCGAGGCCCTGACGCGGGCCGGACTCCCGGTGACCATCCGTCAGCTCGAGGCTTCGGCGCGCACCGCCCAGGAAGCGGCCGACAGTCTGGGCATCACGGTGGGCCAGATCGCCTCATCCCTCGTGTTCCGGCGCGAGGGCGGCGAGCCGGTCCTGGTGATCACCAGCGGGCGTCACCGCGTCGACGTCGCCCTCGTCGCCGAGTTCCTCGAGGTGACCGCGCTGCACCGCGTCGACGCCGACTACGTCAAGGAATGGTCGGGCTTCTCCATCGGCGGCGTCGGCCCCTTCGGTTGGGTGAGCGACAGGTCGCGCGGGTCGTCGCCGCACGGATTCCCGGTGGAGGTGACCGTGCTGATCGACGAGGCCCTCGGGGACCACGACGTCATCTGGGCGGCCGCGGGACACCCCCACGCCGTGTTCGCCACCAGCTTCGAGGACCTGCAGCGCGCGACGGGCGCACGCGGGCTGAGAGTGGCCGACGACTAGGCGCGCCGCGCGCTCGACGGGGGCCGCGGGCCTCGTGGGAGCCTCCACCCACCCGTTTGCGTCGGAACGTGGCGCGTCGGGAAGTGACCTTCCTCCCTTGGGCGCGCACCGGGATACGACCCAATCTAGGTAACGTAGCAAGAGGGCTCACGCAGTGGGACCCGGCGTCGGTAGAGCGGCGAAAACGTGAGAAGAGGTCTGTTGTGAGTCACCCCAGTGCGTCATATTCCGTCACCATGAGAGTGGCACTCGATAACGCGTCGGCCATCGCCGCCGTGTCCCGGGGCGTCAGCGACGCCGGTGGTCTGGTGACCGCCCTGGACATCTCCGAGCCCATCGAGGGCAAGATGATCGTCGACCTGACCTGCAACGCGACCGACGACCAGCACGCCCAGGTCCTCGAGGACGCGGTCAACGCCGTGGACGGAGCCCTGGTCAAGGTGATGAGCGACCGGACCTTCTTGATGCACCTCGGCGGCACCATCGGTGTCGCGCCCAAGGTGACGCTGAAGACCCGCGACGACCTCTCCATGGCGTACACCCCGGGAGTGGCCCGTATCTGCCAGGCCATCGTCGACGACCCCTCCAAGGTGCGCAACCTCACCATCAAGCGCAACACGGTGGCCGTCGTGACCGACGGGTCGGCGGTGCTGGGCCTGGGCAACATCGGACCCGAGGCGGCGCTGCCCGTGATGGAGGGCAAGGCCCTGTTGTTCAAGCAGTTCGCCAACGTCGACGCCTGGCCGGTGTGCCTGGCCACCCAGGACACTGACGAGATCGTGCGCATCGTCCAGGCGATCGCCCCGGTCTACGGCGGCATCAACCTCGAGGACATCTCGGCGCCGCGCTGCTTCGAGATCGAGGCGCGCCTGCGCGAGCTGTTGGACATCCCCGTCTTCCACGACGACCAGCACGGCACCGCGATCGTGGTGTTCGCGGCGCTCGTCAACGCCCTGCGCCTGGTGAAGAAGGACATCAAGGACGTGCGCGTGGCGCTGCTCGGCGTCGGAGCGGCGGGTGTGGCGATCGCCAAGTTGCTCATGATCGAGGGCGTGGGCGACATCATCGGCGTCAACAGCCGAGGGATCCTCGACGAGAACGACGCGAGCCTGGACGCGGATCGACTGTGGTTGGCCCAGAACACCAACCGCGACAAGGTGCGCGGCAAGATCGGTGACGCCCTGAAGGGCGCGGACGTCTTCATCGGCGTGTCGGGACCCAACCTCATCACCGAGGAGGAGGTCGCGGCGATGGCCCCCGACTCCATCGTCTTCGCCCTCGCCAACCCCCAGCCCGAGATCGACCCGGCGGCCGCGCGCCGTCACGCGGCCATCGTGGCCACGGGGCGCAGCGACGAGCCGAACCAGATCAACAACGTGCTGGCCTTCCCGGGGATCTTCCGCGGCCTCCTCGACGCGGGGGCGACACGGGTCACCGAAGAGGTGTCCCTCGCGGCGGCCAAGGCCATCGCCGACATCGTCACCGAGTCCGAACTCTCGACGGATTACATCATCCCGACGGTGTTCAACACGAAGGTCTCCAAGGCCGTCTCCACCGCCGTCGAAGAGGTGGCGCGTCGCGCGATGAGTTGACCGGCGTCCCGGACGCCGGGTACCAACAGATCACCAACTATATCGGAAGCCGATATAGTTGGTCGCGTGACGAGCCAGCGCCGACCGAGGGCCGAGGTCGAGGGCCTGCTCTCCGGCGCGTCGTTCTACATCTTGACGAGCCTGGCCGACGGGGAGAAGCACGGCTACGCCTTGACCAAGGACATCGAGGGCTTCGCCGGTGTGCGGATCGCCCCGGGCACGCTCTACGAAGCCCTGGCCCGGCTCGAGGGCCGGGGGCTGATCGAAGCGGTGCCCAGCCAGGACCGCCGCCGCCCCTACCGGTTAAGTGGCGCCGGGGCGTCCGCGCTGGACGCGACGTTGCGCGAGCAGGAGCGCCTGGTGGCCGAGAGTCGAGCGCGGCTGCGCCGTTCGTGGAGTGTCGCGTGAGGTCCGACGCCGTCGCGACGTCGCGCTACGGCGCGCGGGCGCAACGCAGCCTGCGCTGGTACCCGCGGGTCTGGCGCGAGCGCTACGGCGAGGAGTTCTGCGCCCACCTCGAGGCAGAGTTCGACGAGCGCCCCTGGTCGCCCCGACGCGGTGCGAACGTCGCTCTCCATGGCCTCGTCACCCGCCTGCAGTTGCAACGACTGCTGCGCTGGACGGTGGGGGTGACGGGGCTGGCCGCGATGACGGTGGCCGTCGTGCTCATCGTGGCCGCCGTGCTCGCCACACCGTCGCCGCCGACCTTGACCGCGACCAGCAGCGGCGGGGGGACCTTCACGGCGGATGCGCCCGGGGTGACCACCATGACCTTCGGCTTCGGCGCCCGACCGGGCACGGTGCTGCGCATCCTCTCGGTGCACGTCATCGGCGTGCCGGGCTTCCCCCTGGCGACGGTCGCGGGCGCGGACTTCGCAGCTGTCAGCTCCGACGTGATCAACCCGGGCCCCTGGCCCATGGCCGAGACGGCCAACCTGTCACTCCATAACCCGGTACCCGCCCTCGGGCGGACCGTGGCACTGGCGCGCCACAACACCCTCTACGTGGGCGTGCGGGTGGCGCGGGTCCACCACGTCTATCCCGTGGTCGGGGTCAGGGTGGTCTACCTCGACCACGGCCGCCGCTACACGACGACGATGCTCAACCGCAGCGCGCCCGACGTCGTGTGCGCCGTTGCGACCGAGGTCGTGGCGATGCCGTCGTGGTGCACCATCGACAGCGTGGCGGCGAGCGCCGTCGAGGCCGCGCTCTACCCGGTGGGGAGCGTGACCAGGGCGGAGCCGCTCGCCCTTCGCTACGTCCAGGCGATCAGTCAGACGGCGCAGTCCCGGGACCTGATCCTCCAGCACCCCGCGACGGCGACGGAGCTGATGTCGATCGCGGGGCTGGTGGATGAGCGCCTCACTGGCGTGGCGATCGAGTCGGTCAGTCTCTCACGGGGCGTGTTCCACGTCGCCGTGCGAGTCGGGGGGCGAGCGATCCAGCACGTGTGCCTGCCCCGCGACGTGATCCAGAACGGTGGCGTCGTCGGATACCCGCCGTCGAACTGCCCGCCTCCGTCGAACTAGACCGATCGGGGCGCCGAGTCAGGCGTCGAGTTCACCCGAGGTGGTGGCGGGGCTGAGGAGATAGAGGCGGACGATGAAGCCGGCGCGCGCCACGGCCTCGACCGCGGCGAGCACCGCGAGGCCGGTGACGCCCGCCACGGCCAGCGTCGAGGTCGAGCGGTCGATGGAGCCCTCGACGAGGCGCAGCACGATCAGGATCGACACCAACCCGTACTCGAGGCCGCTGCGGCGCAGCACGATCGACGTCGTCTCCTTGATGGCGCGCACGAACATCACCCGCGCCCGGGCGTAGCCGACGGCGACGCCGACGACGGCGCCCAGCGCCATGGCGCCCACGCGCAGGGGGGAGGCGTTGGCGAAGTGCACGATGAACTGTCCGATGATGACGACGCTCACCACCGGGTCGAGCAGGGTGATGGCGAGGGGTCGTATCCGCTCACCCGTCGCGAGCTTCGCCGACCTCGACTGGAGCCGACCCCGACGCACCAGGATCGAGGTGGCGATGAGCGCGATCAGCGCGACGGCACCGAGACCCGAGCCCGAGGAGTTCTGCACCGATCCAGCCTACCGAGCACCCCGGGAAAGGTCGCCGGGCCCCCGCGTGGCCCACGCGTTGAAGAGGCGTCACCGAGAGTTCACCACCCGTGGCTAGCCTCGGGAGGCGACGCCGCTGTCGCGAGCAAGGAGTGTCCGTGAACGTCCTCTTCGTGACCCTCGACCAGTTTCGCGCCGACTCCTACGGAGCGGCGGGCCACCCCCTGGTGAAGACCCCCACCCTCGACGGCTTGGCCGCCGACGGGGTGCGGCTCGGCCGGCACTACTCCCAGGCCGCCCCCTGCGCCCCCGGACGGGCGGCGCTCTACACCGGCACCTACCAGATGAACAACCGGGTGGTGGCGAACGGCTCCCCCCTCGCGGACCGCTTCGACAACGTCGCGAGGTTGGCCCGACGCGCGGGTTACGTCCCGACCCTCTTCGGCTACACCGACCAGGGACTCGACCCCAACCAGGCCGACGGCTTCGACGACGAGCGACTCGACAGCTACGACGGGATCCTCCCGGGCTTCGCCGTGGGCCACTACCTGCCCGAGAGCCAGGCCACCTGGGTGCAGTACCTGCGCGACCTCGGCTACGACGTCCCCTTCGGGTGGGCCCCGGCGCTGAGCGGGGAGTCCGATCGACCCGCCGAGCACTCACTGACGGGGTTCTTGACGAACAAGTTCCTCGAGTGGCTCGACGTCCAAGACGAGGGCTGGTTCGCCCACCTGAGCTACCTCCGTCCCCACCCGCCCTACGCCGCGGCGGGGGATTACTCGCGCCTCTACGACCCCGCCGACGTCGCGATGCCGATCGAGGCGGTGCCGGCCCCCCAGCGCCACCCGCTCCACGAGATCGCCCTGGGGGTGGCCGCGAGTAGCGCGCCGCGCGAGGAGGAGGCCATGCGCCGACTGCGCGCGCAGTACTACGGCATGGTCTCGGAGGTCGACTTCCACCTCGGGCGCGTCGTCGAGGCGCTGCGCCAGCGCGGTGAGTACGACGACACGCTGATCATCGTGGTCTCGGACCACGGCGACCAGCTGGGCGACCACGGCCTGATCGAGAAGCTGGGCTTCTTCCCCCAGAGCTACAACATCCTGGGGCTCTGGCGCGATCCGCGCAGCCCCCACGCCGGGCGGGTGGTGGACGAGTTCACCGAGAACGTCGACATCGCTCCGACGCTGGCCCACGCCCTCGGCCTCGAGGTGCCCGCGCAGTTCGACGGTCGAGTGCTCACCCCCCTCCTCGAGGGTCGCGAGGTCGAGTGGCGGCGTTGTGCGCACTACGAGTGGGACTACCGGACCTTCTTCATCGGTCACGAGTCGTCGCCCTGGCCCTGGGACCGCAACCTGTCGCGCCAGAACCTGGCGGTGTCCCTGGGCGAGGACCTCGCCTACGTCCAGTTCGGCGACGGCTCGTACCTGTGCTTCGACCTGGTGGCCGATCCCACCTGGCGTACGCCGTGCGACGACGCGCCACGGGTACTGAGCGCTGCGCAGGAGATGTTGACCTGGCGTCAGGAACACCTGGGTCGCGAGTACACCGACATGTTGTTGCGTCCTGATCGCCCGGGCCGGTGGCCGGAGACCCTGCGCCGCTAGTGCGGCGATGAGCAGCGCCTCGCTAGTGTCGAGAACGGTGCACCCCAGGAGAGCGAGATGAGACTGTGATTGCCGTCAGCGTGTCCTCAGGCACCCTCGTCCTCGTCGGAGCAGTCTTCCTGGCCTGCGCCGTCGAGATGGTCGAGGCCCTCACCATCGTCTTCGCGGTCGGCCACACCCGCGGCTGGCGCAGCGCCTTCGAGGGCACCGCGGCGGCCCTGGCGGCCCTGGCGGCCCTGGTGGCCGTCTTCGGCCCGGCCCTCGTGCACGTGCCGCTCACCTGGCTGCGTCTGATCGTCGGGGGCGTACTGCTCATCTTCGGCATGCAGTGGCTGCGCAAGGCCATCCTGCGTTCCACGGGGCTCAAGGCCAAGCACGACGAGGACGCCATCTACCAAGAGACCGTCGCCGAGCTCCAGGTGGCCACCGGTAGCGACCGTGACCGCATCGCCTTCGTCATGGCCTTCAAGGGCGTGTTCCTCGAGGGGCTCGAGGTCGTCATCACGGTGCTCACGCTGGGCACCTCGGCGCACCGGCTCGGTCTGGCCGTCGTCGTGGCGGCCCTGGCCGTGGTGATCGTGGCCGTCGTAGGAGCCGTCGTCGCCAAGCAACTGTCCAAGGTGCCCGAGAACGCCATGAAGATGAGCGTCGGCGTGCTGCTCGTGAGTTACGGCACCTTCTGGGTGGGCGAGGGGCTCAAGGTCAGGTGGCCGGGTGGCGACACCTTCCTCGCCGGCTTCGTCGTCCTCTACGCCTGCGTCTGCTGGGCGCTGGTCACCATGATCACCCCGCAGCACCCCTCGAATCCCGTGAAGGTGGACGCATGACCAAGCAGACCCCCCTCGTGATCCGTCTCATCAAGGGTTTCGCGTTGTTCTGGTGGGACTTCCTCGTGGGCGACACGCCCGAGCTGTTCATCGCGGCCCTGGTCGTCATCGCCGTCGCGGCGTGGCTGTCGGAGTCGATTCACGCCAACACCACCGCGGTGGTCGTCCTCCCGGTGCTGGTGATCGCGGCGCTCACCGTGTCGGTGCGCCGCGCGGTCAGTGCCGCCCGGCGCAAGTAGCCTCAGGCCAGCGCCGCGTCGAGGGTGATGGTGGTGCCGGTGAGGGCCTTGGAGACGGGGCAGCCGGCCTTGGCGGCCTGCGCCACTTCGGCGAAGGCGTCGGCGTCGAGCCCCTCGAGGGTGGCGCGCACGGTCAGGTGGATGCCCGAGATGCGAAAACCGCCGGCCGGGTCGGGCTCCAGGGTGACGTCGGAGCGGACGTCGAGGGTGCCCGGCGTCGCGCCGGCGCGCGCGATCAGCGCCGAGCACTGCATGGCGTAGCAGGCGGAGTGCGCGGCGGCGATGAGCTCCTCGGGGCTGGTGACGCCCTCGGCGTCGTCGGCGGCGCGGCGCGGGAAGCTCACCTCGAAGCTCCCGGCGCCGCTGCTCGAGAGCCTGACGGTGCCCGCACCGTCGTTGAGCCCTCCGCTCCAGTGGGTGTCAGCGCTACGTCGTGGCATCGGATGCTCCTGTCGATCGAGGTCTCCAGCGCATCCTAACGACCGACGTCTCGAGGCGCGACGGTTCCTATTCGAACTTGTTCCCGCAGCCCTGGCAGAAGTTCTGTCCGGGCAGACGCAACTTGCCGCACGAGGGGCAGGCCATCGTGGTGCTCGAGAGCGACGACTCGTCGACGGTGGGGGTGTAGGTGCCGACACCGGCGCCGACGTCGTAGCGGTTGGCCCCGGGGGTCGAGGGGAAGAACAACAGGACGAAGTTCGCGATGGGACAAATGATCCACCATCCCGAGTGGTCCGAGTCGTGCATGCGACGTACGCCCACTGCCAGGTTGGGGATCAGGAAGGCGATGGCCACCAGGAAGACGAGGCGGGTCAGGAACAGGAGCATGAACCAGTAGATGACGTTGTAGAAGAGGGCCCACCACCAGAACTCCGAGCGTGGGGCACGCCCCTTGAACTCGGCGTACTTCTGCAGGACCGTGCGGACAGCTTCACCGAAGGGCATCTTTCCCACTCCTCTTTCTCGACCCCAACCTAATTCATGGCGGGGCGGCGCTCGGGCATCCGCGAAGGCTCAGCCCGTGTTGCGCAGTCCGGTGGCGACGGCGTTGATCGTCAAGAGCAGGGCGCGCTGGAGCATCTCGTCGACCGGCTCGTCCCCCGCGCGCTGGGCGCGGACCTGCTCGAGGAGGCGGATCTGCAGCAGTTGGAGGGGCCGGAGGTAGGTGTCGCGCGTCGCCAGGGTCGTCGCGAGCAGGGCCTGGGACTCGAGGAGGTGGCTCGATCCGGTGACCGTGAGGAGCTCGGTGACGGTGAGCTCGTGCTCGGCGACGATCTTGTCGAAGAGGTAGTGCAGTTCGACGGGCACGAGGTGCTCGACGTACTGTCGCGCGACCTCGAGGTCCGTCTTGGCCAGGGTCATCTCCACGTTGGACAAGAAGGTGGCGAAGAAGGGCCATTCGAGGTACATCTGGCGCATGTTCTCGCCGTGACCCGCCTCGCGCGCGGCGCGCAGCCCCGACCCCACCCCGTACCAGCCCGGGACGATCTGGCGCGACTGGGTCCAGCCGAAGACCCAGGGGATGGCCCGCAGCGAGTCGATGCCGTCCTCGCCGGTCACCCGGCGCGCCGGGCGAGAGCCCATGTGCAGGTCCGCCAGCTCGGTGACCGGGGTGGACAGCGTGAAGTAGGCGGGCAGCTGGGCGTCGCCGACCAGGTCGCGGTACACGGGTAGCGAGGCCTCGGCCACCAGGTTCATGGCCTCGTTCCAGACGTCGAGCTTGTCGGGGTCGACCCAGGGCCGCGAGTGGAAGACCACGGCCTCCAAGACCGCCGCCAGCAGCAGTTCGAGGTTCTCGCGGGCCAGCGAGGGCAGGAGGTACTTGTCGGAGATGACCTCGCCCTGCTCGGTGATCTTGATCGAGCCGTTGACCACGCCCCAGGGCTGGGCCAGCACCGCGTCGTGGGTGGGGCCGCCGCCGCGGCCCACGCTGCCCCCGCGGCCGTGGAAGAGGCGCAGGTGGATGCCGTGACGCGCCGCGACGTCGCGCAACTGCCGCTCGGCGAGGTGGATGCCCCACTGCGAGGCGGTGATGCCCGCGTCCTTGTTGGAGTCGGAGTAGCCCAGCATGATCTCCTGGACGTCGCCGCGCAACGCCACGAGTCGGCGGTAGCCCGGGACCTTCAACAGGGTCTCGAAGATCTCGCCCGCGTGGTGCAGCTCGTCGAGGGTCTCGAAGAGCGGTGCGAAGCCGATGCTCGCCCTTCCCGCGGGGAGGTCGACGAGTCCGGCCTCGCGCGCCAGGATGACCGCGGCGAGGAGGTCGTCGGCCCCCTTGGTCATCGAGACGATGTAGGTCTCGCAGGCCGGTGACCCGAAGTGCTCGATGATCCGGCCGATGGCCAGGAAGGTGGAGAAGGTCTTGGCGGTGTCGCCCGACAGCGGGCCGGGGAAGGAGAAGAGCGGACGTCGCGAGTCGAGCTCGCGCGAGAGCAGTTCGAGGCGCTGGGCGCGGTCGAGCTGCGCGTAGGGTGCGGGTGATTCGCCCAGGCGGTCCATGATGGCGGCCAGCGCCGCGTGGTGCGCCGCCGCGTGCTCGCGCACGTCCAGGGTCGTCAAGGTGAGCCCGAAGGCCGACACGGTGATGATGGACCGTTCGAGGGTGCCCTTCGCCAGGCGCTCGGAGCCGTTGGCCAGCAGCGAGTCGTAGATGAGCATCAGGTCGTCGATCAGCTCGGCGCTCGAGGCGTAGTCGTAGCCCGGGCGGTGGCGCGAGCGCTGCTCGGTGCGCCGCTGGGTCTCCTCGAGGCGCACCCGGATGCAGCTGAGCTTGAGCCGGTAGGGCTCCTCGGCGTTGAGGCGCAGGTAGCGCGACTCGGGCGAGAGGCGCGTGAGGTCCTCGGCCAGGGAGGCACGCAGTTCCTCGGAGATCCCCACGTGCTGGGTGGAGATGGAGAGCTCGTCCATCAGGCGACCCAACATGGCGCGCAGCGCCCGCACCGAGAACTCGAGGGCGAGGTCCACCACCGACTCGCTCACCTCGGGGGTGACGAAGGGGTTGCCGTCGCGGTCGCCGCCGATCCACGAGCCGAAGGTCAGCGGCCGGCTCACCGGAGGGATCTCCACCCCCAGGCGCTGGGCGTTGGAGACGAGCTGCTCCAAGACGTCGGGCACCACGCTGCGCATCAGGTGGTCGACGTAGTGCAGCGCGTTGCGGGCCTCGTCGAGCACTTCGGGGCGCTCCAGGCGCAGTTCGTCGGTCTGCCAGAGGGTGTCGATGAGTTCGGCGGTGCGGCGCTGGCGCAGGCCCTCGCGCAGGGGAGAGTTGGCCGAACTGGCCTCGTCGAGCAGCCCCGAGATGGAGCGCAGCTTGAGCAGGACCGAACGCCGGGCCGCCTCGGTGGGGTGCGCGGTGAAGACCGGTCGCACCTCGAGGGAGTTGAGGGCGGCACCGATTTGGGCGGGGGTCACCTCGCCACGCTCGAGGGCGAGCAGGATCTCGTCGGTGACCCGGGCCAGAGGTCCGTCGTCGTCGTTGCGCCGTTCTCGGCCCTGGCGGGCGCGGTGGGTCTGCTCGGTCACGTTGGCCAGGTGGAAGTACACCGAGAAGGCGCGCACCAGCTGACTCGCCGTCTCCAGGTCCAGGCCGTCGAACTGGCTGAAGGACAGCGCCATGTCGCCGCCGGCGCTCGAGCGCACCGAATCGACCAGGGCGAGGAAGTCGGGGGACTCCTGGCGTGCCAGGGTGTCGTCCAGCATCTCGCTGAGGGCGCGCAGGTCGCGTGACAGGGCGTCGAGGTCCTCGAAGTGCGACGGGGAACCGGCGAGGACCGATCGCGCGGTGGCGGCGGCGGGGTCGGTCATCCCTTCACGTTACAAAGTTTCACCCCGACCTCGACCCCTCAGGGGCAGATAGTGCTCATGCCTCGACCTGGCGACGCGCGGCGATCCACTGGAAGGACTGGCGCGACCCCCAGGGAGTGGTGTGTGAGGTGCGACGTTGGTGGACGACGGTGAACTGCTCACCGAGCAGGGTGGTCAAGCCCGCGGCGTCGTAGCGGGTGACGGGGAGGCCGGAGCAGGAGTCGGGTCCGTCGGGTGCGAAGACGCCGAGCACGACGCCACCGTGGAGCGAGAGGGCGTCGTGCAGGGTCGCGACGTAGGCCCCGACGTGCTCGGCGTCGAGGAAGTGCAGGGTCGCCCGGTCGTGCCAGACGTCGAAGCGCCGTGTCGGACGCCAGGTGGTGACGTCCGCCACGATGGTCCTCACGGCGCCCGGCGCCAGTCTCGAGCTCACGGCGGCCAGTGCGGTGTCCGAGAGGTCGAGGACGCTGAGGTCGCGGTGGCCTCGTTCGGCCAAGCGGTCGACCAGGGTGCTGCGGCCGCCCCCGACGTCGAGCACCGAGTCGGCGGGGGAGACCCCCAAGAGGTCGAGGAGCTCGAGCGAGGTCGACGGCTCCGTCTCGAACCAGCTCACCTCCTGGTCGCTCCGTGAGGCGTACACCGCGTTCCAGTGATCGGACATGCCCCAGTCTCCTCCAGTGCGCGAGGCGACGTCGGCACCGGGCCCCGGACGTGACAAAGAGCCCGGGAGGGGGCCCGGGCTCTTTGCTTTATTACTCCGGTTGAGCTAAATGACGGTAGTGTCGTCGACCCGTCGATAGTGCCGGAGACCTAGCAGCGTCAGAACCAGCATCACCAACGCGAGGAGGAAGCAACCGATCGATGCGTACAACGCGATCTGGCCGAAGAACCAGTAGCCGTAGGCGTTGAGGAGCGAGCCGCGCAACATGGTGCCCTTGAAGATCGTGTCGACCTGGTTGGACAGAGTGGTGTTGGAGGGGTTGGACTGCAGCTCCGCGCTGAGTTGGGAATACGTCTTCCCGCCACCGATCTCCTGGAGGTGCACGGCGATGAAGTCGTTGGCGAAGACCTCGGCCTGCTGGCCGGTCAACAACTGCTGGCCGGCGTACTGCGAGACCGAGGGGATCATCGACGGCGTGATCTCGCTGCCCGCCACCGGGTGCGCGAACGCTGCCTTGTCGGGGAAGAAGATCTTCTGCTGGGCGAGTTGGGTGGTGACCTGGTTGTTGGCGAAGGTGTATCCCACCATCAGCCCCGCTCCAGCTCCAATGAGCGCAACGGTGAGTATCACGCCCAACCAGGTCAACAGCAAATCAAGAGTACGACGCTTCATGAATGGCCCTTTCTTTAAGTACCTCGACCATTGTGCGAGGTTTCACAAGGCATAACAATGCCTCACCTAGGGCCTCTTGTCATCTTTGTCCGGATTCGTCCACGTCAGGGGGCGAAAATACTTCAGAAGGTGATGCCAAGTCGGGACAGGAAACCCACTCCCATCACCGCGGCTTCGCAGCCGACGGCGTCGAGGGCCGCCAGGTCGGCGTCGTCGCGCACTCCGCCCGCGGCCACCACCTTGAGTCCGCTGGCGCAGACCCTCTCGTAGAGGGCGAGGTCGGGCCCGCTCATCGTCCCGTCGCGGGCGATGGCCGTGACGTGCAGTCGCGTGACGCCCGCGTCGCGACAGCGCTCGAGGGCCTCGTCCACGTCGAGGCCGGCCTCCGCCAGCCATCCGCGTACCGCGAGGCGCCCGTCGCGCACGTCGAGCGCCGCCACGAGCCGATCGCCCAGCGCCTCGACGTAACGGCCCAGGGCGTCGTCGTCCCACAGCGCGGTGCCCAGGATGACCCGCTGCGCACCGGCGCCGAGCACCGCGCGCGCGGTCTCCAGCGAGCGGATCCCGCCCGACACCTGCAGGGGCACCTCGCCGGCCAGGGCCGCGCATCGGGCGATCACCTCGGGGCGCAGGGCCCCGTCGCGGGCGCCCTGCAGGTCGACGACGTGGATGAGGTCGGGTCCGGTCGCCACGACGCGCGCGAAGAACTCCTCGAGCGGGAGCCGGAACAGGACGCGGTCGTAGTCGCCTCGTTCGAGGCGCACGGCGTCGTCGCCGAGGAGGTCGATGGCGGGGATCAGTTGCATATCAGCGTGCTACTACGTTAGCATGTTGATATGACGAGTGGAAAGGTCCTCCCGGCCGAGGCGCACGACGAGACGAGCCAGCGCTTCGACGAGCTGGTCGCCGCCTTCGTGCGGCTGCGCGACCCCGAGGTCATGACCGCGTTCCTGCGCGACCTGTGCACGACCGCCGAGCTCGACGCGATGGGCCAGCGTCTACAGGTCGCGCGTCTGGTGAGCGAGGGCGTCGCCTACCAGGAGATCTCGCGGCGTACGGGAGCCTCGACGGCGACCGTGACCCGCGTGGCGCACTGGCTGCGCTACGGCGAGGGCGGCTACGCCGCCGTACTGAAACGAGGACGATCATGAACCGACGCCTGACCCTGGCCCTGCCCTCCAAGGGCCGATTGCGCGAGCCCTCGTGGTCCTTGCTCGAAGCCACCGGCGTGGCCCCCCAGGAGCCCGGCGAGCGCGTCTTGCAGACCTTCTGCCGCAACGCCGACATCGACCTGCTCTTCGTGCGCGCCGACGACGTGCCCGAGTACGTGCAAGACGGCGTGGTGGACTGCGGCATCACCGGCCTCGACCTGGTGAGCGAGCGCGACTTCGAGGTCGACGTCCTGCTGCGTCTGGGCTACGGGACCTGTTCGCTGCAGGCGGCGGTCTCCACCGAGGACGTCGCCGAGGAGCTCGGTCAGCTGAACGGCCGGCGCATCGCGACCTCGCACCCGCGCATCGTCGGCAACTGGCTCGAGCGCAACGGCCTCAGCGCCGACATCGTCCGGGTCTCGGGCTCGGTGGAGATCACCCCGCGCCTCGGCCTGGCCGACGCCATCGTCGACCTGGTCTCCACCGGTTCGACGTTGCGCACCAACGGCCTGCGTTCGCTGGGCACCATCTTCGAGTCCGAAGCCGTGCTGGTCGGACGACGCGGCGCGAGCGACCACGAAGCCCAGAACACCCTGACGATGCTGCTGGCCTCGGTGATCAACGCACGCGCGACCCGCTACCTGCTCTTCAACATCGCCAAGGACCGTCTCGACGAGGTGACCGCGCTGCTGCCGACCACGGGTTCGCCCACGGTGATGGACCTCGCCACGCCCGGCACGGTGGCGGTGCACGCCCTGGTGCCGGCCTCGCAGATCTGGTCGCTGCTGCCTCAACTACAAGCCCGCGGTGCGAGCTCCGTGCTCACGCTGCCCGTGGAAAGAATGGTCCCATGAGTTCACCTGTCAAGACCGACCGTCCGGTCACCATCGCCGAGATCGTCGCCGACGTGCGCGAGCGCGGCGACGTCGCCCTGGTGGAGTGGAGCCAGCGCCTCGACCAGACGACCGCGGAGTCGCCCGAGCGCGCGGTCCCCTACGGCGACATCCCCACCGCGGCCATCCTCGACGCGGCCCAGTCGGTGCGGACCTGGCACGCCGCCCAGCGACCCCAGGACGTGACCCTCGAGGTGTCGCCCGGCGTGACCCTCGAGCGGCGCTGGTCGCCGATCCGCTCCGTGGGCATCTACGTCCCCAAGGGCCTCGTGTCCTCGTTGATCATGGGGGCCGTCCCGGCGCAGGTGGCCGGCGTGGAGCGCATCGTGGTCTGCACGCCCCCCAGCGGCGCGCCGGCGGTGGCCGCCGCCGCGGCCCTGCTCGGCATCGAGGAGGTCTGGGCCATCGGCGGCGCCCAGGCCATCGCCGCCATGGCCTACGGCACCGAGTCGATCAAGGCGGTGGACAAGATCGTGGGACCCGGCGGCGGGGCGGTCAACACCGCCAAGCTGCTGGTGAGCAAGGACGTCGCCATCGACTTGCCCGCGGGGCCCAGCGAGATCGTCGTGGCCGCCGACCTGGGCTTCGACGAGGCCATCATCCAACAAGAGCTCGACGCCCAGATGGAGCACGGTCCCGACAGCCGCGCCTTCGTCGTTCGCGTCGGTGAGGACCTCGACGCCGCGCTGGCCGAGATCGAGGGCTACGCCGCCGAGCACGTGGCGCTGCTCGGCGAGCGCGCGGAGTCCCTGGCGCCACGGATCCGCAACGCCGGCGCCGTCTTCGTCGGCCCCTACTCGCCGGTGCCCGCCGGCGACTACGCCACCGGCGGCAACCACGTTCTGCCCACCGGTGGATGGGCCAAGGTCTCGGGTGGCCTGGGCCTGGAGACCTACATGAAGGCCGTCACCGTCCAGCGCGTCTCCCAGGACGGGCTCGAGCGCCTGGCGCCCACCATCGAGGCATTGGCCGAGCTCGAGGGCATGAGCGCCCACAAGGCCGCGGCGCGCCGATGACCCGCCGCGCCCTCGACACCTACCAGTGGCCCCCCTCCAACGAGGCCCTGGCCGAACGCGTGGGGCTGCGCCCCAACCAGATCCTGCGCTTCGACGGCAACACGCCCGCCTCCCCACCGGCCAGTGCCCGCCCGGCGGCCCTGGCCAAGGCCCTGGCCGACGTCAACGAGTACGACCGCGGCCGTTACGAGAGCCTGCGCCGGGCCATCGCCGAGCACCACGGCGTGGGCCTCGACCAGGTCTCGCTGGGGGCGGGCAGCGACGAGTTCATCATCCTGCTGGCGGCCATCTTCGCCGAGAACGGCACGGTGGCCCAGGTGCCCGCCGACTCCTATTCGATGTACCGCTACGCCGCGGCCATGGCGGGCGCTACGATGGTCGAGGACCCCGCGACGGCGGACCTGGTCTTCGTGTGCCGTCCCAACAACCCCACGGGCGAGCTCTGCGCCGTGCCGGAGGTGTCGGGACAGCTCGTCATCGACGAGGCCTACGCGCACTACGCCGGCGTCGACGAGACCGCGCGCGTGGCCGACGGGGCGATCGTGCTGCGCACCTTCTCCAAGGCCTACGGCCTGGCGGGCGCCCGGGTGGGCTACGCCCTGGCGAGCCCGGCGACGACCGCGCTGATCAACTCCTACCAGGCCCCGCTGTCGGTGTCGGCCCTGTCGGCCTCGCTGGCCCTGGCCTCGATCACGACGCCGCTCGACGTGACGGCCCAGGTGGCCGAGCGCGAACGCGTGGCGCGCGAGCTGCACTCGCTGGGCCTCACGCCGCTCGCGTCGTTCACCAACTTCTTGTTCATCCCCATGGAGAACCCCCAGGCGCTGGTGGACCGGATGCTGCCCTACGGCGTGATGCTGCGCGCCTACGCGAGGGGACTGCGCATCTCGATCCGTGACGAGATCGACGACGACATCCTGCTCGGCGCGCTGCGCGCCGAGCTGCTGGGTGAACCCCTCGAGGCGGCGCCGCTGCGCTACCGGCGCGCGACCGCCGAGACGCTGCTCAACCTGCGCCTGCGCATCCCCGGCCAGGGCCGCGTCTACGTCAACACCGGCGAGGGCTTCTACGACCACATGCTCACCCAGCTCGCCTTCCACGGCGGGATGGACCTGCGCCTCGAGGGCGTCGGGGACCTGGAGACCGGCGACCACCACACCGTCGAGGACATGATGCGCGCCTTCGGCGAGGCGCTCGACCAGGCGCTCGGCGACCGCAAGGGACTGGCGCGCTACGGCGAGTCGCGCGTGCCGATGGACGAAGCCCTGGCCCACGCGGTGGTGGACCTGTCGGGGCGCGCCAAGGCGACGCTCAACATCGACCCCGACCCGGGCATGGCCGCGCACGCCTTCGAGTCCCTGGCCCAGACCGCGCGCATCACCCTGCACGTCACGGCGACCGGCGAGAACGCCCACCACGTGGCCGAGGCCGCCTTCAAGGCGGTGGGCCGCGCCATGGCCCAGGCCCTGGTGCGCGACGGCTCGCTCATCCGTTCCACCAAGGGCTCGCTGTGAGCGACGACGTCGTTGTCGTCGTCGACTACGGCGCGGGCAACACCCGCTCGGTCTGCGCCGCGCTGGGCCACCTGGGGCGCTCGAGCGTGGTGAGCGCCGAGCCCTCGCTCATCGCCGAGGCCCCCCACGTGATCCTGCCCGGGGTGGGCTCGGCGCGCAGCGCCATGATCCACCTCGAGGAGACCGGCGCCGCCGAGGCGCTGCGCGAGCGCTACGCCGCCGAACGCCCCCTGCTCGGGATCTGCCTGGGGATGCAGCTCGCCCTGCAGGCCAGCGAGGAGGACGGCGGCGTGAAGGGCCTGGGACTGCTCGAGGGCCTGGTGGTGCGCCTGGACGCGCCGCGCGTCCCGCGCCTGGGCTGGGCCCTCGTCGAGCCCTGGGGCGACGCCTACTACTTCGCCCACTCCTTCGTCGCCGAATCGCCCGACACGGTGGCGACCTCGGAGGGGCTCTGCGCGGCCGTGGCGCGCGGTTCCTTCCTCGGGGTGCAGTTCCACCCCGAGAAGAGCGACCGAGCCGGATTGGAGTTCCTGGCCTCATGCCTCTCCCGCGACTGATCCCCTGCCTGGACGTCGCGCGCGGGCGCGTCGTCAAGGGCGTGAGCTTCGTCAACCTGCGTGACGTGGGTGACCCCGTCGAACTCGCCCAGCACTACAGCGACGGGGGAGCCGACGAACTGGTCTTCCTCGACATCATGGCGACCCCCGACGACGAGAGCACCCTGCTGCACGTCGTCGAGCGCGTCGCCGACGTCTTGGAGATCCCCTTCACCGTGGGCGGGGGCATCCGCTCGGTGGCCGACGCCTCGGCCATCATCGAGGCCGGGGCCGACCGGGTCTCGCTCAACTCGGCCGCGCTGGCCACGCCCGAACTGATCACCGAGATCGCTCGGCGCTTCGGCTCCCAGGCGGTCGTGGTGGCCATCGACGCGGGCAAGGGCGTCGTGCACACCCACGGCGGCCGGGTCGCCACGGACATCGCCACCGTGCCCTGGGCCGTCGAGGCGGCCGCGCGCGGCGCCGGCGAGATCCTCCTCACCTCCATCGCGCGCGACGGGCAGCGCACGGGCTTCGACCTCGTGCTGACGCGCGCGGTGCGCGACGCGGTGGACATCCCGGTCATCGCCTCGGGCGGCGCGGGCTCGGCCCAGCACGTCGCCGACGCCCTGCGGGTCACCGACGCCGCACTGGTGGCGAGCATCGTGCACGAGAACCCGGCCGGCCTGCCGGGGCTGCGCCGCGAGATCGAGGCGCTCGGCGTCACGCTACGGCCCCTGAAGGAGAGAGTATGAGTGAGGAACTGCGGGCGGCCATCGTCCAAGACGACGCCACCGGACGGGTGTTGATGCTCGGCTGGATGGACGAGGAGGCGCTCACCCTCACCAGGTCGTCGGGCACCGTGCACTTCTTCTCGCGTTCGCGTCAACAGCTCTGGCACAAGGGCGAGACCTCGGGCAACTTCATGCACGTCGTCGAGGTCTCGCTCGACTGCGACCAGGACGCGGTGCTGGTGCGCGTCAACGCCGAGGGCCCCGCCTGTCACGACGGGTCGACCTCGTGCTTCACTCCGTGGCTGTGGCGCAAGATCCTCCAACGCGAGGCCGCCAACGCTCCCGACTCCTACGTCGCCGCGTCCTTGGCCAAGGGTCCGGCCTTCCTGGCCCGCAAGGTGGGCGAGGAGGCCGTCGAGACCGCGGTGGCGGCCCTCGCCGAGACCGACGAGCGCCTGGTCTCGGAGGCCGCGGACCTCTGGTTCCACCTCCTCATGTTGCTGCGCAGCCGCGGCGTGGACCCCGCCGACCTCGAGGACGAGCTGCGGCGACGCGAACGCTGAGCTCCGCCCTAAGGTCGGGGCATGAGGCTTCGTCTCGCGGTGGTGCTGGCGGTGGTGGGCGCGGGGGCGCTGGCGCCCGCGGCCCCGGCTCCGGCGACGCCGACGACGAGCAACCTGGCCTGCGCCACCCGCATCGTCTCGGGCTGGTCCCTCACCCACGTGGTGCGCGAGACCGTGGTCGTCTCGGCGCAGGCGACGAGCCTCGCCAGCCTCACCTCGGCCGCGGCCCAGGGATACGGCGGCTTCATCCTCTTCGGCGCCACCGCCCCGGCCACCCTCCCGGCCACCCTGGGGTCCTTGAAGGGGCTCGAGCCCGACCACCTCGCACCGATGGTCATGAGTGACGACGAGGGCGGCGGCATCATCCGCTTCCCCAACCTGGTGGGCCAGTGGCCCTGGCCCCAGACCATGGGCGCGACCATGACGACCGCGCAGATCCGCGCCACCGCAGTGACGGCGGGCGCGGCCATGGCCCGGGCCGGTCTCAACACCGACCTGGCGCCGGTGGCCGACGTGGACGGGCGCGCGGTGTTCCCGGGCGAGAGCGACCCCGACGGCTACCGTTCCTTCGGCGGGTCGCCCACCAAGGACGCCGCCGACGTGGTGGCCTTCGCGTCGGGTCTGATGGCCTCGCACGTGGTGGCGGTGGTCAAGCACTTCCCCGGCCTCGGGGGCACCTCGCCCGACACCGACTACGGGCCGGCGGCCACCAAGCCCTGGTCGGTGCTGCAGAGCACCGGTCTGGTCCCCTTCCGGGCGGCTATCGCGGCGGGGGTGCACGCGGTGATGATGTCCAACGCCTCCATCCCCGGCCTGACCACGCTGCCGGCCGGGCTCTCCTCGGCGGCGGTGTCCGCGCTGCGACACCAGTTGGGCTTCCACGGACTGATCATGACCGACGCGCTGGGCGCGGGCGCGATCTCGCTGCGTCACATCACCATCGCCCAGGCGGCGGTCGACGCCCTGGCCGCCGGGGTGGACCAGGTGCTGGGGTCGAATCCCTCGACCCCCGCGCAGGCCCTGGCGACGGCGTCGGGGATGACCGCGGCGATCTTCGCCGCCGTGGAGCACGGCGTGCTCACGCGCGCAAAGGTGGTGGCCGCCGCGGCCCAGGTGCTCGCCGCCAACAACACCCTGTCGTGCCCCGCCGCGGCCTAGAGGTAGTGCGGAGGGACCTCGTGGTGGTCACGGCGGGCGCGGCGTAGCTCGTCCCTGAGGTGCGCGATCTCCTCGCGCAGCGCGGCGACGAGCTCGCGCCACTCCTGCTCGCTGCGCGAGGGTTCTTCGTTCACCGCTCTAGGCCTCGTGCATCACGGGAAGAGGCCTCGCAGGCGCGTCGCCTCGGCGATGCGCTCCACGCCGACCGCCAGGGCGGTCTCTCGCAGGTTGACCCCGAGTTGGCCGTGGCGCACCCACACCGCGTCGAAGGCCTCGTGCATCGTCTTCTCGAGGCGCTGGAGGAACAGCTCCTTCTCCCACATGTAGCCCTGGATGTCCTGGGCCCACTCGAAGTACGACGCCACGACGCCGCCGGCGTTGGCCAGCACGTCGGGCACCACGGGGATGCCGCGCTCGTGCAGCACGGCCGCGCCCTCGCCGGTGGTGGGGCCGTTGGCCGCCTCGACGACGATGGACGCGGCGAGCTTCTCCGCGATGGTCTCGGTGAGGACGCCGCCCAGGGCCGCCGGGATGGCGATGTCACTGGGGATGGCGAAGAAGTCGTCCAGGGCGACGGGGTCGGCGCCGGGGAATCCGACCACCGAACCGTTCTGGGCGAAGTGGTGCGCCAGTGCCGCCGCGTCGATGCCCCCGGGCACGTGGATCGCGCCATGGACGTCGGCCACGCCCACGACCTTCATGCCGTGCTCGCTCAGCATCTGCACGAGCGGGGCACCCACCTTGCCGTAGCCCTGGACGATGACCCGCTCGTTCTCGGGGTCGCGCGCCAGGTTCTTCAAGAGCGCCAGCGTGCAGATCGTCACGCCCAGGGAGGTCGCGCCGGCGTGACCCTGGGAGCCGCCGATCGCCAGGGGCTTGCCGGTCACCACGCCCGGGGCCGAGTAGCCGCGCAGCATGGTGATGGTGTCCATGATCCAGCTCATGACCTGCGGGTCGGTGTTGACGTCGGGGGCGGGGATGTCGGTCTCGGGTCCGATCACCGGGGCGATGGAGAAGGCGTAGCGCCGCGTCAGGCGCTCGAGCTCGGCCGCCGACAGCTGGGTGGGGTCGACGCGCACGCCGCCCTTGGCCCCGCCGTAGGGGATGTTGACGACGGCGCACTTGATGGACATGTCGGCGCTGAGCGCGGCGATCTCGTCGACGTTGACGCTCTGGTGGAAGCGGATGCCGCCCTTGCCGGGGCCGCGCGACGTGTCGTGCTGGATGCGCCAGCCGGTGAACATCTCGATGTTGCCCGAGTCCAGGCGCACGGGAACGGCGACCTCGAGGATCCGTTCGGGGGTGATGATCCGCTTGATCATCCCGTCGTCGAGATTGAGCAGGTGCCCGGCTCGTTCAATGAGGGAAGAGACGTGCGTCCAGGGGTTGAACTCCTCGACGTCCGACTCAGTGGGACGTGTGACCACGTTGTCACCAGCCTTCTGATCCGTGCGGACATTGTCGCCCGCCCCGTAAGCGTATTGGAGACGGCGCCTCGGGTGGCGAACCCAAAGTCCCTACTTGGGCGTGACGGGCGCCCGGGTCGAGTCTCGCCCGCCCGAGGCCAGCCAGGCGTCGTGCATCGCGGCGTAGGCGCCGCCGCGTTCGAGCAGTTCGCGCGGGGTGCCGACCTCGAGGACACCCCCCTCGTCGACGACCACGATGCGGTCGGCCCGCTGGGCCGTGGTCAGGCGATGGGCGATGAGAATGGCCGACCGGCCCTCCAGGAGCCGGTCGAGGGCCCGTTCGATCACCGTCTCGCTGCGCAGGTCGAGCGAGGAGGTGGCCTCGTCCAGGATCAGCACGCGCGGGCGAGCGAGGAAGGCGCGGGCCAGGGCGAGCAGTTGGCGCTCGCCCGACGACAGGGTCTGTCCGCGCTCGTGGACCACGGTGTCCAGTCCCTGGGGCAGGCGATCGACGAGCTCGCTCAGGCCCACCACCTCGACGGCCTCGGCGATCTCGTCGTCGGTGATCCCGGTGCGCCCGAAGCGCAGGTTCGTCCGGACGGTGCCGGCGAAGAGGAAGGGCTCCTGGGGCACGACGCCCAGTTGGCTGCGCAGTGAGCGAAGGGTCACGGTGCGCACGTCGATCCCGTCGACCAGCACGCGTCCCTCGGTGGGGTCGTAGAAGCGATTGGCCAGTTTGGCCAGGGTGGACTTGCCCGCGCCGGTGGGTCCGACGAAGGCCACCGACTCGCCCGGGGCGATCTCCAGGGTGACGTGGTGCAGGACCGGGCGCGCGGGGTCGTAGCCGAAGCTCACGTCCTCGAAGGTGATCCGCCCCTCGATCGTCGGCAGGTCGATGGCGTCGGGGGCCTCGTCGACGGTCGGGGGGGTCTCCAGGAGTTCGCGCAGGCGGATCACCGAGGAGCGACCCTGCTGGAGCGAGTTGTACTGCTGCACCAGGAGCTGGATGGGCGCGAAGAAGCGATTGAGGTAGAGGAAGAAGGCGAAGAGCGCGCCCAGGCTGAGCCGGTGGCGCAGCACCATGTCGCCGCCGATGCCCAGCAGCATCGCCTGGCCGAGGATCCCGATCATGATGGTGGCCGGTCCGTAGACGGCGTTGACCCGTCCGGTGTAGAAGTTGGCGTCGCGGTACGCCCCCACCACGTGACGGTGGTTGACGATGTTGCGCCGCTGACGGTTGTGGGCGGTCACCACGCGGATGCCGTAGAGCGACTCCGAGAGGTCCGCGAGCACGTTGGCGATGCGGTCGCGGCTCATCAAGTAGCCCGACTCCGAGGCGCGGTGGAACCAGATCGAGAACACCACGAGCAGGGGCACCACCAACAAGATGGTCCACAGCGCCAGGGTCACGTTGAGCGCGAAGAGCACCGCCGTGATGACGAGCATCGTCAGCCCCTGGAGGGCGAAGGAGCTGATGCCGTCCTGGACCAGTTGCTGGAGGTTCTCGATGTCGCTGGTCATGCGGCTCATCAAGACGCCGGCCTTCTCCTCGGTGAAGAAGTCGAGGCTGAGGCGCTGGAGGTGGGTGAAGACGCGGATGCGCAGGTCGTGCATGACGCGCGCGGCCAGGGCGCCCGTGACCTTGGTCTGACGTCGTTGACCCAGGGCCGAGAGGACCGCGATCACCAGGTAGGCCACCGAGCACCACAGCACCACCGCGAGCGAGCGGTGGGTCCCCACCATCCCCCGGTCGACCGCGAGGCTGGTCAGGAGGGGACCCGCCTGCAGCAGCAGGCTGGTGACGATCACCAGGAGGGACCCCTCGACGACCATGCGGGGGTAGCGCCCGAGCATCTTGGGCAGGGTGAGGCGTTCACGCTCGTCCTCGAGGGGTCGTTGGTGGAAGGTCCGGGCCGACGCGGGGTGCTCGGGCTCGGTCGCCAGGAGCCTCTCGGCCTCCTCGGCCAACTCGCTCGGAATGCCGCCGAAGGGCAGGCCGGCCTGCGGGCCCCGCCCCCCGAACATCGCGCCGCCGCCGCCCCATCCGCCGCCCCAGGCCATCAGGCCTCCTCGACCATGGTCTGGGCCAGGATCTCGCCGTAGAGGGGGGAGGTGGCGAGCAGTTCCTCGTGCGTGCCGTCGGCGACCACGCGCCCCTCCTCGAGCACCACGACGCGTCGCGCCAGGGCGATGGTGGAGATGCGGTGCGCGATCACCAGGGTGGTGCGCGAACTCATCAGCTCGCGCAGGGCCCCGTAGATGGTGGACTCCACGTGGACGTCGACGGCGCTGGTGGCGTCGTCGAGGATCAACACGGGTGGGTTGACCAACAGGGTGCGCGCGATGGCCAGGCGCTGGCGCTGGCCGCCCGAGAGGGTGTAGCCGCGTTCGCCGATCACCGTGTCGTAGCCCTCGGGCAGTTCGAGGATGAAGTCGTGGGCGGCCGCCGCGCGCGCCGCGGCCTCGATCGCCTCGGGCGACGCGTGGGGCACGCCGTAGGCGATGTTGTCGCGCACGCTCACCGAGAAGAGGAAGGGCTCGTCGAGCACCACGCCGACGTTCTCGCGCAACGAGGCCAGGGTCACGTCGCGCACGTCGTGCCCGTCGACGCGCACGGCGCCGCCGGAGACGTCGTAGAAGCGCGTCAGCAGGCGCGCGACGGTGGACTTGCCCGAACCGGTGCGTCCGACCAGCGCCACGGTCTCGCCCGGGTCGACGTGCAGGTCGAAGTCCCGGAGGATCTCGTTGTCGGCGTGATAGCCGAAGCGCACGTGGTCGAAGTCGAGCGCACCGGCCACCTGCACGAGGTCGAAGGCGCCGGGGCGCTCGACGATCTCGGGGCGCTCGTCGAGGATCTCGAAGATGCGCTCGGCGCTGGCCTTGGCCCGCTGGCCCATCATCACCAATTGGCCCAACATCATGAAGGGGGCCTGGAGCATCATCAGGTAGGCGTTGAAGGCCAGGATCGCTCCGGGGTGCAGGTGGCCCTGGATGACCATGGCCCCGCCGAAGGCGAGCACCAGGGCCAGGCCCAGTTGGGGCAGGTTCTGGACCCAGGGCGACCAGGTGGCGCGGATCTCGGCGTCCTTGGTGTAGCCCCAGGCCACTCGCTCGGCGGCGTCGGCCAGTCGGTTCACCTCGGCCTCCTCCTGGGCGAAGGACTTGACCACGCGCACCCCGTTGACGTTCTCGTCGACGATCGTCGCGACGTCGGCCAGGCGTGACTGCAGGACCCAGGAGATCGGGAAGAGCACCCGGCGCATCTTGATGCCCACGACGTAGAGGATCGGCATGATCGTCAGGGCGACCAGCGCGAGTAGCGGGTCGATCGAGACCATGAAGCCGAAGGCCAGCACTCCGATCGAGGCCTGCACGATGATCAGCGGCGCGAAGGTCGAGTACATCTGCACGCTGCGGATGTCGGAGTTGGCGCGACTGATCAGCTGGCCGGACTGTACCCGGTCGTAGAAGCCGAAGGACAGCCAGGTGAGGTGCTCGTAGATCAACGAGCGCAGGTCCGCCTCGACCTCGTAGGCGGTGCGGTAGAGGAACTGGCGCGAGACGATGCCGGTGGCACCGGCGACGACGCCGACGACGAGGATCTCGATCACCGCCTGGCGCAGCGAGCCCGCGTGGCGTTGCAGCACGTTGGTGATCGCGTGGTTGAGCATGTTGGGTACCAGGGTCTGGAAGATCAGGCTGGCGAAGGAGAGGGCGATGGACGCGATGAAGGTGACGCGATGCGACGCGATGATCGGCAAGACCCGTCGCCACCAGGGCAGGGTGGTGTCGCGCGAGATCTGCGCGCGCGGTCCGGGGTAGGTGGAGAAGACCCCGCCGAGGGGATTGGCGCCGCCTTCTCCACCCGCTCGCGAGCGCGGGGGGAGGGTTTTCGGCACCGAGCCATCGTACCGGGCGACCTCGGGCGCGCCGACGGTCCACCGCGAACGTCGGCGCGTTCTCGCGAGAGTTCCTCGCTTCGTGGGCACGAGGAGACGAAGGGCGCAAGAGTTGCCCTAGCAACTCATCTAGGTCGGTCCCGATGACGTCACGAGTCGGCCTCGCCGAACGAGGCCGACTCGTGACGGTGGCCGTCAGTGCTCGGTGGGTGGGTGTCCTTCAGGGTCAGCGTGGACGGCCATCCGTGCGTCGACGACTCTCTCAGCCCTCGACCGGAGTTGCGGGGAGACCCTCGAGGAAGACGAGGCTGGTGAAGTCGGTCAACTCGTCGAGGCGCAGGTTCTTGTAGGGCTCGTAGTCCGCCGAGTTGTACCACTCGTGGGCGGCGTCGATGCTGGAGAAGCGCAAGATGGCGGCCCAGTTTCCGCTGAAGTCGCCCTCGATGGTGCTCGGCGCCATGGTGCCCGCGATCATCTTCACGTCCCAGGCCGCCAGGATGGGCATGACGTGCTGGGCGTAGCGCTCCATGAACTCCTCGGGGTCCTTCATGTTGATCTGCACCATCGCGTAGGCGGGTGTCGCTTCGTCGGTCATTGTGATTCACTCCTCGTCGGATAGTAGTAACTTGCGAATTGCAAGTCAAGGAGGATCCCCGAGGTGGCTGCCGTGGTTGGCTAGAGGATGTCGACGATGTCGGGGTGCAGCGCCTTGAGATGGTTCTGCGACCAACGCCCGAGCTCTTCGAGGACGGGTCGCAGGGCCAGGCCGCTGGCGGTCAGTCGGTAGGCGTTGTTGCGCGAGGCTCGCTCGGGGTCGACGTGCTCGATGAGGCCGAGGGAGGTGAGCCACTTCAACCGGGCCGCCAGGATGTTGGTGGAGATCCTCTCCGGCGAGTCGCCGAACTCGGAGTACGTGCGGGTCCCGTGCTGGATGAGGTCACGCACGATGATCAAGGACCACTTGTCCCCGAGGACGTCCAGGCCCGAGGCGATGGGACAGACCGAGCGCCAGTCCAGTGTCTCCGAGTCGAGTTCCTTCTCCATGAGCCTCCTAGCGAGCGACCGAGGCAGCCATCTCCACGAAGGTCGTCTCCAACGGGGTCGGCTGCCACTTGAGAACATCGTAGGTTTCGTGGTTGTCGTAGGCGACCCTCTTCCCGAGCTGGGGCAAAGTTCCCTTGGCCTCGCGGTCGAAGAGGCTCATCACCCGGACCGCGAAGTTCGGGGCCTTTCGCGAAGGCACCTTGGTGTAGCCGGCTGCCCGCAGCACGCTGGCCAGGTAGGACAACTCGACGGGCTGCTCGCTCGCGGCGATGAAGCGCTTGCCGGGCGCCGCACTGGCGCTCAGGGCGGCGACGTGCAGACGAGCGACGTCGCGCACGTCGATCATGCCCATGGCCACGTCGGGAATCATCGGCATCTTGCCGGCGATCATGGCCTTGATCATGGATTCACTCTGTCCGTCACCGGGGGTGCCGAGCGGGGGTCCCATGATGAAGCCGGGGTTGATGACGACGAGCTCCATCGATCCGTCGGCGACGATGTCCCAGGCGGCGCGCTCGGCCAGGGTCTTGCTCTTGGCGTAGGCGCCGATGTTGGCGTTGACGTCGGACCAGGCGTCGGGGCCGTAGCGGCCACTGGGCTTGCCGGCGGTATTGGCCACCACCGACGAGGTCAGCACCACTCGCTCGACGCCGGCGCGCTTCGCGGCGCCCAGTACGCGCCTCGTCCCCTCGACGGCGGGGGCGATGAGGTCGTTTTCGTCCTTGGGTTCGGCGAGGACGAAGGGGGAGGCGACGTGGATGACGTACCGGCACCCGGTCATCGCCTCGTCCCAACCGCCATCAGCGAGGAGATCCGCCTCGACGAAGGTCAGCATCTCGGCGGCGGCCGCCGCGGCGATGGCGGACCGAGTGGACTCGGACCTCGCGAGGGAGCGGACGGTACCTACGACCTCGTAGCCCTGCGTGAGCAATTCGGCGGCGACGTGTCTTCCCACGTAGCCACCGATACCGGTGACGAGGACTCGTTGCGTCATGGGGGTGTCTCCTTGGAGTACGGTCGGCCTGGTCGCCGACGGTGTTCACGACCGAGTATAACTTGCAAAACACAAGTTAATACGGAAATCAAGGAATTTCCGACCGGGGGTCGTCCGCCGGACCTCTACTGGTGCGTGAGTCGCCAGCGCCGGCGAGCCTTTCGACATCGCTCACGCGCGAAGGGATCCTTGGGTCGTGGGCTCGGCGCGGACCCTCCCACCACGGTCCCACCCGGGCGTCGAACCGACGGGTCCCCAAGGCGTAATGTGACCTCGTGCCCACTCCACTCATCGTCCAGCACCCCATCGTCGAGGACAAGGTCCGCCAGATCCGCGACAAGGACACCTCCAACGCGGACTTCCTGCGTCTGTCGGGGGAGATCTCGCGTTTCCTCGCCTACGAGGCCTTCCGCGACATCCCGGTCACCGCGACCACCGTCGACACCCCCGTCGTCGACGGCGCGCCGGCGGTGCGCGTGGACACGCAGTTCGTGATCGTGCCGATCCTGCGCGCGGGTCTCGGGATGACCCCGGCCGTGCAGGAGGTGCTGCCGCGCCATCGCGTGTGCCTGGTCGGGCTACGCCGCAACGAGACCACCCTGCACGCCGACGTCTACCTCGACGGCCTGCCCGAGGACCTCGAACTCGCGCCGGTGGTGCTGTGCGACCCCATGCTCGCCACTGGCGGGTCGCTCATCCAGGTCCTCGACATGCTGCGCCAGCGCAACGCCGGTGAGATCACCGCGCTCTGCCTCATCGCGGCCCAGCCGGGCCTCGACGCGGTGCGCCAGGCCCACCCCGACGTGCAGATCGTGGCGGCCGCGCTGGACCGGGAGTTGACCTCGGTGGGCTACATCACGCCGGGACTGGGCGACGCCGGCGACCGGCTCTTCGGACCGCCCGTTCGCTGATCAGAGGCCGATGTCCTCGTTCCACAGCTCGGGATGCTCGTGGATGAAGGTGCCCAACAACTCGGTGCACTCCTCGTCGTCGAGGACCACGACCTCGACGCCGAGCTCGGCCAGCCAGTCGTGACCGCCGTGGAAGTTCTCCGCCTCCCCGATCACCACGGCGCCGATGTTGAACTGACGCACGAGCCCCGAGCAGTACCAGCACGGTGACAGGGTGGTCACCATCACGGTGTCGGCGTAGTTGCGCCGCCGGCCCGCGTGGCGAAAGGCGTCGGTCTCGGCGTGCACCGAGGCGTCGTCCTCCTGGACGCGACGGTTGTGGCCGGAGCCGAGCAGCTCGCCCGAGCGGCTGAAGAGGGCGGCGCCGATGGGGATACCGCCTTCGGCGAGCCCCTGACGCGCTTCGCTGATCGCGGTGGCGAGCATGGTGGAGGCGAGGGCCGGGTCGAGGGGATCTCGGGTTGTCATGGTTTCAGTATGCTCCAACGTCGTGAGCAGTTCCACCTATCGCGTCTCCATCGGCAGCCAACTGGTCGACCTACCACTGGTCCCCCTCTCGGCGGACTTGACGCTCGCCCTGCTCATCACCGTGGACATGGGGGTGGAGTTCATGCGTCGCGCGGGCGAGGAGCTGGCCGAGATCCTCCGGCCCTTCGACGTCGACATCGTGGCGACGGTCGCGACGATGGGCATCCCCGTCGCGATCGAGGTGACGCGCGCCCTGGGCCTGGACCAGTACGTCATCTTGCACAAGACGCCCAAGATCCACCTCGCCGACGCCGTGTCGGAGAAGGTGCGCTCCATCACCACCGACGCCGAACAGCGGCTCCTCTTCGACCGGGCGCGGATTCCCGACGTGGCCGGCCAGCGTGTGGCGATCGTCGACGACGTCATCTCGACGGGTGCGTCCACCGGGACCGCCCTACGGCTCCTGCGCTCGGTGGGCGCCGACGTGGTGGCCATCGGGACCCTCGTCACGGAGGCCTCGCTCTGGCGAGAGGCCCTGGCCGACGACGCGAGCCGGGTCCACGCCCTGGGTTCCATCCCCATCTTCCGACCCGGCAGCGACGGGAGCCTGATCGAGGACTGGCACGGTTGATCCCACCGCGACGTCCGACGAGGGTCGCCTTCGCCGTCTTTCGCAGTGACTCGTCCCACTGTCGCGCGTGGTCCGGCCTCCCGGGACCGCATGGAGCGACCGGGGGCCCGCCGGTGGGAGACTGCTGACCATGGCGGGATACTCCCAGGCCCCTCTGGCCAGCAAGTTGGGCGTCCGTGGGGACTCGACCCTGGTGCTGCTCGGCGCACCGCCCGCCTTCTCGATCGAACTCCCTCCTGGCGCGGTCCTGCGCCGAGGGTCACGGGGGGCCGCCGACGTCATCGTCTCGTTCCACACGCGAGCCGCCACCCTGGAGCGGTCTATCGCGGGCCTCGGGAGACGGGTCTTTCCCCACGGCGCCGTGTGGATCGCCTGGCCGAAGAAGGCCTCGGGCGTCGCGACGGACCTGACGGACCGGGTGGTGCGCGAGGCGGCCCTGGCGGCGGGTCTCGTGGACAACAAGGTCTGCGCGATCGACGAGGTCTGGAGCGGCCTGCGGCTGGTCTGGCCACGCGAGCACCGAGGATCGCCGCGGCCCTCGCGAAGCCACCGACCGGGCCCCGAGTGATGAGGCCGGTTCCAAGACTCGTCACCGTCGGGACCGGCGGCTAGAGTCACCCGTGGTGCAAGCGGACCAGGCCCGGTGGCACTGGCCCTCCTTGACGACCACGACCTCGGAGGCGCGATGGGCAATGTTCACGTACCCGAATCACCGTCCAACGTCACGGCCAGTCCCGCTGGTGACACGACCTTGTCGCTCGCGTGGGACGCACCCTGGTTCGCCGGTTCCTCACCGGTCACGGGCTACGAGGTGACCGTGGCCGACGCGTCGGGCGCGTCGAGGACCATTCCCTCCAGGGGTGATCGAACGACGCTCACGGTCACCGGGCTCAGCGTCGGGCAGCGCTACGACGTCTCGGTGGTGGCGCGCAACGACCAGGGCGTCTCGCCACCCTCGCCGCCGGTGTCGGTGTCGATGGACTTCTCGCCGGTGACCGCCGTGAAGGACGCCGCCGAGTCGGTGCGGGCGAGGGTGTGGGGATCGCTCAGGTCAAGCCTGAGCGCCCAGCGGCCCACCGGCGAGGCCGCGGCGGCGGCCCGCGAACACTATCGCGAGGCCACCCAGCGAGCGAGCGACGACTTCGAGGCCATGCGGTCGTACCGCCGCGACGAGGAGACCACCTGGGTGCCGCCCACCGACCAGTAGTCCCCGGTCGACCAGCCGAGGCCTAGGGCGCGGGGTCGTAGAGCTCCACCAGGTGGCACGAGCTGCAGCGATGGGCGCTCAGCGCCCAGGGGCGCTCGTCCATCTCGGCGAGCTGGCCGAACAGCAGCTTGGCCGCCGCCGAGTGCTTGCCGGTGACCAGCGAGACCTCGCCGATCTCTTGCATGTCCCCTTGGCACCGCAGACACTTGGTTCCTGGGGAATCCGCCATCGGCCACCTCCGCTCCCGCGCCCCGGTCGGGCACCTGCGCACGAAACTAGCCCAGCGTCGGCCCCACGAGGCACCCCGGCCGCCACGTCGGACGGCCGGGGTGCCGGGGGTCTAGCGAGTGGCTTCGAGCTCGTCCTGTCGGGCCACCTGGCGCGAGACGTGTCCCGAGGCCTTCTCCAGGATGAAGTAGAGGAGCGCGGCGGAGATGATGCCGAAGAACACCGACATGTCCGCTCCGCCGAACCAGCCGGCGGGGCCGCAATTGGCCTTGGCCGTCCCGTCGCAGTAGAAGGCGCCGAAGTGGTTCGAGAAGGGCGTCATCCAGTGCATCGGGAAGTTCACGGGCGGCGGCGCCTTGGAGAAGGCGGTCGTCGAGAGGACCAGGCCGACGACGAAGGCGATCAGCGCGTTGACGTTGTAACCGCCCGCGCTCCAGTAGATGCTGTCCGAGCCGGTCTTTTGCATCTCGGCGGCGTTGTAGCGATACTTGCGCAGCAGCCAGTCGGTGATGAAGATGCCGAACCACGGGGCGATCCACACGATGATGACGCCGACGAAGTCCTTCATGTACAGCGAGAAGGACGAGCCGAAGGTCGCCCAGATCGTCAACCCGCAGGCGATGACCGAGTCCATGAGGACGGCCTGGTAGCGCTTGAGGTGGATGCCCATCGCCTGGACCGACACGCCCGAGGAGTACAGGTCGAGCGAGTTGATGCCGAAGAGCTGCACGATGGCGAAGAGGAGGAAGATCACCACGAACCACGAGGGCATGTGGTGCTGGTGGTAGAGCGCCTCGAAGGGGTTGGCGCTGTTCCACACCGCCGAGGTGGACAAGAAGCTGAAGGCCAGGGCCCCCATCACCATCATCGCGATCTCTGGCAGGGCCGTGCCCAGGAAGATCCAGCCGACGACGGCGCCCTTCTTCGAGTCGCGCGGCAGGTAGCGGGTGTAGTCGTTGCCGCACTCGGTCCATCCCAGCCCCGAGAGCGCGATGGTGAAGGCCAGCCCCGCGCTGTAGGGCTCCCAGCCGTGGGCGAAGACGAAGACGCCGCCGGGATGGGCGTGCTGGGACTCCAGGACCGCGAAGATCACGAAGATCACCGCGAAGGGCACGATCAGCGCGCGCAGCACCTTGACCATGGTCGCGTGCCCCAGGTAGGGCAGGACCGCCTGGATGGAGGTGGCGACGATGATGAAGATCACCTTGGCGGTGTCGTTGGGGTGAAATCCCCCGTATTGGCACAGCACGATGACCGCGCCGACGATGAGGATGAGGCCCTCGGTCTCGAAGCCCAGCTGGGTGATCCAGTTGAAGAACGAGACGATGCGCGAGCCGCGGGTCCCGAAGGCCGCGCGCGACGCCGTGAAGGCCGTGGTGCCGGTCTCTTGTCCCTGCAGGGAGGCGAGACCCAACAGCAGGTAGGAGAGGTTGCCGATGACGATGATGCTCACCGCGGTCCAGAAGCTGAAGCCGAATCCCATCAACAAGGCGCCGTAGACGAAGTATTCGACGTTGATCGCCGATCCCGCCCACATGGCGCCGATGTTGCGCGGGGTCGCCCACCGCTCGGTCTCGGGGATGAAGTCGATGCCGTGCGTCTCAACCCTGAATGCTTCGTCGCCGACCGATCCGTCGTGTAACTCTGTCGATGCCACTGAGTGGTCCTCCCTATTTGATGTGACACATCTGTGACGACTCCGTGAGGGGCTAGTCGTACGCGGACAGTCTTACCGAAAACTTAAGGAGCCGCGAGGCGCTGTGTTAAATCTGTGTGCATTCTTGGGCCGCGGACCCCCGACCGGAACGGCCCCGCGGCGTCGGCGTCGCGTCGACGCGGTCCGCGCGGGTGACGCGCGAGATTTAGTCACCTATTACCCGGACCTTGCCGGGGGTTCACCCGGAGCCGGCACACTGAAGTGGTCTGCTGATCGAGTTCGAGGAGGACCCGTGTATCGACCCAAGAAGAGGAAACTGGTCCGCCGTCTGGGCGCGACCTCGCTGGTCGTGGCACTCGCGGCGGCCGGCGCCACCATGGTCGTCGTCGCCCAGAGCGGGGCGAGCTCGGTGGGCCCCAAGGCCCTGGCCGGCACCACCACGGCCTCGTCGGTGACTCCGATGACCAAGGTCGCCTCGTCGAAGTACTTCGTCGTGGCCCCCGACGACGCCCGGGCGTCGCGCCGCTAGCCCGGCGGCGCCGGTGGCGCGATGCGTCCGTGGACGCCGCGCCAGAAGTAGAGGGTCGTCAGGGCCAGCGTGGCCGCCAGTATCGCCGCCAGGGTGAAGGGCAGCGCCGTGTTGACGGTGAAGAGGAAACCCGAGCAGATGGCCGAGATCGCCATGGAGGCCGTGGTGGAGGTGGCGTAGAGGCCCTGGCGCCGCGACAGCTCCCGGTCGTGGGCACCCTGGCTGAGCAACGAGGCGATGGACGGAGACGACAGCGACGCGCCCAGGGACTCGGCCGAACCGACGAAGAGCATGACGACGTTGTTGTGGATGTGCGGATAGGTGACGAGGAAGGCCGCCGCGTTGAGCAGGCCCAGGAGCGCCGTGACGCGCCGGTTGAGGTGGTCGGCGATCCAGCCTCCGGCGCGGCTCAGCACCACCCACGGCACGCAGAACATGGTCCAGCTGAGGCGGATCTGCAGCTGCGTGGCGTGGTGCGCGTGCATCAGCAGGCTCCAACAGGTCTCGTAGACCCCCACCACCAGTCCCGTGGCCGCCGCGGCGACGAGCACCCCCACGAAGGGTCGGCTCCAGCGCAACCGGGGCAGGGGGGTCGGGTCGTAGACGGCGTCTCCCAGGTTGGTCCGGAAGGCGACCACGGCGGCCACCAGGCTGACGACGCCGGTGAGAAAGAACACCTCGCCCAGGTTGTCCACCGACGCCACGACGCCGGCCAGGGGACCGATGGCCGCGCCGACGAGTTGGGCGGCGAGGATCCGCGAGACCGCGGTGCCGCGTTGGTGCTCGGGGAAGAGCGAGGCGACCGCCGACATGGAGGCGACCTCGAGCGCGCCGGCCGAGGCGCCCTGGAGGGCGCGGGTCAGGGTGAACCAGACGGCGGTCAGGGGAAGCGCGTAGGTCATCGAGGCCAGTCCGTAGACGATGAGGCTCGTCACGAGGATCGGACGACGCCCGAAGCGGTCGGCCAGGTGTCCGAGGAAGTACTGGGTGACCACCCCGGCGATGAAGAAGGACGCCACGATCAGGCCGATGATGTGGGGCGAGCCGCCACGGTGCTCGAGGAAGAGCGCCAGTAGCGGGAGGCCCAGGGTGGCGCCCATCCACTGGATGAGGACGATGGCGGTGAGCCGGTTCAGTGTCTGTTGCGGCGTTGAGACAGGCACCACGCCACGCTAGTGCCTCCGGTGCCGAGCTTTCAGAGGACGCGGCATTCGGCCAGGATGACGAGGCCGAGGACGCCGTAGAGCCACGGGACGAAGTACCGACCGCTGCTCTGCCCCCACGACACGACCCGCGGATGGGTGGCGAGGGTCCACGCAAGGGCCACGAAGACCAGCTGCCAGAACGCGAAGACCGCGCACAGGGCGACTTCGCGCACCAGGCTCGCGGCGCGCAGGATCGGGATCCAGACCGCCAGGTTGTCGCCGCCCAGGCCCAGGGTGACCACGAAGGTGGTGAGGACACCGCGGCGCACCGAGGTCGCTACCTCGTCGTGTCGGTGGCGCCAGTGGTGCCAGCCGAGCGACCAGGGGGCGAGGGCCAAGAGGCCCACCCAGCGCAGGGGCAGCACGTGCAGGGTCGACCCCACGGCGCCGGCCAGCCCGACGAGCGCCACGACCCCCGCACTCTGGGCGAGGGTCACCGAGGTGAAGCGTTCCCGGGGCGTGAGGGTGAGTTGGGCGGCGAAGGCGAAGAGGTTGTCGACCATCGTGCCGACGTAGGCGAAGGAGCCCACGAGGAGCAGGGTCCACAGCGAGTGCACGGACTTGACGTTACCGTCAGGTAGGGGCGCGACGGGGCGCGGGGGATAGTGTGTTCGAGATGATGAGCCACGTCGTAGCCCCCTCACACGACGATTTGGCCGAGGCGGCGCGCGTCATTGCCGACCACCTCGAGGTGACCCCGACGGTGACCATGCGACTGCGCGGGCGAGCGGTGCTCGCCAAGCTCGAGAGCCTCCAGATCACGGGGTCCTTCAAGATCCGCGGCGCCCTCGCGGCCGTCAGCGCCGCCCACCGCGACGACCCCCACGGTGCGGTGATCACCTCCTCGGCCGGCAACCACGGTCTGGGCATCGCCCACGCGTCGGGGATCCTTCACGTGCCCGCGACGGTCGTCGTCCCGGCCAACGCCTCACTGGCCAAGGTGAAGAAGCTGCGCAACTACGACATCGAGCTGATCCAGCACGGTTCGTCCTACGACGAGGCCCAGGCCTACGCCATGGCCCTGGCGGACGAGCGCTCGATCCGCTACATCTCGCCCTTCAACGACACCCACGTCATCGCCGGCCAGGCCACGGTCTTCTCCGAGATGCTGGTCCAGTCCCCGGAGATCGAGCACGTCGTCGTTCCCGTGGGCGGCGGGGGACTGATCTCGGGCGTGCTCATGGCTCGCGCCGCGATGGGCCGGGAGGACGTGCGCGTCACCGGCGTGCAGCCCGAGGCCAGCGCGGCGATGTACCACGTGCTCCACGGCACCCCCATGGCCGCCGTGCGCCATCGCGCGACGATCGCCGACGGGCTGGCGGGTGGCGGTGACGAGGGGGCCCTCACCAACGAGTTGATCCGCGATGCCCAGATCCCCCTGGTGCTCGTCGAGGAGCACTACATCCGCCAAGGCGTCCGAGAGGCGGCCGAGGTCAACGGGCTCGTCTTCGAAGGTTCGGCCGCCACGCCCTACGCGGCGATCCTTCGCCATCTCGTCGACGATCCGTCGTCGCGGATCGGCTTCATCGCCAGCGGTCGCAACATCGCTCACGGGCTCCTCGTCGACCTCTTGAACGAAGCGCTGGACTGACGCGGGGCGTCTGCGTCGGGCGACGCCGGTAGGGTGAACGGGTGAAACGACGCCCCCTGCTCGTTTGCCTGGTCGCGGTCGTCGTGGTGTCGATGGTCGTGGTGGCCCTGGGCGCCACGGCCTCGCACCCGCCCGCGCGAGTCGACCCGGCACCCCTGGACGGGCGTACGCCGCGGAGCATCGAGCTCGCCGCGACGCTGTCCACCGGAGGCTCGCTGTCCGCCTCGGGCACGATCTGGATCGACACGCTCTCCAGCGCCCTGAGCGCCGAGCTCGAAGTCCCCATCGTCACCGCCCCGACGGCCTTCTCGGTGCGCGCGATCGACGGTCGCCTCTACGTGACCTCCCCCAACCTCGCGGACGCCTCGGGTCCGCAGTGGTACACCCTGGCGCTCTCGTGGCCCTCGATCACGCGGCTGGCGCACGCCCTGGTCAGGCCGGACCCGGCGCTGCTGGGCCTGCTCGCCCACACCCGGGTCACGCACGCGGGTGCCTTCAGCACCTACGAGGGTTCGCGGGCCAACGTGTCGCTCAACACCTTCGGTTCGTCGTCGGCGTCGGGACGCGGCACGCTGGAACTGCGTCTCACGACGGGACGACAAGGTGAGTTCACCGGACTGTGGGTCCGCTTCACCTCGGGGGCGAACACGACCACCGTGGACCTGCAGGTCCTGTCCTACAACCGGCCCCACGTCATCGTCGCCCCGCCGGCCTCGCGCGCCACGCAGTCGGCGTCCCCCCTGCTCTCGGAACTCGTCAAGAGCGGCGAGCTGGGGTCCCTCGTCGTGCCCGCGGCACTCCTGAAGCTCGCGGAGCGCACCCGCTAGGTTGTGGGCGTGAGCGTGCACGCCGAACCGCGATGGCCCGCGTCGGCGGCCCTGCTCGCCTGCGTCGTCTTGTACGTGGTCCTGCCCGGACGTCTGGTGATCGGACCGCGTTGGCTGATCCCCGCCCTGATCGTGCTGGCGCTCATACCCCTGTCGACGCGGCGCCACCGTCACCCCGACGAGTCCCCGCGCGTGCGCCGTCTCACCCTGACCCTCATCGCCCTGGTGACCCTGGCCAACGTGACCTCGGTCGTCTTGTTGGTGCAGCGTCTCCTCGACACCTCGGTGTCCCAGGGTCGGGCCCTGATCTACTCGGCCGTCGCGGTGTGGCTGACCAACGTCATCGTGTACGGCGTCTGGTTCTGGGAGGTCGACCGTGGCGGGCCGACGCGCCGCGCCGCGGAGGACACCACGGTCTTCGACCTGCAGTTCCCCCAGATGGAGAACCCCTCTCTGGCACCGGCGCAGTGGCGTCCGCGCTTCGGCGACTACCTCTACACCTCCTTCGCCAACGGGACGAGCTTCGCGCCCGCCGACGCCATGCCCCTCTCGCGGCGCATGAAGATCCTCTTCGCCAGCGAGTCGATCGTCTCCCTGGTCACCATCGCCGTCGTGGCCGCGCGGGCCGTCAACATCCTGCGCTGAGCTAGGCGTCCATCAAGCGGGTCAGCCACCGGGCGGCGCGACTCTCCCGGCCGTGGCGGCGTTCGGCGTGGTCGGCCCAGGTGGCCAGCGCCAGCCCGGTGTTGATGCCCAGCCAGCGCAGCGGCTCCACTTCCCAACGACGGGTGGTGGCGCGCACGAAGGGCAGGGTGGTGACGGCCGTGTCGGCGCTGGGCGCGGTGATCAGGTCGGCGAGGGCGTTGGCGCAGACGTAGCTCAGCGTCACCCCGTCGCCGGTGTAGCCCCCGGCCGAGGCCAGTCCGCTGTGGTGGTCGACCTGCACCGAGGGGAACTTGTCGCGGGGCATGGCCAGTGGTCCGCCCCAGCGGTGGCTGACCTCGGCGTCGAGCGTCGGGAACAGCTCGCGCAGGGACGCGGCGAGGTGATCGAAGACCCCCTCGTTGAGGTCGTAGCGGGGCTCCACGGTGGAGCCGTAGTGGTAGGGCGAGCCCCGTCCACCGAAGGCGAGGCGGTCGTCGGCGGTGCGCTGTCCGTAGACGAGCAGGTGGCGTTCGTCGTTGAAGGTGGGCGCGGTGGCGAAGCCGTAGTCGTCCCACCACTCCCGCGAGAGGGGCTCGGTGGCGATCATCAGCGAGTACAGGGGCACGACGGTGCGGCGCTGGCCTTCCATAGCGGGAGTGAAGCCTTCGGTGGCGCGCACCACGTAGCGAGCACTCACCACGCCGGCCGCGCTGAGAGCGCGCGCGGGTCGCGTCGACGTCGCTCCCTCCAGACGGGTCACCCGGGTGTTCTCGTAGATGACGCCACCGTGGCGCTCGACGGCCTCGGCGAGTCCGCGCACCAGTCGGGCGGGCTGCACGCGCGCGCAGTGCGGGGAGAACGCCGCACCACGCGCCTGGGCGACCGTGGCGACCTCGCGCAGTTCCCCGGCCTCCATCCAGCGCAGGTCCTGGGGACCCAGGCCGTGGGCCGCCGCCTCGGCGACGTAGGCACGACCACGGGCCTCTTGCAGGGGAGAGCGGGCGAAGGACAGGGTTCCGCCCTGGACGAAGGAGCACTCGATGGCGTCGGCCGCCGCAGCGGCGCCCAGGGCGGGCACCGCGTCTTGGAGGGTGTGGCGGAGACGCGTGTAGGCCTCGAGTCCGTGGCGTGCGATGACGGTGCTCGCCGGGACCGGGAAGAGGGCCGAGACCCATCCGCCGTTGCGGCCCGACGCGCCGAAGCCGCAGACCTGGGCCTCGAGCACGCAGACCCTCAGTCCCGGGTCGCGACGCAGCAGCTCTCGAGCGGTCCACAGACCCGTGTAGCCGCCACCGACGATGGCGACGTCAACGTCGACGTCGCCCCGCAGTGCTGCGCGGGGCGACGTCGGGTCGATCTGGCTCCACCACAGAGACCGTGGTGGCTGCATCACACGTGGCGCTTGACGGCCTCCGTGAAGACCTCGCGCAGGGTGCCGACCATGAAGTCGATGTCGTCGCGCGTGGAGATGAGCGGCGGCGCCAACTGCACGACGGGGTCGCCGCGGTCGTCCGAGCGGCAGATGAGCCCGCGACGGAACATCTCGGGCGAGATGAAGCCGCGCAGGAGGCGCTCGGCGTCGTCGCCCAGCCAGGTCTCCTTGGTCGCCTGGTCCTTGACCAGTTCGACGCCCCAGAAGTAGCCCGTTCCGCGGACGTCGCCGACGATCGGGATGTCCTTCAGGGCCTCGAGGCTCTGACGGAAGTACTCCTGGTTGCCCAGGACGTGGTCCAAGATGTGCTCGCGCTCGATGATGCCGATGCTGGTCAGCGCGATCGAGGCCGACAGCGGGTGGCCCGCCCAGGTGAAGCCGTGCTGGAAGGCGACGTCGCCGTCGTGGAAGGGCTCGGCCATGCGGTCGGACACGATCATCGCACCCAGCGGCGCGTAGCCCGCGGTGATGCCCTTGGCGCAGGTGATGATGTCGGGCACGTAGTCGTACTTCTGTCCACCGAACCAGGTGCCCAGACGTCCGAAGGCGCAGATGACCTCGTCGGAGACCAGGATGACGCCGTAGCGGTCACAGATCTCGCGGACCTTCTGCCAGTAGCCCGGGGGAGGCGTGAAGCAGCCGCCCGCGTTCTGCACGGGCTCGAGGAACACGGCCGCCACGGTCTCGGGGCCCTCGCGCAACAGGGCCTCCTCGATCTGCTCGGCCGACCAGAGGCCGAAGGCCTCGAAGTCGTCGGCGTGGGCCTCGGCGCGGTAGAAGTTCACCGCGGGGACCTTGACCGCGCCCGGCACGAGGGGCTCGAAGGGCTTGCGGTACTGGTCCAGCGAGGTGATGGTCAGGGCGCCCAGCGTCGTGCCGTGGTAGGCGATGTCGCGACTGATCACCTTGTAGCGGTCGGTGTCGCCGCGCAGCTTGTGGTACTGGCGCGCGAGCTTCCACGCGCTCTCGTTGGCCTCGGCCCCACCGGTGGTGAAGAAGACCCGGTTGAGGTCACCGGGCGCGATGCTCGCGATCTTCTCGGCGAGCTCGATGGCCTTGGGGTGGGCGTAGGTCCAGATCGGGAAGAAGGTCATGTTGTTCATGGACTCCGCCGCGGCGATCGCGAACTCCGGCCGACCGTGGCCCAGGGCGTTGGTGAAGAGACCCGAGATGCCGTCGAAGTACTCCTTGCCGTTGGCGTCGTAGACGTGCACGCCCTCGCCGCGGACGATGATCGGGATCTCGTGGTTCTCCGAGTAGGCCCCCATGCGCGACATCTGCAACCACAGGTTGCGACGCGCCCTCTCGGAGTAGTGGTGACTCTCCTGGTGCTCGCCACTGACGTGGATACCGTCGGTGAAGATTTCGTCGATGCTCATTTCGCTCCCCAAGCGTAAGTCTGTTTTGAGAGTTTCAAATACAGAAAGGTTTCAACTTCGGTCACCCCGGGAATACTCCGGATGGAGTCATTCAAGAGGTGCACCAATGCGTTGTCGTCGAGGGCGATGACCTCGGCGATGATGTCGAAGCTGCCCGCGGTCATGACCACGTAGTTGGCTTCTTCAATGGCCGCCACTTGATCGGCGACCAGACGGACGTCACCATGAACTCGGATACCGACCAGAGCCTCTCGGCCGTAGCCGAGCTGCAGGGGGTCGGTGATCGCGACGATCTGCATGACACCCGCGTCCCTGAGACGCTGGACGCGCCGACGCACGCCCGCCTCCGAGAGACCGACTTCGTCAGCAATCGCTCCGTAGGGTCGTCGCCCGTCGTGCTGCAAGACGGCGATGATCTGTCGATCGATCGCGTCGAGCGGGCCCGGCAACGCGACCAGCTCCACGGGGGAGCGGTCACGACTCTTGGCACTTGACTTCTGAGGTTTGGCTGCTGGCATTGGTTTCTCCCGCTCGGTTGTCGTAGACATCCGTGCTGCGGATAGAGCAACTATAGCGGCATTTCGCGACGAATCCAGTCCTCAAATGTCAATTCTGTGTTAATAACGCTTGTGAAGAGTTGCGCATGTGCGTAATCTCTGACAGAGTTGCTGATGGCGCGACAGGTAGGTCGCAAGGAGAAAATGGGGGAATGATGCGTCGTTTGTCGAACTTCATCGGGGGCGAGTACGTCGCTCCGCAGAGTGGTCAGTACGTGGAACTGATCAATCCGGCCACCGGTGAACCTTTCGCCGAGATGCCGATTTCGAACGCCGCCGACGTCGACGCCGCCGTCGTCTCGGCGGCCGCGGCGTTCACCACTTGGCGTCGAGCGACGCCCTCGCAGCGTTCGCGCGCCCTCCAGCAGGTCGCCGACATCCTCGAGGCCAACGCCGAGCGCCTCGTCGACGTGGAGACGGAGAACTGCGGCAAGATCACCGCGGTCACCATGGCCGAGGAGATCCCTCCCATGATCGACCAGATTCGCTTCTTCGCCGGTGCGGCGCGACTCCTCGAGGGTCGCGGCGCCGCGGAGTACATGGAGGGCATGACGAGTTACGTGCGGCGCGAGCCCATCGGCGTGTGCGCGGCCGTGACGCCCTGGAACTACCCGATGATGATGGCGGTGTGGAAGTGGGCGCCCGCCATCGCCGCCGGCAACACGATGGTGATCAAGCCCGGTGACTCGACACCGGCCTCCACCCTCTTGATGGCCGAGCTGATGGCCCAGGTCCTCCCCCCGGGGGTGTTGAACGTCGTCTGCGGCGACCGTGACACGGGTCGCGCCCTCGTCGAGCACCCCACGCCCGCGATGGCGTCGGTGACGGGTTCGGTGCGCGCCGGTATGCAGGTGGCCGAGTCGGCCTCCAAGACCCTCAAGCGCGTGCACCTCGAACTGGGCGGCAAGGCCCCCGTCGTCGTCTTCGCCGACGCCGACATCGCCGCGGCCGCCGAATGGATCGCCGTGGCCGGCTACTTCAACGCCGGACAGGACTGCACCGCCGCGACCCGCGTGATGGTGGAGGAGAAGGCCTACGGTTCCTTCGTCGACGCCTTGGCCGAGCAGGCCCGCAACACGGTGGTGGGCATGCGTGACAACGACGACGCGCTCTTCGGTCCGGTGAACAACGCCAGCCAGTTCGAACGCGTCAGCGGCTTCCTCAGCCGCAAGCCGGCTCACGCCAGCTTCGCCGCCGGTGGGACTCGCGTGGGCGACTCGGGATACTTCATCTCGCCCACCGTGGTGGCCGACCTTCACCAGGACGACGAGATGATCCAGAGCGAGATCTTCGGACCGGTCATCACCTGTCAGAAGTTCTCCGACGAGGCCGAGGCGCTGAGCTTCGCCAACGGCGTGGACTACGGCCTGGCTTCGTCGGTGTGGACGAGCGACCACGGCCGCGCCATGCGCTTCACGCGAGACCTCGACTTCGGTTGCGTGTGGGTCAACACCCACATCCCGATCGTGGCCGAGATGCCCCACGGCGGCTTCAAGCGCTCGGGCTACGGCAAGGACCTCTCGGTGTACGGTTTCGAGGACTACACGCGCATCAAGCACGTGATGCACAACATCGAGGCCTAGGCCGCACGGGTCTCGTCCGAGACCGCGGTGGATCGAAGTGAACAAAGGGGGAATTTGTGTCAGTCACCGAAGCTGAAGGTCCGTTCGGAGTCCCGGTGCCCGAAGGGCAACCCGACGCCACCCTGAAGGCGGGCGAGCTCAACCTCTTCGACTCCACCGCCGTCGCGGTCTCGTCGGTCGCGCCGACGTACTCCTTGGCGACGGTGGCGGTGTTGCTCTTCGCGACCGGTGGGGTCGGCTACTTCGGTCCGGCGATCATCGAGATATCCTTCGTCCCGGTCCTCTTCATCGCCGTGGCGTATTTCCACCTCAATCGGCGCGACCCCGACTGCGGTGCGTCGTACTCGTGGTTGTCGAAGTTCATGAGCCCCTACGTGGGGTGGTTCAACGGATGGGTGCAGATCGCCACGTCGGCGCTGTTCTGCATCGTGGCGCCGGTCACCGCCGCCCAGAACACGCTGCAGTTCTTCCTGGAGCAGAACTGGATCAACAACTCGCAGTTCAACAACCTCTGGCTCCAGGCGGTGGTCGCCGCCCTGTGGCTGGTCTTCGTCACCGCGGTGTGCATCCTCGGCATCCGATGGACCACCAACTTCCAGTGGATCCTGGTGATCGTCGAATACGTGTGCGTCCTGGGCTTCTCGATCTGGGGGATCATCAAGGTCGCCGTGTCGCACCCGGCCAACACGGTGGGCTTCCACCTGTCGTGGATCAATCCCCTGTCGATCAAGAGTTTCGGCGCGCTGTCGGCCGGACTGGTCCTGGGGGTCTTCTTCTTCTGGGGATGGGACACCGCGGTCAACCTGAACGAGGAGTCGAAGAACTCCTCCAAGATCCCCGGTCAGGCCGGTGTCATCTCGATGTTCCTGCTGTTGTTGATCTTCGTCATGAACATCGTGGCGCTGCAGATGTGGGTTCCCGAGAAGGAGTTCACCGCGCTGAGCAACTCGTCCAACCCGACCACGGTGATGCTGTACTTCGCGCAGCACGCGGTGGGGCACTGGGCGTACTTCGTCATGCTGGCCGCGGTGCTGAGCTCGACGGTGGCCACGACCCAGACCACGCTGCTCCCGGCGGCTCGGATCACCCTGTCCATGGCGCGCGACCGGGTGTGGCCGCGGTTGTTCAGGGTCATCGACCCCAAGCGTCAGAACCCCCTCGTGGGCACCCTCATCATCGCGCTGGTGTGCTTGCTGGGCGTGTTCATCACCCAGGGCAACTCATCGGTCAACAACGTGTTCGCGAAGATGGTGGGCGACGTCGGCGTCCTCATCGGCTTCTACTACGGCATGACGGGCATCGTGTGCGCGTGGGCGTACCGTCGCGTGCTGTTCCAGAAGTTCACCTTCTTCTTCTCCGGCTTCGTCCTGCCACTCCTGTCGGGGGTAGGGTTGCTGTGGGTCGGATACCAGGTGGTCGTCTCGAGTGGCTTCACCTACAGCGTCCCGATCCTGATCACCTTCGCCTTGGGAATCCCTCTGGTGGTCCTGGCCCGCCTGGTGACCAAGGGCGACTTCTTCAAGACGAAGGTCGTCGTCTTCGACACAATCGAGCATGAAACAGAGGTTGGCTGAGCCAACGGAGGAAGTGATCAACGATGATCATCGGAGTACCTAAGGAAATCAAGACGGACGAGAACCGGGTGGCGCTCACCCCCGCGGGCGTGCGCGAGTTCACTTCGAACGGGCATCAGGTCCTCATCGAAGAGGGCGCGGGCGTCGGCTCGTCGATCCCCGACGAGGCCTACGTGGCCAACGGGGCGACCATCGTCGCCGCCGCGGACGACGTGTGGGCCCATTCGGAGCTGGTCCTCAAGGTCAAGGAGCCCGTCGCGCCGGAGTACCACCGTCTCTCGGCCCGACCCAACCAGGTCCTCTTCACCTATCTGCACCTGGCCGCCTCGCGCGAGTGCACCGACGCCCTGGTGGCCTCGAACAACGTGGCCATCGCCTACGAGACCGTGCGTCTGCGTGACAACTCGCTGCCCCTCTTGACCCCCATGAGCGAGGTCGCCGGCCGGATGGCCCCCATGATGGGCGCGCACCACCTGATGCGCCCCGGTGGCGGACACGGGACCCTCATCGGCGGCGTGCCGGGTGTGGCACCGGCCAACGTCGTGGTCATCGGTGCGGGCGTGGCGGGTCTGGCCGCGGCCACCGTCGCCGCGGGCATGCACGCGAGCGTGAAGATCCTCGACCGCAACCTCGACCGTCTCCGCCAGGTCGACATCCACTTCGACGGCCGGGTCCAGACCATCGCCTCCTCGACGCTGAGCCTCGAAGAGGCCTGCCTCGACGCCGACATCGTCATCGGCGCGGTGTTGGTGGTGGGCGCCAAGGCGCCCAAGCTGGTCTCCAACGACCTGGTCGCGCGCATGAAGGACGGCTCGGTGCTCGTCGACATCTCGGTCGACCAGGGTGGCTGCTTCGAGGCGACGCGTCCGACCACGCACTCGAACCCGACCTTCGTGGTCAACGGCAGCGTCTTCTACTGCGTGGCCAACATGCCCGGCGCGGTGCCCTCGACGTCGACGCACGCCCTGGCGAACGCGACCCTGCCCTACGCCCTCGAGCTGGCCCGTCACGGCTGGCGCGAAGCGGTGCGGGCCGACGACGCGCTCGCCGAGGGGGTCAACGTCGTCAACGGTGCCGTGACCTACGGGCCGGTGGCCGAGGCCCTCGAGATGCCCTACACGCAGCTGCGCACCCTGCTCTAGGAGTCCGCGCCGACCCAGGGGCAGTGGCGACAGCCGCTCTCACAGCAGGTCCCGCGCGCCAGGTGGGCGTCGCGCGTCTGCACGACCAGTCCGCTCGAGGGATCGAGATAGCTGCGCTCGCCCGCCGCCTGGGCGCGGTCGTGCGCCTCGAGGATGGCCGCGTAGTCACGCCGTGCGGGGTCGAGGCGCGAGGGGTGCGGGGCCGGGGACGTCACCGTTGACCGGGCACGACGAGGGCGACCTTGCCGAACTTGCCGGGTCGAGAGAAGTACTCGTAGGCCTCGTCGACGTCCTCGAGCGCGAAGCGCGAGGCGAGGGGGACGCGCAGCTGGCCGTGGGCCAGCGGCCCCAGCAGGGCGTCCGCGCAGCGAGCGATCAGGTCGGTCTTCTCCGCCGCCGGGCGTGAGCGGAGGGTCGAACCGGTGAGCGTGGCCCGCGCGGCCATGAGGCCGAGCAGGTTCACCTCGACCTTGGCGCCGCCGCCCGACACGCCGATGACCACCACCGTGGCGAAGGGGGCGAGGCGTCCCAGGGCGAGCGACAGGTGCGCCGCTCCGACGAGTTCCAACACGACGTCGACGGGATCGAGCGTCGAGACCTCCGCGAGGTCGATGACCTCATCGGCGCCCAAGTCCTCCAGGGCTGCGCGATGGTCGACGTGACGCGTCACCGCGATGACGTGGGCGCCCACGAGGCGTCCGATCTGCACCGCGGCGTTGCCGACGCCCCCGCTCGCCCCCGAGACCAGTAGCCGCTGGCCCCCGACGAGACCGGCCCGGAGCACCAGGGCGTCGTAGGCGGTGACGAAGGCCTCGCAGAAGGCGCCCGCGACGGTGAGGTCCACCGAGTCGGGCACCGCCATCAGGTGGGCGGCGGGGACCAGCACGCGGGTGGCCTGGGCCCCTCCGCCGACGATGCCGCAGACGCGCGTGCCGATCAGTGCGTCGTCGACGCCCTCGCCGACGCTCAGCACCCGACCGGAGAACTCCATGCCGGGGACGTCGACGGGCCAGCCGGGCGGGGCGGGGTAGTGGCCACGGCGCTGCAGGAGATCGGCCGCGTTGAGCCCGGCCGCGCAGACCGCGACGACGGCCTCGCCGGGACCGGCCTCGGGGTCGGGGCGCTCGAGGACGTGGAGTTCACCCTGGTCGATGACGACGGCGCGCATGAGAAGGAGATTAGGCGACGGACCCCGTGCGCCGACCGGTAGGTTGTCGACATGTCCCTCTACCACACCCCCCTCAACACCCTCGACGGCCAGGCGACCACCCTCGCCCCCTACGAGGGCCAGACCCTGCTCATCGTCAACGTCGCCTCCAAGTGCGGACTCACGCCGCAGTACGAGGGGCTCGAGCGACTCCAGGAGACCTACGCGGCGCGCGGTTTCAGTGTCCTGGGCTTCCCCTGCAACCAGTTCATGGGCCAAGAGCCCGGTACCGCCGAGGAGATCCAGACCTTCTGCTCGACCACCTACGGCGTGACCTTCCCGCTCTTCGAGAAGATCGAGGTCAACGGGGACGACCGTCACCCCCTCTACGCCGAGCTCATCGAGTCGGCCAGCGCCGCCGACGACCACACGGGCGACATCCGCTGGAACTTCGAGAAGTTCCTCGTCTCCCCCGACGGCAGCGTCGAGCGCTTCGCGCCCCAGGTGACTCCCGAGGACCCCGCACTGGTGAGCGCGATCGAGACCGCCCTCGGCTAGTCGCCGGCGGGCCCCTCGACGAGGGAACGTCGCAGTTGCACGTAGGTGGGCCGGAACCCCAGGGCGGACCACAGCGAGGTCGCCCCGTGGTTGTTGATGTGCCAACGGACCTCGGCGTGTCCGAAGCCGTCGCGGCGCGCGGCGTCCAGTGCCGTGCGCACCAGGACACGCGCCAGGCCGCGGCGTCGCAGGTCGGGGTGCACCGCGAGGGAGCCGAGGTAGACGGTGTCGGGGAAATTGCCCCGCAGGGCGGGCAGGGGATAGGTGACGCACTGGGCCGCGGGTCGGCCGTCCACCTCGACGAGGAAGTAGCGGCACTCGGGGTCCTCGAGCAGCTCGGCGACGTCGGCGGCGTTGGCCGCGCGCTGCGCCTCGCTCAACGCCGACACGTCGACGCCCTGGGCCTGGTCGATCATCTCGTCGAAGGCCACGGCGGTCTCCAGGTCGTCGATGGTGGCGAAGCGCAGCCGCTGTCCGCGGGGCCACGGTGTCGGCTCGACGTCCTCGAGAGCGGTCGAGCCCCGCACGCTGATGATCTGGTACCCGCGCTCCACCCAGGCCTGGGTCCCGTTGCCCGCCAACGCCCACACCAGGTGCGCGGTCGAGCCCCCCGCGCGCCATTCGCGGTACGCCCATTCGAGCAGGTTGTCGAGCACGCCCTCCACGTCGAAGGAGTAGCCGTCGGGGCCCGTCCAGGTCTGGCGGCCGTGCAGCGGATCGTCGAGGGTGGCCCCGTAGAGGTGTCCGCGCAGACGCCCGTGGGAGTCGTCGACCCAGAAGGGGCTGTGACTGGCCACGAGCGCCGATTCGAACTCGGCGCGGGGCAACTCCGAGGCGACCAGCGGTTCGACGCGAGAGTCGTTGAAGAGCTGGTCCGCGACGCGCTGGGCTACCGCCGGCGCGTCGCTCTTGACGCCGCGACGCAGGGGACTCACGGAGTCCACCGTAGCGGGTGTGCCAGAGTGGTGCGATGCCTCTCGACGCCACGCTCTTCGACATGGACGGACTGCTGGTCGACTCCGAGGTCCTCTGGCACGAGGCCGAAGTCGAGATCTTCGGTGCCCTGGGCGTCCCCCTGGCCGAGGCGAGCAACCGGTCCACCAAGGGTCTCTACGTCGACGAGGTGGTCGACTTCTGGTTCGGGCTCTACCCCTGGTCCGGCCCGACGCCCGCCCAGGTCTCCCAGATGCTGCTCGAGCGCGTCGGCGAGCTCGTGGACGAGAAGGGGCGACTGCTGCCGGGCGCCGTGCGCGCCATCGAACTCACGGCGCGGCGCGGGCCCGTCGCCGTGGCGAGCTCGACCCCGATCGCGCTCATCGAGCGCATCTTGGACCACTTCGGGCTGACCTCGCGCTTCGTCTCGCTGCACTCGGCGCAGTTCGAGGACTTCGGCAAGCCCCACCCCGCCGTCTTCTTGAGCGCGGCCCGTGCCCTGGGCGTCGCCCCGGATCGCTGCCTCGTCCTCGAGGACTCCACGGCCGGTGTGCTGGCCGCCAAGGCGGCGCGCATGACGGTGGTGGCGGTCCCCGCGCCGGCCGATCGCGAGCTCGCGGTGTTCTCCATCGCCGACCTGGTCCTGGCGTCGCTGGAGGACCTCGAGGAGGCGTGGCTCGACGAGCGCTTCGCGTCGTCGCGGCCCTGACCGCGGGGGGCGCGGGCGCCCGTGAGTACGATGGTCGGACGCACTAAAGGAGATCCGTGTTCCGTCCGGTCAGCGCTGAACTTGATTTCGTGGCCATCGAAGAGGCCGAATTGGTCCGCTGGCGCGACCACGACGTCTTCGCACGCACCCTGTCCCAGCGTGAGGGCGCCGAGCCGTGGGTCTTCTACGAGGGTCCGCCGACCGCGAACGGCATGCCGGGTCTGCACCACGTCTGGGCCCGGGTCTACAAGGACCTCTTCTGCCGCTACCGCACCATGCGGGGCCACTACGTGGCGCGACGCGCCGGTTGGGACACCCACGGCCTCCCCGTCGAGGTCCAGGTCGAGAAGCAGCTCGGCATCTCGGGCAAGAAGGCCATCGAGGAGCAGGTGGGGATCGCCGAGTTCACCCGGCTGTGCCGCGAGTCCGTGCTCACCTACGTGGGCGAGTTCGAGCGGCTCACCGAGCGCATCGGCTACTGGACCGACATGGAGCACGCCTACTACACCTTCCACCCCGCCTACGTGGAGTCGGTGTGGTGGCAGCTCCAGCAGCTCTTCGAGCGCGGCCTGCTCTACGAGGACCTGAAGGTCGTCCCCTACTGCCCGCGCTGCGGCACGGCCCTCTCCAGCCACGAGTTGGGACAACCCGGGGTCTACACCGACGAGCTCGACGAGAGCGCCTTCGTGCGCCTGGCCATCACCGACGCCGACGCGCACGGTGGCCTGCACGGCGCGACGCACCTGGCGGTGTGGACCACGACGCCGTGGACCCTGTTGTCCAACGTGGCGGTCGCCGTCAATCCCGAGATCACCTACGCGGTGGTGGAGGGACTGGTGCTGGCCGTCGACCTCGTCGAGTCGGTGCTCGGCCAGGACGCGAGGGTCTCGGCGACGATGTCGGGCGCCGAGCTCGTGGGGGTGCACTACCAGCGACCCTTCACCGACGTGGCCTTCCCCGAGGGCGTGGACGCCTGCTACGTCGTCGCGGCGGACTACGTGACCACCGAGGACGGGACCGGTCTCGTGCACCAGGCGCCGGCCTTCGGCGAGGTGGACCGCCTGGTGGGCCGCGCCCACTCCCTGCCCACGCTCAACCCCGTCGGCCCCGACGGCACCTTCACCGACGAGGTCCCCTGGCTGGCCGGGCGCGACGTGCGCGAGGCGAACCACGACATCAACGACGAGCTGCAGCGGCGCGGGTTCCTGCTGCGTCGACTCGACTACACCCACTCGCTGCCGCACTGCTGGCGATGCGGGACGGTCCTCATCTACTGGGGCAAGCCCAGTTGGTACATCGCCACCAGCCAGCTCAAGGACCAGATGATGGCCGAGAACGCGACGATCGACTGGCACCCCGCGCACATCCGCGACGGTCGCTTCGGCGAGTGGCTGGCCAACAACGTGGACTGGGCGCTCTCGCGCGACCGCTTCTGGGGGACGCCCCTGCCCATCTGGCGCTGCGCGCAGAACCACCTGACCTGCGTGGGCTCGCGCGCGGAGCTCACCGAACTCTCCGGGCGTGACCAGAGCGGGCTCGACCCGCACCGTCCCGCCATCGACGAGGTCGTCCTGGCCTGTCGCACCTGCGGCGAGGAGGCCCGCCGCGTCGAGCCGGTGATCGACGCCTGGTTCGACTCGGGCGCGATGCCCTCGGCGCAGGTGGGCTACCCCCACGTGGCCGGCAGCGCCGACGCGCGCCAGTTCCCCGCCCAACTCGTCGTCGAGGCCATCGACCAGACCCGCGGCTGGTTCTACTCACTGCTGGCGGTCAACACCCTGGTCTTCGGGTCGACGCCCTACCAGCACGTGCTGTGCCTCGGACACATCGTCGACGAGAACGGCAAGAAGATGAGCAAGTCCCAGGGCAACGTCATCGACCCCTGGGAGGTCCTCTCCACCCGCGGCGCCGACGCCCTGCGCTGGTGGATGTTCTCCCAGGGCTCGCCCTGGACCTCGACGCGCGCCAGCCTGGGCGCCATCGACGCGTCGCTGCGCGACACGCTGGCCACCCTGTGGAACACCTACAGCTTCTTCACCACCTACGCCTCGCTCAACGACTTCGACCCCGCGGACCCCGAGATCCCCGCGGAGGCCGAACGACCGGCCATCGACCGGTGGATCCTCTCGCGGCTCGAGGACGTCACGGCGCTGATGACCGACGCGCTCGAGGGCTACGAACCCCTGAGCGGCACCGACGCCTTCGCCCAGCTCATCGACGACCTGTCCAACTGGTACGTGCGCCGCAGCCGTCGGCGCTTCTGGCGCACCGACCCGCGCGCGCCGCGGTCGGACTCGCTGGCGGCCCAGGCGACGCTCCTCGAGGTGCTCCAGCGCGTCACGCTGCTGCTCGCGCCGCTGTGCCCCTTCATCTCCGAACACCTCTTCCGCGAGCTCTTCGGGACCAGTGACGACGACTCGGTGCACCTGGCGGACTGGCCCGTGGCCATGCCCGAGCGCCGCGACCAGCCCCTCGAGGCCTCGATGGACGTGGCGCGGCGTCTGACCTCCCTGGGTCGGGCGGCGCGCGCCGAGGCCGGTGTCAAGGTCCGCCAGCCCCTGGCGCGCGCCCTGGTCTTCTTGCCCGCGGGGTCGGTGATGCCCCCCGTTGGCGTGGTCGAGGACGAGCTCAACGTCGACGTGCTCGAGTACGCCACGGAACTCGCCGAGGTGCTGAGCTTCGAGATCGTGCCCAACTTCCGCAGCGTCGGTCCCCGCCTCGGCGAGGCCGTCAAGGAGTTGCGCGGCGCGCTGGCCGCCCTGGACTCGGTGGCCGCGGCCACGGCGATCGAGGCGGGAGGCACGATCACGGTCCAGCTCTCGACGGGTGCCTTCGAGCTCGGTGCCGAGGACGTGGAACTGCGCGTGAAGGGGCAGGGGGGGTTCGCGGTCTCGCGCGACGGCGCCGAGGTCATCGCGCTCGACCTGACCCTCGACGAGGGTCTGCTGCGCCGCGGTTACCTGCGCGACGTCGTTCGTCAGGTCCAGGACCTGCGCAAGAACTCCGGGCTGGAGGTGTCGGACCGTATCGTCTTGTGGCTCAGTGGACTCGACGACCTGGCCGAGGGCTTCGAACTGCTGGCCGGTGAGGTCCTGGCGACGCGCGTGGAGATCGGTGAGGGGGAGGGTCCGGGCACCGCGCTCGAGCTCGACGACGGCCGCGAGGCCTTCGCCTGGATCACCAAGGCCTAGGCCGAGGGAAGGCTCTTCGTCTCGTTGAGCTTGCTCAGCAGGATCGTCAACTGCGAACGCTCGTCGCAGGACAATCGCCTCGACATGAACTCGTCGAGGTAGTCCACGTGCACCGCCAGGGCCTCGTCGAGACGGCGATTGCCTTCGGGCGTGATGGCGACGTGGATCGCTCGCCGGTCCGAGGGGCACGACTGGCGCTCGACCAGTCCGGACTCCTCGAGACGGTCGATGAGACGGGTGGTCCCGCCGGTGGAGTGGACGATGGCGTCGGCGACCTGGTTCATCTTGAGACGCCCGCCGGGTTCGCGTCGCAGCTGCAGCAGAACCTCGAACCAGGCCAGGGACATGTCGCAACTCTCCTCGAGCCGGGTGGCGAAACTCCGGGACAATCGCGCGTTGGTGTCGAGCAGGAGGGCGAAGAGCGTCACGCGCTCGTCACTCGAGGGACACGCCACGCTCGGGGAGTCGACCGGTTCCATCTGATTCAGCATAGCATTTAACTTCTTTCACAATTATTGCTTGACAAGTTGTTGCATACGCAACTATATTGGGAGTCACACAGTTCCGTGTACGTACTTCAGGAGATCCAACAATGAGCAACTTCCCCGCCGCCGGTGTCTACACCATCGACCCGGTCCACTCGACCCTCACCTTCATCGCCCGCCACCTGGTCGTCTCGAAGGTCCGCGGCCGTTTCGCCGACTTCGCCGGCACCATCACCATCGGTGACAGCGCCGCGACCTCCTCGCCGCGGTCATCCTGGCCGCCAGCATCACCACCGACAACGAGATGCGCGACAACCACATCCGCTCCAACGACTTCCTGGCCCAGGAAACCTACCCGACCCTGACCTTCAAGTCCACCAGCATCACCCCCAAGAGCGGCGACGAGTACGTCTTGACCGGTGACCTCACCATCCGTGACGTCACCAAGTCCGTCTCCTTCGACGTCGAGTTCCTGGGAACCGGTCCGTCGGCCGTCCCCGGCGCTTCGGTGATCGGCTTCGAGGGCACGACCGAGATCGACCGTCGCGACTTCAACGTCAACTTCGAGGGCGTGCTGGAGAACGGTGCCGTCGCGGTGAGCCACAAGATCGTGATCGAGATCGCCGTCGAGGCCGCCTCCGCCGCCTGAGTCCCCCACGACACGTGGCGCACGTGTCAAGCGACGCGACGCCGGGGTTCGACCCCGGCGTCGCGTTGTTACGATGTGACCGTGAGCGAAGAGTCCAACCACAGCGGTCGCGCGGTCAAGTCCACCCTCGGCGTCGTGGGTGCGTTGTTGACGATCCTGTCGGTCTGGTGGTTCGCCCTACGCCCCAAGCGCCGCGAGGAGTGAGCGCCTCGGTGACGGTAACCTGACGCCATGGCGTCCGCATCGTTCGCGCCCCTGCGCCACCGCAGCTTCGCCCTGGCCCTCGGCTCCAACTTCATCTCCTCCACGGGCACGTGGATGCAGAGCGTGGCCCTGGGGGTCTACCTCACGGTGACCACGCACAACGCGGTCTGGCTCGGGGTGCTCACGGTGGCGGCGTGGCTCCCCGCCCTGATCGGTTCGCCCCTGGGCGGCGTGATGGCGGACCGCTACTCGCGCCAGCGCTGGATACAGGTCAACAACCTGGTGATGGCGGCCACCGCGAGCGCCCTGGCCCTCGCCGAGCTCACCCACCACCTCTCTCCCGTCCTGGCCTGCTACCTCGCCGTCGCCGAAGGACTGTGCGGTTCCGCCTCGTGGGCGGCCTGGCAGTCCCTGCTGCGCGACCTCGTCGAACCCGACGAGGTCCTCGCGGCGGTGTCGTTGGGTTCGGCCCAGTTCAACCTGGGGCGCATCATCGGTCCGGTCTTCGCGGCGGCGACCCTGGCCCTGGGCTCGCCGGGCTGGTGCTTCGTGGCCAACGCCGTGTCCTTCATCACCGTGGTGGTGGCCTTCTCCTTCGTGCGCACGCCGCCGCGGCCGCGCATGACGACGCGCCTGGCGATCCTCTCGGAGACCTGGGAGGGCGTGCGCGCCTCGTGGCACTCGCGCGGGTGCCGCAACGCCATCGCGGGCGTGGGCACCGTGGGCCTCTTGATCAGTCCCTTCATCACCCTGGTGCCCGCGATGGCCATCGACGTGTTGCACGCCGGCAAGGTGGGCACCTCCTGGCTGGTCACCGCCCAGGGGGTGGGCGCAGTCCTGGGCGCCCTGACCCTGCCCGCCCTGGCGCGGCGCACCTCGCGGCTCTTCGTGCTGCGGGCTTCGATGCTCGCCATCGCGCTCGCCGAGGCGCTCTACTCCCAGGCGCCGAACCTGACGTCGTCCGCGTTGGCCCTGGTCCTGCTCGGCGCGTCCTACGTGGGAACCCTGACGGGCCTCAACACCGCGGTGCAGTTGCACGCCCCCGCCTTCGAGCGTTCGCGCATCTTGTCGATCTACGTCTTGTCGCTGTCGCTCTTCTATCCCGTCGGCGCGTTGGTCCAGGCCACCCTGGCCCACCACGTCGGCGTGCGAACGGTGTCGCTGGGCGCCGCGCTGGCCTTCGCGGCGCTCTTCGGCGCCCTGAGCTTTTTTCGGCCCCAGTACTGGCACGAAATGGGTCCGACCCCGTCGCACTTGACGCCGGCCGTGGCAGACTAGGAACATGACCTTCACTGCGATCAATCCCGCCACCGAAGCCGTTCTCGGTGAGTACCAGACCCACGACGACGCCTACGTCGACGCGGCCCTCGCCACCGCCCACGAGGCCTTCCTCGCGTGGAAGAAGACGCCCTTCGCCGAGCGCTCGGAGCTGATGAACCGGGTGGCCGAACTGCTCGAGGGCGAGATCCCCGTCGCGGCCCAGCTCATGACCAACGAGATGGGCAAGACCTTCGCCGCCGCCAAGGGCGAGGCCGCCAAGTGCGCGATGACCATGCGCTACTACGCCGAGCGCGCCGAGGGCATGCTGGCCGAGGAGCTGATCCCCACCCGCGCCTCCAAGAGCGGGATCCGTTACGACCCGCTGGGGCCGCTGTTGGCGGTCATGCCCTGGAACTTCCCCCTGTGGCAGATCATCCGCGTGGCGGTGCCCAACATCATGGCGGGCAACCCCATCGTCTTGAAGCACTCCTCGAGCGTGCCCGGCTGCGCCGAGTACGTCGAGGGACTCTTCGCGCGCGCGGGCTTCCCCCAGGGCATCTTCACCAACCTCTTCCTGGAGTCGCGGCGCATCGAGACGGTGATCGCCGACCCGCGCATCGCCGCGGTCACGGTGACCGGCGGGGAGACCGCCGGCCGTTCGGTGGCCTCGCTGGCCGGCAAGTACTTGAAGAAGTGCGTGCTCGAGCTCGGGGGCTCGGACCCCTTCATCGTGGCCAAGTCGGCCGACCTCGACCACACCATCCCCCTGGCGGTGACCGCGCGCCTGCAGAACAACGGCCAGGCCTGCATCTGCGCCAAGCGCTTCATCGTGGTGCGCGACATCGCCGACGAGTTCATCGCGCGTTTCTCGGCGGCCATGGCCGCGGCGCCGACCGGTGACCCCATGGACCCGTCGACCGTGCTCGGCCCCCTGGCCAACGAGGGCCAGTTCAACACCTTGAGCAAGCAGGTCGCCGATTCGCTGGCCCAGGGCGCCGTCGCCACGACCGGGGGGGTCCCCCTGGAGGGTCCGGGCTACTTCTTCGCCCCGACCGTGCTCGTCGACGTGCCCGCCGCCGCGCCCGCCGCCCACGAGGAGCTCTTCGGTCCCGTGGCCGTGGTGCACGTGGCCGACGACCTCGACGAGGCCATCCGCTACGCCAACGACACGCCGTGGGGCCTGTCGGGATCGGTGTGGGCGACTGACCCCGACGAGATCGAGCGGGCCATCGCCGGACTCGACGTGGGCATCGTCTTCGCCAACGCGGTCGTCGCTTCGATGAACGAACTGCCCTTCGGCGGCGTCAAGGCCTCGGGCTACGGCCGTGAGCTGGGCGTCGCGGGCGTGCGCGAGTTCACGAATGTGAAGTCCTTCTTCATCGCGTGAGTCAGTACTACTTCGATCACGCGGCCTCGGCGCCGCGTCGAGACGAGGTGACCGAGGCCATGGCCCCGTGGATGCACGGGGTCGTGGGCAATCCGTCGGGGAGCCACCGCGCCGCGCGCGCGGCGCGTCGCGCCGTCGAGGAGGCGCGTGACGTCGTCGCGTCCTTCGTGGGCGCCAAGCCCGGCGGCGTGATCTTCACCGCCGGGGGCACCGAGTCGTGCACGCTGGCGGTCACCGGCGTGGCCCACGCGCACCGCCGCTCCCACGAGCTCACCACCGTGGTGGTCTCGGCGATCGAGCACCACGCCGTCCTCGACGCCGCGTACATGCTCGCCGCGGACCACGACTCGGTGCGGGTGCGCGAGATCGCCGTCGACGCCGAGGGCGTCCTCGACGTGGCCGCGCTGCACGAGGCGCTCGACGAGACGGTGGCCCTGGTGAGCGTGATGGCCGTCAACAACGAGACGGGCGTCGTCCAGCCCCTGGGGGCGATGGTCGACGCCGTGGCCGCCATGGGACGCGCGCACGCCGTGACGCACTCCGACGCCGTGGCCGCGGCGCCCTGGTTGGACCTCGGCGAGCTCTGCGCCGGGGTGGACGCCGTGTCCTTGTGCGCGCACAAGCTGGGCGGACCGGTCAACTCCGGCGCCCTCGTCCTGCGCGGTGACGTGGCGCTGGAGGCGATGATGCCCGGCGGCGGTCAGGAGCGGGGACGTCGTGGCGGCACGGTGGACGTGGCGGCCTGCGTGGGCCTGGCCGCGGCGATTCGCTGCGTCGAGGCCGAGCGCCGGGCGGGACACGACCGCGTGCGCCAGCACCAGGACCGTCTGCGCCAGTCCCTCGCGACCTTGGCGGGCGCGGCGATCACCGCGGAGCAGGCGCGCACCGTGCCGGGCACCGTGCACGTCACCTTCGAGGGACTGGCCAGCGACGAGATGCTCTTCCTGCTCGACCAGGACGGCGTGTGCGCCTCGGCGGCCTCGAGCTGCTCGAGCGGCGCGGCCGTCTCCAGCCACGTCCTGGCGGCCATGGGGGTGGCGGCGCCACGCGCGCGCGGCTCGCTGCGGCTGACCATGGGTCCCGACACCTGCGACGATGAGGTGACGGCGGTGATCGCGGCGGTCACCCGCGCCCACGCCCGCCTGCTCGAGGAGTCTCGTTCGAGGCGCTAACTGGCAGACTGGGACCATGAGAGTCCTCGTGGCCATGAGCGGTGGCGTCGACTCCTCGGTGGCGGCGGCCCTGGTGAAGGAGGCGGGCCACGAGGTCGTGGGCGCCACCTTGAAGCTCTGGGGCGGGGCCTCGGATTCGGGGTGCTGCTCGGTCGCCGACGTCGACGACGCGCGTCGGGTGGCCCAGACGCTGGGTATCGACCACCACGTCTTCAACTACACCGAGGAGTTCGAGAGCCGGGTGGTCACTCCCTTCGTCGAGGGCCACGCCCGGGGCGAATCGCCCAACCCCTGCATCGAGTGCAACCGTCACATCAAGTTCGACCTCCTCTTCGAGCGAGCCGAGCGTCTCGGTTTCGATGCCGTGGCGACCGGTCATCACGCCCAGATCGAACGCCGCGGCGACGAGGTCCTGCTGACCCGCGGCGCCGACGACGCCAAGGACCAGAGCTACGTGCTGGGCTACCTGCGCGCGCAGCAGTTGGGGCGTCTCCTCCTGCCCATCGGGGGCATGACCAAGACCGAGGTGCGCGCGCACGCCGAACGGGTGGGGCTGCGCACCTGGGACAAACCCGATTCCCAGGACGTGTGCTTCATCGAGGCCTCGCGGGGCCGCGAGGTGTTCCTGCGCTCGCGCATCGCCCTGACCCCGGCCGACATCGTGGACCGCGCCAGTGGCGAAGTGGTCGGCCGCAGCGACGCGGCCCAACTCGTCACCGTCGGTCAGCGACGCGGCGTCACCCCGGGACGCGACGGGCGGCGCCGCTACGTCTCCTCGGTGGACCTGGCCCGCGGGCGCATCGAGGTCGGCGAACTCGCCGAGATCATGGTGACCTCTCTGCGCCTGGACGCCGACTCGATGAGCGGCGCGCGGGCGCCGCTCGTAGACGGCGACGAGTTCTGGGTCCAGTGCAGCGCCCACGGGGTGCCGCGGCGCGCCGCGCTGCGCGCCGGCGCGTCGTGG